>WRMS01000034.1 GCA_009777025.1 Clostridiales bacterium | reverse complement strand
AAGGACCCCCTATGGCTTTGATCGAAGCTTTGGCGGCCGCTGTGATCCGTGCGTGTTTCACTTTCCCCCGGGTGGATAGAGTGAAAGTGCTGGTGAAGAAACCGCAGGCGCCCTTAGGCGGGCCTCTGGATTACGCCGGAGTGGAAATGGAAAGAAGCAGGGAGGCGATGGGATGAAGCCTTTCGCGCAAACCTGGCTCTCCTTAGGGAGCAACCTGGGAGACCGTCTTGAAAACCTGCTGGCAGGCACGGCATTTTTGTTAAGTCATGGCCTGGAATGGAAGAATGGTTCCGGCGTCTATGAGACGGAACCGGTGGGCTATACTGCACAGCCGGCTTTTTTGAATATGGTGATCCATGCGAAAACCCGCCTTTCGCCATTGGCCTTACTGGAGGTTTGCCAACAAGCGGAAAAGGCCCTCCTGCGCCAAAGAACGATTCGCTGGGGGCCGAGGACGCTGGATGTAGATATCCTGCTCATCGACGATCTGATTCTCCATTTATCGGCGCTTACGCTGCCCCATCCCCGGATGGCGGAAAGGGCGTTTGTGCTGGGGCCTTTAGGCGAAATGGATCCCGGCCTAATGACAAAATGGACGCTGCCCCATTTGACGGAGGGAATCCGCTTACAAATGCCGGCGTCGGATTTTCGGGATAGGCTTAGTAGAATCATAGGGGAAGACGGGGCTGTATAACAAATTCAGCTGAGGATGTGCGCGTATGCTATTGGTTTTTGACGTAGGCAATTCCAATATTGTCATGGGAATCTATCGGGAGGATAAACTCCGGCACTCCTGGCGATTATTCACAGACAGGAATCAGACGGCGGATGAGTTTGAAGTCAAAATTCTGTCTTTATTGTCCCATACCCAAATCTCCCCGGAAGACATCAGCGACGTCATTATATCCTCCGTAGTGCCCCCTCTTATGCCGGTTTTGGCTAAGATGACCAGCAAGTGCTTTGGTGTGGAGCCCTTAATTGTAGAACCGGGTACGAAAACCGGTCTGTCCATCTTGTATGACAATCCCAGAGAGGTCGGCGCAGACCGTATCGTCAACGCGGTAGCGGGTTGTGAGCTGTATGGCTATCCTTTGATCATTATTGACTTTGGCACCGCAACTACCTTCTGCGTGATCGACGACGAAGGGCGCTGGGTGGGAGGCGCCATCAGCCCCGGTATCGGCATATCCGCGGAAGCGCTTTTTCAGCGGGCATCCCGGCTGCCCAGGATCGAACTGGTGAAGCCCAGGCAAGTGGTCGGCCGAAACACGGTAAGCGGAATGCAGTCCGGCATTATCTTCGGCTATGTTGGCTTGGTGGACGGTATCGTCAACCGTATCATGAAGGAAACCGGATTGAAACCCAAGGTGATCGCCACAGGCGGTATGGCGGACACAATAGCCGAGGAGTCGGAAACGATTGACGCCGTGGAGGAAAACCTGACGCTGGAAGGCTTGCGCCTGATCTATAACAGGAATAGAAAAGAGAGGTAAAGGGCCGTGTATCTTTCGCTTTTTTTCACCTTCTTTCGCATCGGCATCCTGACTTTCGGAGGAGGCTATACGGTATTGCCTTTGCTGCAGAAAGAAACCGTAGAAAAGAAACAATGGATCAGCCAGCTGGAGGTGATCGACTACTATGCGGTAGGGCAATGCTTGCCGGGTATGATCGGCGTCAATGCCGCCATCCTGATCGGGTATAAGGTCAAGGGCAGAGGCGGTTCGGTGGCGGCCGCGGCAGGGTTCGCCATGCCTTCTCTGCTCATTATATTAGCTATTGCTTCGCTGATTCAAAATATAGCGGGTCTACCCGTTGTACAAAGCGCCTTCGCCGGTATTCGCGTAGCCGTCTGCGCCCTGGTCGTCAACGCCATCTATACGATGGCGCAAAAGGCGATAATCAACCCGATCACGGCTGTACTGGCGCTGGCTGTTTTTATCGCCGCTGTTTGGCTGCAGGTCAGTCCGGTTCCCCTGGTGATCGCCGCCGCCGCCGCAGGCCTGATTCTCAGTATGAGGGAAGGGAAGCTGGGTCGAAAGACACAGGCGGCGCCAAACGGAGGGGACAAGGACACGGACGAAGAGAGTCAGGCAGGTGAGGAGCAATGAGCCGCTATCTGCTGTTGTGTATCGAGTTCGCGAAAATCAGCATCTTTGCCATCGGCGGCGGTTTGGCGTCCCTGCCGTTTCTTTATTCGCTGTCTGACCGCTATGCCTGGTTTTCCCATGGGGATTTGGCAGATATGGTCGCCGTATCGGAATCCACGCCCGGTCCGATCGGCATCAATATGGCCACTTACGTGGGTTATACGGTAGCCGGGGTTTTGGGCGGCGTCCTGGCTACAGTTTCGTATATCATCCCCTCCATTCTCATCGGCGTCATCGTCGCCAGGTTTCTGGAGAAATTTAAAGCCAGCCCCTATGTGGAAGCCGTATTCTATGGCATTCGGCCCGCTGTCTGCGGACTCATCGGCGCGGCGGCCTACAAGATCATGTCGATATCCCTGCTGGATTTGGACGCCTACCGGATCAGCGGTTCCGCTTCCCTGACCGGCTTGTTCCGTCTGCCGGCCATCCTGATGTTTGGGGTCATGACGGTGATGAACCATAAGCTGAAATGGCATCCCGTCGTTTACATCGCCATTGCCGCGGTAATCGGCGTTTTGCTGAAATTTTAAGCGCCGGGAAGCCGGGAGAGAGGGAGAGGCTATTGCTTTACGGCAATACGGGCAGAACAAGGGAAAAAGTCAATCGAATCAAGGAAATACTAAAGGATAACCCGGTCGCTTTAGCGCCGATGGCGGGAATCACAGATAGGACGTTTCGCCGGTTGGCTAAGGAGTTGGGCGCAGGTTTGGCTTTTACAGAAATGGTAAGCGCCAAGGCGTTATCGTATGGCAACGATAAAACCAAGGCGCTGCTGGATATAGACGAAGAGCCCGGTTATACGGTGGCGCAGTTCTTTGGCGCAGATCCGGAAATCATGGCGGCTGCCGCCGTCGAGGCACAGGAAAGGGGCGCTGCTTTCGTCGACGTCAATATGGGCTGTCCCGTCCCCAAAGTAGTGAAGAATGGGGAAGGCTCCGCTTTGCTGGAGCAACCTGCTCTGGCAGCCCGGATTGTAGCGGCGATGGACGAGGCGGTAACTATCCCGGTATCGGTAAAAATCCGGCTTGGCGTCGATAGCCGGCATATCGTCGCTCCTGATTTTGCCCGGCGTATGGAGGAAGCGGGCGCGGCGCTGATTACGGTGCACGGGCGTACAAGAGAGCAGTATTACAGCGGGAAGGCGGACTGGGAGCAGATCCGTATGGTGAAGGAAGCCGTATCGATACCGGTTATCGGCAACGGAGATATACGGCAGCCCGGGGAAGCCGGGCAAATGCGGGAGCTAACGGGCTGCGACGCCGTCATGACAGGCAGGGCCGCACTGGGGGATCCCTGGCTGCCCGGCAGGATACGCAAATACCTCCTTCATCAGGATCCGGGGGAGGCGCCGGAGGCGAAGAAAAAAGTCGAAATGGCCTTGGAGCATTGCCGGAGAATGGTCGCGCTGAAAGGGGAAAGCAAAGCGATACCGGAAATGCGCAAGCACCTTGCCTGGTATCTGAAAGGTTTACCGGGGACGGCGGCAACGAAACAAAAGTTGTTTTTATGCACGACGCTGGCAGGCGCTGAAGAATTACTGCTGCAGTACCTGATCGCGTCCCAGTCGCCAAGACGTTCTTATTCGGGACCTCCGCCTTAGAAAAGTCAAAGTTTCAGGCAGGAGACCGGTTAAAAAACCGATCAGAGTATTGACAATTAATCGCTGGCAATTTAAAGTGGGTCATGTAGACTGTTGCCTTTGAAACGGTGAGATTTATACAAATCAATATGAAGGAGGAGTGATAATAATGGCGGCACAAAAAATGTCACAGGCAGCGATGATGATGTTCGGCGCAGGTTCACTTTCCATACTGGGGGAACAAATCAAGATGCGTGGATTATCAAGGCCTGTAATCATCACGGACAAGGGAGTAACCGCCGCGGGTGTGTCGGCGAAAGTACAAAATGTGCTTAAGGAAGCCGGACTGGAAAGTGTTCTCTATGATGATTGCTTATCTGACGCGCCATCCGACAGCATTCCCGTTGCGGCGGATGCGTTCAGGGCGGCGAAGGGCGATTGTATTGTGGCCTTGGGCGGTGGCAGCAGCATCGATACCGCCAAAGCCGTATCCCGCACGATCCTCAATCCCGGGCCAATAACCGATATCATTGGGAAGCCCGGAGCCCCGGATGTACCGATCTTTACCGTCCCGACCACATCCGGCACAGGCAGCGAAGTGACTACTGTAGCCGTTATTTCCAATTCTGAAACTTCCAAAAAATTTGGCGTCTCGATCACAGGCGCAACACTGGCTGTTGTGGATCCAGAACTGACTATGGGCGTACCCCCTGTCATTACCGCACAGACCGGCATGGATGTTACTGCGCATGCGGTAGAAGCCATATGCGGAAGGAACCGAAACAGAATGTCTGATTTGAGAGGCTTCGAGAGCTTGCGGCTGATCGTTGCCCATCTTCCCGCCGCAGTGAAGGACGGGACAGACATTGTCGCCCGCACGGGAATGAGTTTAGCCAGCAGCCTGGCAGGACTGGCTTTCAGCGACTCGACCACAAGCCTCGGACACGCGATTTCCCAAGCGCTTGCTGCTGCGTTCCATCTGCACCACGGCTTAATCTGCGGGCTTGCCACGCCTCCTCAGCTTGAATTATTTGCCGAAGCCGTTCCGGAGCGCGTACGGAGGATTGCGGAAGTCTTCGGCGCGGATGTGCCCTTAGATGCAACCAATGAGGAAATCGGTAAGATTGCCGCTAAGAAGATGCGTGAATTCATGGCTGCTGTCGGATTGCCGTCCCTTGGGCAGCTAGGGTATACAAGGGAACAGCTCATTGCGCAGACGGATATGCTGATGGCGGAGAGAATGAAGGATATTTCACCGATTGAAATTAATGAGGAAGTAGCCGCGAGGGCCTTAAGCATGATGTGCGACTACGAGGGATAGGATACTCCCGCCTGAAGGGCGGATAAGTTTCACTAAAAAAGACAAATTGAAGGAGGAATTGTTTCATGGCAGCACAGAAAATGTCACAAGGAACAACAATGATGTTCGGCGTGGGGGCCTTGTCCATATTGGGCGACCAGCTCAAAATGCGTGGGCTAAAAAGGCCGGTTATTATTACGGATAAGGGTGTAACCGCCGCGGGCGTGACGGCAAAGGTAGAGAAAGTGATTAAGGATGCCGAGCTCGAATGCGTGATTTATGACGATTGCTTATCCGATGCGCCATCCGACAGCATAACCGTAGCCGCCGACGCGTTCAGGGCGGCAAAGGGCGATTGCATCGTGGCCTTGGGCGGCGGAAGCAGCATGGATACCGCCAAAGCCGTATCGAGAGTCATCCTGAATCCCAGACCGATCACTGAAGTGGTAGGACCGCCCGCTCCTCCCGATGTACCGATCTTCACGATTCCGACCACCTCCGGTACAGGCAGCGAAGTGACCCTCGTCGGCGTTATTTCCAACTCCCAGACGTCGAAAAAGTTCGGTATCGTCATTACAGGCGCTACACTTGCCATTGTGGATCCTGAGCTGACAGTGGGCGTACCTCCCTCCGTTACAGCGGCTACCGGAATGGACGTCGTGGCGCATTGCGTGGAAGCCATCACCGGCCAGCAGCGCAACCCCATGTCCGACTTGAGAGGATATGAGAGCTTACGGCTTGTGGTAGCCCATCTTCCGGCAGCGGTGAAGGATGGCACGGACATCGTCGCCCGTACGGGGATGAGCCTTGCCAGCAGCTTGGCAGGCCTTTCTTTCAGCGATTCGATTACCACTCTCGGGCATGCCGTCGCCCAGGGGATGGCTTCTGTTATCCATTTGCACCATGGACTGCTCTGCGGCCTTGGAACCCCGGCCCAGCTGGAAGTCTTTGCTGCCGCGGTACCAGAGCGCATTCGCAAAATCGCGGAGATTTTCGGCGCGGATGTACCCTTGGATGCGACGAATGAGGAGATCGGCAAAATCGCTGGCGACAAGATGAGAGAGTTTATGGCGCAGGTGGGCTTGCCCTCCTTTGAGAAACTGGGTTTCTCCAGAGCGAAGATTCTTGAAATGGTTGACGTTCTGATGGAAGAAAGAATGAAAGATTTCTCACCGATCGTCATTGACAAGCCCATGATGGAAAGAGTACTCAACCTCATGTGTGATTATAATGGCTAGTGGTTTGGCAAGTCTAAAAGGCCATTCGGAAACCGCATGCGGATAGGATGAACAAGAAGGCAACCACCGGCAGCGCCGGTGGTTGCCTTCTGTAAAATGCTATGCCCGGCGCGGGCATGGATGGAGGTGTGGATTGAGATGAAAATCGGATTTATCGGCTTGGGTATCATGGGAAAACCAATGTGCAGAAATCTGATGAAAGCCGGCCATGAACTGATCGTATATGATCTTGTCGAGGATGCTGTCCGCGAGCTCGTCGCCGAAGGCGCCGCGCGTGGCGCCGACTCCGCCTGGATCGCTTCGCATTGTGAGACGATGATCACGATGCTGCCGGATTCACCAGACGTCAAGGCGGCGGTTTTGGGCAAGAAAGGCATTCTGGAAGGGGCGAAACCGGGATCCTTACTCATCGATATGAGTTCCATTGCGCCTGTGGCTGCCCGTGAAGTTGCTGCGGAATGTAAGATAAAGGGGCTCAGAATGATCGACGCGCCCGTCTCCGGGGGAGAGCCCAAAGCCATAGACGGGACGCTGACCATCATGGTGGGCGGCAATAGGGAAGATTTTGAAGCGGTAAGGGAAACGATTCTGCTGAAGATGGGCAGCGCCGCCGTGTACTGCGGGGATATCGGCGCGGGCAACACAACGAAATTGGCAAACCAGATCATCGTGGCCGCGAATATCTCCGCATGCTCCGAAGCGTTCATGCTGGCGAAAAAAGCAGGCGTCGATCCCGGGCTTGTCTTTGACGCGATACGCGGGGGGCTTGCCGGCTCCGCCGTGATGGACGCCAAGATTCCCATGATGCGGGAAGGCAATTATACGCCGGGCTTTCGTGTCGCCCTCCATATCAAAGACTTGAGAAACGCAGTGGATACGGCGCACCAATTCGGTTCTCCCCTGCAGCTCAGCCCCCTGGTCATGGAAATGTTGCAGTGGCTTTCTATCAACGGCGACGCTTCTCTCGATCACAGCGCGATCAACAAGTTCTACGAACGGCTGAGCGGGGAAACCCTGGGCGGGTGATGCTTGTGGTCTGTTAAGTCGTCGTCAAAGGAAAAGCAGAGGGAGGCCGAAGCATGAATACCATGCAAGTATGGAAAGCAAAGCTCCGTTTCAACGGACAGAAACTGGAGGATATCGCCGGCAGCGTGCGGCGGGAATTGGAAAGCGCGGGCCTAAACATAGCGGAAGGCGCGGAAATTGCCGTCGCTACAGGCAGCCGGGGCATCGCGAATATCCCGCTGATCATCAAAACCGTATGTGACTTTATCAAGGCGAAAGGCGGTAAACCTTTTATCGTGCCGGCTATGGGAAGTCACGGCGGCGCTACGGCGGAGGGGCAGGCGGCCATCCTCGCAGAGTACGGCATATCGGAAAGCACCGTGGGAGCGCCCTTACGCTCGAGTATGGAGGTTGTGGAAATCGATCATACCGGCCTGCCCAATCGGGTGTATATGGACCGTAACGCCTGGGAAGCCGACGGGGTGATTCTGGTGAACCGGATCAAGCCGCATACCGATTTCATCGGCGAGATCGAAAGCGGGCTGGTGAAAATGAGCGTAATCGGGCTGGGCAAACACAAGCTGGCAATGGAAATCCATAGCTTTAACGCCTGGGGCCTGGCGAATCTGCTGATACCGACAGCCGAGCGCATATGGGAACAGAACAAAATTTTACTTGGCCTTGCCGTCCTGGAGAACGCCTACGATCAGACCGCGCTGGTTCGCGCGCTCAAACCAGGGGTTATCGTCGAAGAGGAAAAGAAACTTCTGCAGACTGCCAGGGCCTCGATGCCTGCGCTGCCGGCGGATCAGATCGATATCCTTGTCGTCGACCGGATTGGCAAAGACATTTCCGGCCCGGGGATGGACACCAATATTATCGGGCGTATGCTGATCGAAGGCATGGAGGATCGCCCCAGGCCAAAGATAGGCCATATTATTATCGACGACCTGACCGAAGCTGCCCACGGCAACGCCTGCGGATTCGGACTGGCGGACTTTATGACCAGAAAGCTTTTTGATAAAATTGACTTTCAAGCGACTTACGAAAATATCCTGACCTCGACCTTCATTCAGCGGGGCAAGCTTCCTATGATTGCCGACAACGCCCTTCAGGCTATGGACTGGAGTTTCCGCGCTTTCGGGAGGCTCGATCCCGCGCAAGCCCGTATCATGCGGATACGAAACACGCTGCATCTGGATGAGATTTATCTTTCAAGCGCTTTGGTGAAGGAGCTTTCCGGCGCCGCCAATATAGAAATCGACAGGGAGCCGCGTCTTCTGTTTCAGGAGGATGGTACACTGACGGCGTTCTGAATTCGTACCAATCCGCGATCCGGCTCAGAACAGGCGGATAAAAAAAAGGTTCTTTTCCCGGAGGAAAAGAACCTTTTTGATGCAAATCGACAGGTATTCCTATTTCGTTAAGCCGGCAAAGAGTAGCCGCCGTCGATGGTAATGACTTCACCTGTGATGTGGGCAGCTGAGGGAGACGCCAAGTACACAGCCAGTGCGCCGATTTCGATCGCTTCGCCGAAACGTTTCAGAGGCTGCTGCATATCCACCAGATCATATAGGGCTTGACTGGGATTAGCGCCGAAGCCCGCGTGGATAAATCCGGGCGCGATGGCGTTGACGCGGATATTATGATCGCCCAGCTCGATGGCCATACATTTGGTAAAACGGTTGGCGCCGGCCTTTGCGGTCGCATACGCCGTCAAGCTCATGCCCCGGTTGACGATATTGCCGGCGTTGGAAGTGATGTTCACAATGGCGCCGCCTTTGCCGGCGTCACGCATCCGCTTGCCTACTTCGTGGGTTACTTGAATCATGCCGATGAGGTCAGTGTCAATGACTTGACGCCAGACCTTAAGGTCCCGATCCGCATCAAGGAGGTTGCCGCCGCCGCCCATGCCTGAGTTATTGACCAGGATGTGGATATCGCCGAACGCTTTGCATACGGCTTCCACGGCTTCGGCGACGCTATCCGGATCGGTGACGTTACAAGAGAATGCCTGATATTTGCCGCCATATACGCTCAGTTCTTTCAGCGCGTTTTCTGCTTTTTCCATGTTGCGGCAAAGAATCGCGACATTCACGCCCAGTTCCGCCATCGATTTGCCGATGCCCAGACCGATGCCGCCGTTTCCGCCCGTGATAACGGCAGTTTTCCCTTTGAGATCAAAAGCTTCTTTCATACTGGAAATAGGTGGTATCATGCTGCTTCCTCCCTTGATTTTTTTCCTCTTTTCATCGGGACTTTTGTAGACTGTCCGGACATTTCCGGCGGCCTGACCTTCTGTTTATGCTTTCTATTATGAGGCTCAAAACCAGACCTGTCAAGTGATATTGGCGCAATGCGTAGATATCGCACGGGGGAAAACAAGAAAAAATCCCGGATTGTGCTTCCGGGATTTTTGTCTACAAAACTTAGGAAAATGGGGAATTACCGGGCCTGCGTATGGCGAGGCAATCCTCAGCCGCCGTGCAAAATGCGCATTACCATGAGTTCGTCTCCATCTTTCAGTACCGAATGAAGCTGTGCCGGATTTTTGCCGATCATAAACATGGACGTCGGAAGCACATTATCCGGGTCATCTATGGGATGGAGCTTCACATACGCAGCTAAAGCCTGTTCGATGGTACTGTTATCGGCGACGCGGATCTCGCGGCTCCCTGCAGGGACTTCCAGATCTGCGCACATCAGACGGACGGAAACTTGCATAAACCGAATCTACTCCTTTTTCTCTTCCGGCGGCGGCGGGGGCGGCGGGGGAGGCGGCGGCGGATACAGGTCCGCCCTGACTTGGTCCAGGCCGCCTAGATTGTTAAGGACCTGCGGCAGGGGAACCATATCCATATTCCAGCCCATCGCGTTAAAGAAGTTGTCCCCCAGCAGTTCATGGTTGACTTCAATGCCGGCCAGCGGCCCTTCATTGGGCGGGCCGGACTTGTACAAGCGCTCGGAAAGGGTAAAGTCTTTACGGCGCAAGCCTTCCCGAATGCCGAAGGCGTGTCGCATGTTGAAGATGCGAAGCCCCAGGCTGAGCCATTCAGAAGAGGAATACTTGAATCCGGTTGCCGCTTCTACTTGCATCTTGACGATGCCGGGCGGATTGTTGCCGCCAAACATACAGAAACCGGAGCAATTCTGAAGATCTGTGTTCGCCACGCCGTTAATGTCCGCGTATCCCGTACCGCGATAGTCGATCGAATGGCCTGCGGTATGGGTGATGAACATACCGATGCCGCCTTTGACATGCCGCCCGGGCGTGGGGTCGTACTGGTAAGTACGGGATAAGCCATAGGCGAGCCTGCTGTCGTGCATAGGTTCCTCAATGCCGCTTGCCACGACAAGGTACTCGTGGCCTTTGCCGAAATGGTCTGCTGCGGCCCGGGAGCCCAGCATCAAAATTTTGCCAACGCCTTCCCCTTTGCCCATCTTCTCGGTGATTGCGACAATGGCGTCCCCATTGCCCCAGTTCAGTGGAATGCCATCCAGTTCTTCCAGCGACAGGACGCCGTTCTCATAGCATTCCATCGCCCAGGCGACGGTGCAGCCTGCAGATATGGTGTCGAGGCCGTATTCGTTGCAAAGATTGTTGGACTGGAAAACAGACTCCACGTCTTTGTTCAGCAGCATGCTGCCGAAGCAGCCCATGGTCTCATATTCCGGCCTGGGCGAATGCTTAAGGTCCCAGCGCTCGGAAGGATAGTCATGGAAGGCGCCGCAGCCAAGGGGACAGTTGGCGCAAGCGTATTTCTTCGTCTTGGTGTTGTCGATTCCCTGGCTGCCGACCGGTTCGGCTACATCCGCCGGATAGTCAACGACTCCCGCGCCGCCCCAGTTTTTCACACCGGCGTCGCCGCTTTGGGTCGATCCGACATATCCTGCGCCTGTGCCGAAATTCCCGAATCTACCGGCAAAACCCGCGCCGGGGCCTTTCATATGCTCCAGTGTTTTGAGATTGTTTTCCTGCAATGCTTTCTTGTCGAATATCGGCACTTCCTGGTTACCGAGTACGACCACCGCTTTCAGCTTCTTAGAACCCATTACTGCGCCGCAGCCGCCGCGGCCCGCTGCTCTGTGTCCGTCGTTCATCACCGCGGCGATGAGGGAAAGGTTTTCGCCGGCAGGGCCGACCAGGGCGGAACAAGCCTTATTGCCATATTTCCCCTCGATAACCGCTTCCGTTTCCAGAGTCGTTTTTCCCCAAAGCTCCGCCGCGTCTAAGATCTCAACCTTGCCGTCGTTAATCAGGATATAGACTGGCTTATCCGCGACGCCTCTGACGAAAACGGCGTCATACCCAGCCTTTTTTAACGCCGGGCCAAAGTTGCCGCCACAGTTGGCGTCGTTCCATCCTCCCGTTATGGGGGACTTATTCACGACGGTAAAGCGGCCGGAAAATAAGGCGCCTGTCCCGGTGGTGGGGCCTGTGACGAAGCCGATCACGCTGTCTTCGCCAAAGGGGTCTGCTTTTGCGGGCATTTCTTCATAAAGAATCTTTGCCCCGATGCCATAGCCGCCGAGGAAAAGGCGGGCGTCTTCCTCTTTCAACTCACGCACTTCGGTTGCGCCGGTACTGAGGTTGACAAATAAGAGTTTTCCCATGTAGCCAAACATGTATCTTTCCCCTTTCTTAATGGCTTGAAACTCTTATGCGGATTTCAGATGGGCAGAAAACAACATAAAAGCCTGCAATATGATTTTTGCAGACTCCTTTGCAAAATAGCAGGCTATAAAGTTCCCTCTATAACCCTATCGGCTGCCGCGACCGGTCTGACCGTCGGCAGCTCGGAGCTTCATTAATAAGTCAATTATACAATAAAGGATTCGATAATTCAAGCAAAAAAAGGCAAAAGAATGGAAAACCCGCCTGCTGCTGCAGGCGGGTTTTTCGAACATAAGATCCGTATTAGCTGGTGGAGAGGGTCTTGAGCAGCTCTTCGTGGGTATCTTTGTTGATCTTAAACCCAATGAGGAAAAACACGCCGATAACGGTGATGATCGCCGGTACGACGGTCATGAGTAAGTGGAAGAAATTGATCATGCTTTGCGGCTGGGCTTGATTGGGGACATAGCCCATAGCGCCCATGATCCAGCCCAGTATGCCCTGACCAAAGGAGATGGCGAACTTAAAGCAGAAATTAAAGACGGCGAAGAGGAAGCCTGCGGCGCGCAAGCCGTACTTCGCCATGGTGTACTCGGATACGTCGGGTACCATGGAGAAGAGACAGACAAATCCGGTGAAGCCGATGGCGCCATTGATCAGCGATATAATATTCCACATCATCCTGCCGCCGGAGGTGGTCACATCGATGAAGTACATCAAGGCGCCAATTACTGCTGTGGCTAACCAGGAAACAATGGCAATATTACGCTTGTTGGGATAGATCTTCAATACAACACCCATCAAAATAGCGCCGAGGATGCTACCGATCGATCCGAATGTCATGGCGACGGCAGAGTAGAGGATATCCCCGGCCACATAGGTCCAGAAATACATGCCCGCACCGCCCAAGCCGGCTTTCAGGCCGTGGGTAAAATGGGCGCCCATAACCATGAGGAGGGGAATATTGCCTTTAAAGCACTTCAAATTCTCAGTAAAGGGTACCTTCTCATCCTGTTGCGGTATATAGCGTTCTTTGACGCCGCGGGCGCAGAGGAAATAGAAAGGGGTGGCAGCAATAACAAAGATCAGTGTTGTGACAAAATAACCCATTTGCCGATTGCCCGGAAACAAGAATACGGTCATGGGGATATAGGCGGCGGCAATGATGGTCATCGTGACTTGTGACCCGGTCTGGCGCCAGGATGTAAGCATACCCCTTTCGGTGTAATCCGTCGTCAACGTGGTCATCATGGATAAGTGCGGGAGTTCCAGCGCTGTAAAGGCGGCTACCTGGATAAAGTAGGATACAAAGTAGTAGATATACTGCACTGTCCTTGAAACGCCGGGAAGGGTGATAAAGATCATCAGGACGGTGATATTGGACAGGATGCCAGCGGGAACGATCCAGAGGCGATAGCGGCCCTTGGGTGAATTGGTACGGTCTGCTAAGGCCCCGATTATGGGGTCGTTGATGGCGTCCCAGATTTTGCAGACCATCAGGAAAGTACCCACGATACTGGCAGGTATAAGGGCTACGTCTGTCCAGAAGAAAGTGAGATATCCCAGCGGTAGATTAAACGGTACGATCATGCCGATGACGCCGCAGGTGAAGAAGAATTTTTCCTTGTTTGAGAGCTTAACTTTTGCCGCGTCTAACGTCATTGCAGGTTCAGCCATGATAGAATTCCCCCCTATTATATAAGTCAAAATGCGCAAGTCCTTATCCGAATGCTGTTCCGCAAACCACCTCCTTTTGATCATACTCTTACAATAATGAATAGAAAAAAAGTACAACCTATTTTTGCATGTCGTTTGCTATTTGTCAATAACTTCTACTTATGCAGGCCCTAAAAAGGCGCGCATGCCGCGGAATCCAGGCGGAAAGCCGACAGAATCCTTGACAAGCGTATTCTTGATCGATATAATGATCAAAAGATTTTGAAAAAGAACTGGACTGCCAACCCATTGCAGGGCTACTGGCTTGTTCAGTGTTGTTATTCGTATTTCAGAGAAAACGGGGTGTTGATCTATGCAGGAAAAAGAGGTTGTATTGACCAAAGAAGGGCTGCTCAGGCTGGAGCAGGAGCAGGAAAACCTTAAAGCTGTCAAGCGCAGGGAAGTAGCCGAAAGGATTAAACAAGCTATAGAATTTGGGGATATCAGCGAAAACTCTGAGTTTGAGGACGCAAAAAATGAACAGGCTTTCATAGAAGGCCGTATCCTTACTCTGGAAAAAATGCTGCGAAATGTAAAAGTGATCGAAGATACGGAGGAAGAGAAGAATCATGCTTCGCTGGGTTCTACGGTTACCTTGATTGACCTGGATCTGGACGAAACGCTGGAATATACCATTGTAGGGGCTGCAGAAGCCAATCCCATGAACAACCGCATCTCCTTCGAAAGCCCGGTGGGCGCGGCTATTCTTGGCCATGTCAGGGGCGATGAAATCGAAGTACAGGTCCCGGCAGGCGTTGTCAAGTTCAGACTGGAAGAAATCAGGTGAGCCTATGAGTATGGACGGTCCGCTTCAGGATTCAAGCGAACAGCACAGGATCCGCCTGGAGAAGACGGAGGCCTTACGCCGTCTGGGGCTGGACCCTTTCGACGGGCGCTTTACACAGACCCACCATGCCGACGAAATCCTTGCCGGATATACAGAGCTTGAAAACCGGGCCGTAGCGGTTGCGGGCAGATTGATGGCCAAAAGGACGATGGGGAAGGTATCGTTTGCCCATATCCAGGATCTCAGCGGACAGATTCAAGTCTATGCCCGAGTGGATGACTTGGGAGAAGAAACCTACGATTTATGGAAGGCGCTCGACCTGGGGGATATCATCGGCGTCGAGGGCAAGGTATTTACGACCCGGACAGGCGAGATTTCGGTTCACACGGAAAAACTGACGCTCCTGAGTAAGGCCCTTCGCCCTTTGCCGGAAAAATGGCATGGGCTGAAAGACATTGACACCCGCTATCGCAGCCGCCATTTGGATTTAATTGCCAATCCCGAGGTGAAACATGTGTTTATCACCCGGAGCAGGATTATCCAGGAGACAAGGAGATATCTGAGCGACAGGGGCTTTCTGGAAGTGGAGACGCCAACCTTGCATCATGTGGCAGCCGGAGCGGCTGCCAAGCCTTTTATAACCCACCATAACGCCTTGGATATGGACTTATATATGCGGATTGCCCTGGAGCTCCATTTGAAGCGCCTGATCGTAGGCGGCTTTGAGCGGGTATTCGAAATCGGCAGGGTCTTTCGAAATGAAGGTATTTCCACCAGGCATAATCCGGAGTTTACTTTGATGGAACTCTATCAAGCCTATGCCGATTACCGGGATATGATGGATCTGACGGAGGATTTGATCCGAAGCGTATGCCTTACCATCCGGGGAACGACCCGGATCAGTTATCAAGGGCAGGAAGTTGATCTGGAAACCCCCTGGCGCAGGGCAACCATGACAGAGTTGGTGAAAGAGCATACGGCCGCGGATTACGATTCCTGGCAGGACGACGCCAGCGCCCGTCGGGCAGCCGCGGATCTGGGCGTTCCCGTAAAGAAAGAGGATTCGCGGGATCGGGTATTGTACGAGATATTTGATGCGCTTGTCGAAGATAAGCTGATCCAACCGGTATTTGTGATCGGTTATCCCCTGGAGGTATCCCCTTTGGCAAAACCGCTGAAAGAGAACCCCCGGCTCACCGCGCGTTTTGAGCTGTTTATCACAGGCAGGGAGTTCGCCAACGCCTACTCGGAATTGAATGATCCGGTGGAGCAACGTCAAAGGTTTATGGCGCAAGCCAAGCAAATGGCCAGCGGGGATGAAGAAGCGCATCAGGTGGATGAAGACTTTGTCGCCGCGCTGGAGCAAGGGATGCCGCCGACCGGCGGATTGGGCGTAGGCATGGATCGCCTGATTATGCTTCTTACAGACGCGGCGTCCATCCGGGATGTTATCCTGTTTCCCACCATGCGGCCGCAAGCCTGATCGAATCGGAGGAAACGATGAACAATAGCGCCTCAAAGCCAGGCCAAACACTGCAGTCCGCCTTCTTATGGCTGACAGTTGTTGTGTTACTGGTCTCTTTCTTCTGCGCATTATGGATCAATTTCGGGATCCGCTTGCCTACAGAAGCCGGAGACAGGACGGTTGGGCTGCTGGTGGACTATGATGAGCTTAAGCGTATAGCCGACAGCAATCCGGACATAAGCTTCGCGGATATGGCAAGAAAAGCAGTCGTCGCCGGGGCCACCGGCCTGGTCGTCCGGGAAAGGCTGTTGGCGGACTGGGAGATCTCCGGCGATATACTGAGCTTCACAGGAGCAGAGCTCCTGTTTTATCAAACAAATGCAGCGGGGGTTTCGTCTGCTGCCAGGGCGGTTCCGGAAATCGTTCCGGACAGGACCTATATCCTGACCGGGGACCGCCGGATCTATGAACAGCTATTTTCCCAACTGGAAGCCAAAAGGCGCTATCCGGAAGCCTTTGACTATCCGGGTTATCTGGGTATCGCCGTACATCTCAGCTCCGGGGAGCGGGCGACGCTGGGATTGGGCTTTCCCCTTGCGCAGCTGGAGGCGGCTGCTGCAGAGGGAATGCAGATCCTACCCCGGCTGCGTAACTGGGAACCGGTCAGAGAAGACAGCCTGGCTGTGGTCTTTGACTGGACGGCAAAGATTCCGAATCTCGCCGGCATAGGCTTTAACGATATGACCGTACCCGGCGGCGGCGCGGATCCGATCATACAGGATCGCCTTGCGGAAGCCATCCGGCCTTTGGGGAAACCCTTGATTTCTTTCGAATTTTATGACCAAACAGGATTAGCCGGCCTGGCAGGCAGATTGAACGACAGGGTATTGCGCGCCCATGCCATTGCGGAAAATGAATTGAGAAGATACGCCAATGTCCGGGACGCCATGGACCGTTTCAACCTTGCGGCAACCGAACGGAATATCCGCTATATTTATCTGCGGTTCTACGGCCTGGAAAACCCGGCGGCTTCGATGATGAGCAATATGGACCTGATCACGGCTGTCCGCGATGGGCTGGCTGGCGAGGGTTTAATCGTCGGGTATCCGGAAGTGCTGGCGCCGTTTAGCGTTTCCCTGCCGCTCCGCTATCTGACCGGCATGGGAGTGGTCGCCGCAGGCGTCTGGTTGCTGGCGACGGGGGCGGCGCCGCTGCTGGGAAGAAAGAGAAAGCCCGTTCTGGTATTTATCCTGCTGTTTATGGCGGGTTGTGCGCTTTGGGCGATGCTGCTTTTGTTTGTTTCCGCCCTCGCGGTGAAGCTTCTTGCTCTGGCCGGCGCCATTGTGTTTCCCAGCCTGGGCCTTCTCTTGGCCATACAAGGCGAAAAGAGGGACGCAGACTCCGTTTCAAGCGGCATAGCCGCAGCGGTTCCCCCGCAGGCAAGCGCCGGTTTCCGATCCGGCGACCTGCTGCGGGCCATTCGGGCGTATCTCTTCTTGTCCGCCTTTACCCTGGCCGGCGCCATGATGATGTCGGCTTTATTGGCGGCGCCGTCGTTTATGCTCAAACTGGACAGTTTTGTCGGCGTAAAGATCGCGCACATCCTGCCTCTGCTGCTGGTTCCCTTTGTCTGCTGGCTCCGGGAGCCGGAGCGCTACAGCCTCCTTACCAGGACAGTCCGCGCAAAGGTTCAGTTTTGGCAGTTGGCGGCGTTTTTGCTGATGTTGGCAGGACTGGCGATTTATATCCTTCGGACGGGCAACGAAAGCCTGGGCGCGGTAAGCGAACTGGAGATGCAGGTCCGGCAATACCTGGACCGTATCCTGTCGGTCAGGCCGAGGACAAAGGAATTTCTGGTCGGTCATCCTGCGATGCTGGTTCTGCTCTACTTCGGCAGCCGCTTTTCCATGCTTCCGGTTCTTGTCGTTGGCCTCATCGGGCAGATTTCTCTGATCAACACTTACGCCCATATTCATACGCCGCTCTGGATCTCGCTGACCCGAAGCCTGCACGGCATATGGATCGGCATGATACTGGGCGTTATCGCCGTGTGGGTTTTGCTATGGATCTTGCGTCTGATACGCAGGATAGGGATGCGATACGAAGAGAGGGGGGAAGACAGTGCCCTCCCGTAGAAAAGGACCCAAAATTGTAATCAGCGGTTATTTCGGTTTTGACAATAATGGAGACGAAGCCATATTGCTGGCGATGATTCATTGCCTGAAAACCCTCAGGCCTGACGCCAGGATCGTCGTGCTTTCCGGCGAACCGGAGAGGACGCAGGATCTATACGGCGTGGAAGCGGTTGACCGGTGGAGTCCGGCTGCTGTGAGCAAAGCCTTGTTGAGGACGGCTTTGTTTATCAGCGGCGGCGGTTCCCTGATTCAGGACGTCACCAGCGTCAAAAGCGCCGAGTATTACCTGTCGGTTATCTGGCTGGCAAGTCTCCTGGCTAAAAAAACGATGGTCTATTGCCAGGGCGTAGGACCGCTGATGAATACGAAAATCCGCAGAAAGACAGCGAAAATACTGAACCATTGCGACGTACTCACCGTTAGGGACGCGCAGTCCGCGAAGCTGTTGAAAATGCTGGGTGTGGAGAAAGAGATAAGGGAAGCCTGCGACCCTGTGATGGCGCTCAGTTATGAAGATGTGGACAGGGAAGAGGTCAGGGAATACCTGCAGGAGATGAACATCCTCGACAGCACGGGCAGAAAGCGCAAGCCCTTACTGTTGGTGACGCTACGCTGCTGGGAAGACAACCGGCACTTTGCCCCGATTGCGGAACTCCTGGATATGCAAGCCCGCGGCGATTGGGACGTTCTCCTGGCGCCGGCGCAGTTTCCGGCGGATATGGAGGCCATTGACAAGGTCGGCAATCTGATGCGGGAGAGGCTGTATTGTCTGGGAAAAAACCTGACAGCCCGCCAGTATATGGCCTTGACTTCCTATGCGGATAAGGTTTTCTCGATGCGCCTCCACGGCTTGGTTTTTGCCATGGCTATGGGCGTACCTATGCTTGCCCTTTCCTATGACCCGAAAGTGGAGGCTTTTATGGAGCAGGTTGACCTGGATCGCTACTGTCTTCCCTTTGACGCCTTTGATTGGGAGACGGCGGCGTTTCTGCTGGAAGAAATGGAAACGATGCCTCTCGATACATTATATAAGCAGGAAGAACGGCGCCGGGAATTACACACATTGGCATGGGATACGGCGCGCCGCGCTGTGGAAATGTTGAAGCGGACATGATGGGCGCCGGAAACACTTTTTCGAGCGCCGCCCTGGTGCTGATGCTGATGAATACCCTGGCAAGGCTGCTGGGATTCTTCCGTGAAACGGCGGTCGCCGCCATATTTGGCGCAGGCAGCTATACCGACGCGTATCAGGTTGCGTATACCATTCCCTATTCTTTGCAAATGGTACTGGGCGTAGCGCTGGTGTCTTCCATTGTGCCGGTGATGGTACGCTGCATCGACGGGGGCAGGGAGGATGAGGGTTGGCAGGCTGCCAGTATCATTATGAACCTGACGTTTATCCTCATGACAGGCATCACGGCGTTTGGTGTTCTGGGCTCCCGTCTGCTGGTGAATCTGACGGCGCCGGGTTTTCCTCCGGAAACGGCGGATAGCGCG
>WRMS01000033.1 GCA_009777025.1 Clostridiales bacterium | reverse complement strand
AGATCCCCATCGAGGAGATCGGCGAGTTGTCCCTCGACGTACCGGAGGATCCGGAGCCGGTAGGTACGACCTGCTATTGTTATGCCAGAACAGAAACCATGGGCCTGTTTGGCCGGCCGGAATATCGATCGGCGCCGCTCACGGAAAATCAGATTTACGCCGCCCATATGTTTGCAATCGCGACCAGAGCCGCCAGTACCATCGGGAAGCTGGCGCCCCTGGATGTCGGCGGGCTCTCCGTTTACAAGGAGTTGTGCTTCACCGGCGGCTTGGCAAAGAATAAAGGCGTGACGAAGCGGATCGAGCGATATTTTAACACGACTGCCCTGACAAGCACTTACGACCCGCAGATCGCGGGCGCGATCGGAGCGGCTCTCCTAGCTTGATGCGTCCAAGCAGACAGTAGGCGTTCTTTCCACTAAAGGTATGAACGCAACTATCACGCAAGGTACAATACTGATATGACGTGGAGTTTCGTTTCATCCCACAACTGAAGGCACTGGTATAGAACGAGTTGGGACTGTGAAAAACACAGGGAGGCGAGCAAATTGGAAAATTTCAAAGAAATGATTGCAAACCGGCACAAGTATGCGGAAGACTGGAAGAAACGGACAGGCGGAATGGTCCTGGTCTATAATCAACCCTACATGCCCGAAGAGATCGCCTATGCGGGCGGCATGCTGCCTCTGCGGATGCTGCCGGAACAGAAACCGGACGTTATATCCGCGAAATGGCTATATGGCTGTTGTTATCCTGTAAAGAACATGATCAATCAGGTATTAAGCGGAGACTACGACTATATGGACGTCTATGTCTATGTTGAGGATTGTCAGTGGGTGTGGAATTTTCATGAATTGATCACCGATCTCAAACCGGGGCTGTTGAACCATTTTATGTTCTTTTGCGACCATCCTACCGCCCCTACTTCAAAATATGTAATGCGGTCGGAAATGCAGGTTTTCAAAAATAAAGTGGAGGAGTGGACCGGCAAAGAGATCACAAATGAGGCGCTGGATCACGCGATAGAGCTGTATAATACGAACCGGCGCCTGCTGCGGCGGATTTACGAGCTGCGAAAAGTTTACGATATGGTAATTCTGGGCTCGGAAATGATGCATATTATGATCGCTAATCAAGTGATGGACAAGGCGGAGATGAACGGCATACTGGAGAAGCTCATCGCCGAACTGGAAGAGCGCGAACCCTTTGAGGACAGGATCAGGCTGATGCTGGTGGGGAGCGAACTGTTTAATGCCGAACTGGAAGAAATCGTCGAATCCTTAGGCGCGCACGTGGTGGCGGATGAGACAGATTATGGGAGTTCCTACTTCTGGAATGATCTGGTACCGCAGAAGGACAGGCTCCTGGCTATCGCTTTGCGCTATCTGGAGAAGCCCCGCAGCGCGATGAAGGACAGCAACTGGCGTCACCGGCTGCAGCACATCTTCGAGATGACGGAGGATTTCATGGTGGATGGCGTGCTGATCGGGAAACAACTGGTCTGCCAGCCCCACGGTTCGGACAACTATGCGATATGGAAACTTCTGCGGGAGCGGGCTATCCCATTCCATTTCTTTGAAAGGGATACGACGCTGCCAATAGACGAGACGAGTGTACGTATTGAAGCGTTTTTGGATATGATCAGGCCGGGTATAACCAGAGTAAGGGGCTGGAATCAGCCTTTAGTCATATGAAGAGGGGGGAACAGGAATGGCGAGAGTAAATGGACAAATATGGGAAACCAGGCCTCTTGAGTTTTGGGACAGAGCAAAGGAACTCAGAGCGGGCTGGGAGCAATCCGCAGAGAGTAAGGAGAAAATAGTCGGGCAGGGCCACGGCGCATGGGCCGGCGCGTTTCCGGCCATTACCATTATTGAGGATAATCCAAGAGGCTCGACCATCGCGGCGAAAGATATGCCTTTCGCCAGGACAGCCCGGCTAGCCTCAGAAGTTCGCGGATGGGGCAGGGAGCTATGCGGCTATCACGGCGTCCTGTGGGGCTGTCAGTTTCTGGGGCAGAATCCGGACGGGACCCCCTTCAACAACCGCAAGCTTGTGGTACCCATGCCTGCTACCTGCGATCAGCACACGAAGCGCGGGATCCAGTGCCGGGACTTTGAGCCCGTTCCCCAGTGGCAGGGTGACGCGACGGTGTACGTCGGCGAAAACGATTTTGACCGGGAAGTGGAAATGGTCAACCACAGGGTCTACAACGAGCTCAAGATGATCAATGACATCGAGCGCATCTTCGGGCAGAAATTCGACGAAGACGCCATGCGGGAAATTGTCGGCCTTTATAGTAAGGTTGCGGAATATAGAGCGGAAATCTTTATGATGCAAATGAACACCCCCGCTCCATTGAGCGCCAAAGATCTCTATTCCTTCTACACGCTGGGGGGCAGGTTGACGATCGATCCGGTGGAACTGGAGAAATTCTGGAAACTGGTTCGAGATGAGATCCGCTGGCGGGTGGATAACAAAATTGCGGCAGTGGGAACAGAAAGGTTCCGCTTTCTGGAAGCGCATCCTCCGCAGTATTCTTTCCTCAAGTATTATCGCTATCTGGAGCAGTATGGTGCGGTATGCGTAGGTTCTCAGTATACAAACTTTACGGCGGCTGTATACGAGCGGAAGCCGAACGGAGAGGTCGCGCAGAGAGAGACGAACCCGCCCAGGCGCCAGATAGGGATAGAGGAGTTCAAGACCAGGGAAGATCTCTTCCGGCGTACGCCGGAGTTGAATATCAGGGGGCCAGGAGGCTTCAAATCCGATGAAAACCACAGGCCTTATGCGCTGAATGAGTTTGCGGATATGTATCATTGCGACGGGGCGTTTTTCTGGGTCTGGCGCTGCGGCGTAGGCTGTACCATGACCAGGAAGGAGCAGGCGATACGCTTGCGACGGGCCGGTTATAGCGTATTGACCTATGAGGGGAGCGCGCCCGGCGACCCGACCGATCTGGATGAGAAGCGTTTTCTCGAGCAGCTTGACGCCTGGATGGAGACCAATAACCTGGTGAAGTATGAGAACTGAGATAAGCTGCGCCATAACCAAAACACGACGAAGGAAGAGGTGAGAGCGTTGATTATTGCCGGAATCGATATGGGAATGGAAAACGTCAAAGTGGTGATCATGGAAAACGGACAGATACGGGGACGGGGAAAGAATCTGTCAGGCGGCGCAAAGCGCGCTTCCGCAGCGGAAAAAGCCCTGGAAGAAGCGTTGAAGGAAGCCGGTATGGGAAAGGACAAGCTGGAAAAGATCATCGCAACGGGCAAAGGAAAATTTGACCTTCCCTTTGCCGACCGTTGTGTGAGCGAAGCGGTTACCACGGCCCATGCGGCGAAACTTCTCTGCCCGGAGGCGACCACGGCAGTTGACGCAGGCGCGGATGAAACTGTGGTCGTCACATTGGGGACGAATAAGCTTGTGGATGAAATGGCAATCAATGAAAAATGCGCCGCCGGCCCCGGTATTTTTCTGCGGACCATAGCCAGGCGGCTGGAACTCACGATGGAAGAGATGAACGAGCTTCCGCCGGTTAAGCCGGAGGGCCCGCGTGTGAATGACGGATGCGTCGTTTTTGCGGAAACAGACGCGTTGAGCCTGCTCAATTGGGGCGCGTCGCCGAAAGACATCGCTGCTGCGGCGACCGACGCCGCGGCGGTCCGGGTATGCACCGCCATCAACGACATTACCGGTACAAAACTGAACTGTGCCGTGCTCTTTGGCGGCCTGGCCAAGAATGCTGCCTTTGTGAACGCCCTTCAGCACTACGCAAAGCTTAACTTCGTTATACCGGATGAAGCCGAGTACGCCGGCGCCATCGGCGCGGCTTGCGCAGGGGTGAACGCATAGAAAATCATGAACGATCGGAGATGATATAGATGGAACACCATTATATCCTTCAGGCGGCCATTCGGCTGAGGGGAAATGAATTCTTGTGTCCTTTGGGGTTTATCTGTTCGGAAGAGGAACTCAACGCGAACCTGAAGCATGCCAATGCCGTCCGGTACAGAATGAAACAAGTCGACGATGAATCCATCGCCGACTGGGACAAAGCCGAATGGACGCCGGTAGCGTGAAGATGCGTTGCGTCAGTGACTGACATCCTATAAGCAAACTTGTTATTCTGTCTGTGTTGCCGGGCTGTCAGCCGCTAAGGCCGCGTCAAATACGCGCCGGATAATATCCGGGCTGGCCGCCCCTTCATGGAGCTTTTCATTCCCGACGTAGTAGGTCGGTACGTAGTAGTAGTCGTACTTATTTGCGATGATCGGGTGACGCATTTCGTCGATGATCTCAATCTCGAGGGCTTGGTACGCGGGGTTTTCCTCATAGAGCGCGTCCATCCAGCCCAGCGCCTCTGCACAAAAGGGGCAGAACCGTTGTACAAATATAGTAATTTTCTTCATAGCTGTATACCTCATAAGCGCAGCAGGGATGCCGGGGTCAACCGGAGACATGCTGCGTTTTCCTTATATATGTTGATGTCTTGATGGATGCAGTTTTTTTTATCATATCAGAAAACGAAGAGCAAACATAGACGTGTTTTTAAGATTTGCTACGCTCATAATCCAAGAGCTGCGCCGGGCTCATGGTCCTAAATCTGCATCTCTGTCAAATGGAAAGGATGCTTCGGACGAGATGCGCGACTTACGCACTTCTGTATCGGCGCAATGCGCAGCATCCGGTCTACGGGAACGCGGCATTTATCAATTGTCTGTGCCGACAGGCGGCGGCAAGACCTTATCGAGTCTGCGCTTTGCTTTAACCCATGCAAAGAAACACAGGATGGACAGGATTATCTATGTGATCCATGATCAACGTATTGCCGTAAACTATGCAGGGCAACTCGAGGTGATCGGCCCAGCATCAGTAGCATACGTAGACCAGCCTACGATGGGTGCAGCACGGTCTCCACATGGCAGGCCGTCTTGTAGCAGGCGATACCGACTTTGTAGATGGGCAGGGCCGTGGGGCTTTGGGCTAGGGCGTTGTCAGTGCCGCGGGTGAGAGCGGCGAAGTACTGCCGCTCGTCGATCTGCGCCAGGGCATCCTTCGCCTCCTTTGCAAG
The DNA here is from genome assembly GCA_009777025.1 of Clostridiales bacterium. Taxonomy (GTDB): domain Bacteria; phylum Bacillota; class Peptococcia; order DRI-13; family UBA5745; genus WRMS01. Next base: position 14,438 of record WRMS01000033.1, on the reverse strand, counting down.
ACCGCGCTTTGTCTTGGCGGCCTTGAACTCCAGAATGGCGGCGAAGCCCTCCCCTTCGACCAGCAGATCATAGCGCCCATAACCGGATTCCTTGTTTGAGCTGCATTTGAAGCCTGCACCAAGCATGAAGCCCAAGGTCAGGACATGGTAGACCCATTCCAAGTCGGCTTTTAAGTCAAAATACGATAGGCGGAAGCTGATGTAGTCCTCAAATCGTCGACTGAACTCTTCCGTTTGCGCGATTGCGCTGAACACAGTTTGTATCTCATTACCATAGTCTCGGAGTGTATGGGTTAGGATGTGTCCACCCCACACGCTGCGAAGCTCTTCATTGTGCAGATAAACCTGGTATAGCTGTGTGGCGCCGCCTTCCTGCGGGAGGGCATCATGGGACAGATAACCTGCCTGTACAGCCAAGGAGTAGTACATCGCGTCTGTAGCCCCAGAGGACAGGAGCTGGTACGAAAGCCTTCGTTCCACGGGCGTCGTCAGCTTGTTCTCTGATGAAAACAATTCCACGAGGTTTTGCATCCGTTGCCTATCAAGAAAATCCACCAGCAGGTTCATCGTGCCGCTTTGCCCCCAGTAGTTTTCAAGCCGCCCAGACTTCAGATAAGACATCACGGAATACATGGTATACAGCTTCTCGTCCCCTACGCGGTAGTTATTGTACCACTTGCGGGCTACGGCGAGCTGCCCCTCGTCCAACAGTTCCACGGCTTCTTCCTCCGTGAGGGAAAAGTCCCCGTCAAAGACGCTTTGCCGAAACACATCATATACTTCGATGTTATTCAAACCGCTGAACAGGCTCTCCTGCGACACCCGGGTGACGCCGGTGACCACAGCTTTGCCGAGGGCGTGGTTGTCTTTGAACGCAGACTCGAAGACCTTGGTCAGCCATTCCCTGATCTCTTCGTATTCTGGCCTGCCCACGTTGTCTGTCAATATCTTGTCGTACTCGTCAACCAAGACATAGGGCTTTCTACCGTAGGCAGCATGGATGTCCTCTATCAGACGTCGGAGCGCAGTGGCGTTGCTATAATCCCTATCGTCAAAATATCTCCGCAACGGGCGGCCCATCTGCTGTTCGGAAAGACTCGCATAGGCTACGGTTTCGATGGAATCGAAAAGCCTACTCTTGTAAGTGTCACGATCTAGTTCTTTGAGACTAAGATGGGCGACCGGGTGTTTGTTCAGATTCGCAAATACCCCGCTGCCCTTGATGTAAAGGCCTTCAAAGAGCTTGCGTGTATCCAGTTTGCAGTCGAGGAAGGTCCGCAGCATGTCCAGATTGAGGCTCTTCCCCGTCCGCCTCGGGCGGGTGAACAGCAGCACATCCGATGCGTCGTCCAAGACGTGTTCGATGAACCGGGTCTTGTCCACATAGAGGTAGCCAGATTCGATGAATTTGCGGAACTCGCTTGACCCTAGGTTGATCTTTTTTCTGTCGCCAAAGATGCGCTGCATGGTCAATCACCTCCCAGCATCATTGTACACGATTGCCCAAACGCCCGCAAGTTGGTGTATCGGCTCATCAAAACCTCATAAGCTGTCCGCGCGGTTGTATTCGGAGAAATCAGCTTTGCCAAGCCGCAATATCCAATTATTGAAAGCCCGCGTTCCTGTTCGGGAGGAAAGAAATTGTTCGGAAGCGGCAATAGCTCTTCACACAATAGCTCTTCCCGGCTTGCTATACGGGCAATTTTTTGATAGAATTTGAGTACAGTAAAGGCGCTCCACTCGCAGGAACGGGGAGTGCAAAAGAATGATGGATTCAGTTTACGCAATGGTATGACCGCTGCGAGCTAGAGCGCGCGCAGAATGAAAATACATTCTATACAGATAGAGACTGGATATAAGCTAATGTTGAGCTTAAGAATCCACTACTTAGATTATGTAGGAAACAGGAATCGTGCATACCGCTGTAACAACTGAAGTGCTTCACCATAAGGGAAAGACAGCGTGGAGGAGGCTTGCGAAACGTGGTGAAAATGTTACATGACCGCGGATACAGATCGCAATACGTAAGGGTAATCGTGTCGGTTCTGCCGGAAATAGTTGAATCCTTCAGGATTAGGTGCAACGAAAACGGCGTGTCCATGGCGAATGAAATTGTTCATTTCATGAGCAGGGAATGCGAAAAAGAGCAAAGCTCCCTTTCTCCTGCCATTACTCACACAAAAAAGCGGCGCCGCCAGAAAGCATTACAAAAAGTCATCCGTCAAATTGAGGAAATTAAGACAGCCGAAGAGGAATATCGAGACCACATTCCGGAGGATTTACGCTATCCGGTTCGCTATCAGGCGTCTGCTCATTCGATCCATGCGATGAAAGAAGCAATAGATATTCTTATCACGGTCTATTGATCAGAAGGCTAGCTTATATTGTTTGACGAGGCTTTCCTATGCCGAAATCTGCAGGACAAAAACTGAAGATCCTCAGCTTGATGAAGATTCTGCTGACGCAGACGGATGAAACCCATCCGCTGACGGTGAATGAGCTGATTGAGAAGCTTGCCGCACAAGGGATCCGTGCGGAACGCAAGACCATATACGATGATATCGAAGCACTGCGGCATTTCGGCGTGGATATTGTGATGGAAAAATCAAAAGTCTATGGGTATTATGTTACAGGGCGCGACTTTCAATTGCCAGAGCTCAAACTCCTGGCGGATGCGGTGCAGTCCTCCAAGTTCATAACCGAAAAAAAGTCTCTGGAATTGATTCACAAACTCCAGGGACTTGCCAGCGTATATGAAGCGGGAAAGCTCAGACGGCAGGTTTTTATTCAGAATCGTGTGAAAAACATGAATGAAAGCATCTATTACAGCGTGGATTCCCTCCATGAGGCGATTACAGAGGGCAAAAAAATCATCTTCCGCTATTTTGATTACAATGTAAATAAGGAACGGGTTTTCCGAAGGGGAGGAGCTTTGTATAGCGCCAGTCCGATCGTGCTGACCTGGAGCGACGAGCAGTACTACTTAATTGCCCATACGGACGACCATCCCGGTTTTACCCATTACAGGGTGGACAGGATGAACGGCGTGAAAATGCTAAACGAAAACTGCGACGCCGCAGTGAAGAACTTCGACCTGACGGAGTATGTAAAGAAAGTTTTCGGGATGTTCGGCGGGGAAGAGGTAGACATCAAGCTGCAGGTTCATCAATCGCTGGCCGGGGTCTTTCTTGACCGCTTCGGTAAGGATCTCCCCATGACAGAAGAACAAAACGGTTACTTTAGCGTGCGGCTGCGCGTCGCGCTGTCGCCTATATTCTTTGGTTGGTTGTTTCAACTCGGTGATTTATGCAGCGTAGTTTCACCGCAAAGTGTAAAGGATGAGCTGATTGCGTATACGGAAAAGTTTTTATCACAAATGAAGAATGGGTATCAGACCGGATAGAATGAGACTTGATAAAAGGGGGGATCGAACTGCGATCCCCCCTTTACCCGATCAGTAAAGCCTGCGCAAGGAATTTGCCATGGCTTTCATTTCGTTCAATTCGCTTTCGGTATTTGCCGTTATCCCGATATACAGCTTTTTGCCGCCGCTGTTCGGCAGCTCAAGAACGGCTTCCAGCCATAGGATATCCTCATATTGGTAGGTTACCCAAGCCACTTCCTGTCCGAGCAGATTGCCGGACAGTTTTTCCCATTCCATAGCCGGAATGGATATACCGCCCAATTGGGTGCTGATGATGATTTGCATGGAAGGGTTTTTATCCGGCGCATAGATGCCGGTGATTTTTCGGGCAATGCATAAATAGGATTCCCCGATTTGCCCGGAAGATAGCACATAATCCTTTGGTACAGACATTTCAAACTGCGAAACAGTACTCGTTCGCGGAGAGATGTCGAAGGTTTTTCTCCCCAATTGGATGGACCGCAGCATCATATCCGCCAAGTCCATGCAGTAGTCACAATTGAGAACCATTTCTATATTGGCGTAAGCGGTCACAAGGATCAAGGTGTTGTCGGGCATTCTGACAAGGGCTGTTTTCAGCAATATGGACGGCGCGTAGAAATCCCATTTGTCCGGTGTTGCGATGATCATTTCCGCGGAATTTATACGGATCACGTCCGAGAAAGTGAAAGCAATCCCGTTCGTTTCTTTTACTTTGTCTGTTATGTAGAGGATGTCGTTGCGGAGACTGCCGCTTGCGTAACGGAAAAGCTCCGTCGCTTCGACGACAATGTATTCTTCGTCTTCGGCGTAAAGCAGCGTTGTTTTCTCCAGATTGTCCTTCATTTGCAGATCCAAGAGGCCATCCAGCATTTCTGTGAATGCTTGTAAATAATTGATTGTGCCTTCCGGCATGGTGATATGTAGCCTGTCGTCAAGCAGAGAAAAGACCTGGGTGAGAGATTCTTCCACAACAGGCGCCGGCGGGATGATTTCCGCTGCCGTAGCCTGTGCAACGATGAATACTGTTCTAGTGGTTTCGTCCCAAGTGACGTCCGCCTTGAGTCCTTCGGCAACCGCTCTGACCGGAACCAGCGTCCGGTTATCCACAAGCTGAGGGGGGACGTCCAGCGTGATTTCCGTTCCGTCCACCAGGATCAGGGTATCGTCAATCTGCAGGATCATCACGCTGTCTTCTTTAGTGGCTGTGATGGTTCTGGTTTCCGCATTCCAATCAACAGTCGCGCCCAGCGCTTCAAAAATCCTTCGCATAGGCACCATGGTCCGGTTGCCGATCAACTGCGGCGGAACGTCGAAATCCAGTATAGCGCCATTCAGCGATACCTGGATCGTGTCGCCGGCAGGAGCCGGCGCTTCTTCTTCCGCCATAACCGGCGGCGGAATCAGCAAGAGAAAAAGAGCAAGAATCAGGCCGAGACGAGCTACGCCCATAGCCCGGGTGATACAGCTCCGGGTGAATCGTGCTTGTTTGAAGATGGTGTGTTTTGTAAGCAATGCATCTTGTTTCAAAAGGAACCCTCAAATCTATAAGTATTTGCCTGCCTGACAAATCGCAGATACGCGGCAAGCGAAGCGCATCCCGGCAGCCACTAAGCCTTAAGCGGGTTGCCGGTTTTGTTTTTGCTTAGATGTGTTTAATACCCCAGATTATATAAGGATTTCAGGCCTTTATACTGAGCTGACTCGTCGAGATCTTCTTCGATGCGCAGCAATTGATTGTACTTGGCAACCCGGTCGGTTCGGGAAGGCGCTCCTGTTTTAATCTGTCCCGCGTTCGTCGCTACGGCAATATCCGCGATGGTCGTGTCTTCGGTTTCACCGGAGCGATGGGAGATAACGGCGGTATAGCCGGATTCTTTCGCCATCTCGATGGCGTCCAGCGTCTCCGTCAGGGTGCCGATTTGGTTGACTTTTACCAGAATGCTATTGGCGACGCCCTGCTCGATACCGGATGCCAGGCGTTCGGTATTCGTCACAAACAGGTCGTCTCCTACCAGTTGGATTTTGGCGCCCAGTCTCTTGGTCAGAAGCGCCCAGCCTGCCCAGTCGTCCTCCGCCAGCCCGTCTTCGATGGAAAGGATAGGATAACGTGCAACCCAATCTTCATAGAGATCGATGAGTTCGGCGGCGGTAAATATCTTACCTTCGCCTGTTAAATTATATTTGCCGTCTTGAAAAAATTCAGTAGCCGCAATGTCCATAGCGATGTGGCATTCTTTGCCGGGCGTGTAGCCTGCTCGCTTGATCGCTTCCGTGATCGTTTGCAGCGCTTCTTCATTCGAGCCCAGATTGGGCGCGTAGCCGCCTTCGTCGCCCACCGACGTGCTGCATCCTTTCTCCTTCAGGACATTTTTCAGATTGTGAAACACTTCGGCGCCGATCCGGAGGGCTTCGGCGAAGCTGGTTGCACCGGTAGGCATGACCATGAATTCCTGGATATCCACATTATTGTCCGCGTGGGCGCCGCCGTTGAGTATGTTCATCATAGGTACAGGCAGACGTTTACCATTTGTGCCGCCCAGGTAGCGGTATAAGGGCAATTCGAAGAATTCCGCGGCGGCTTTCGCCGCTGCCAGGGAGACGGCTAGCATGGCGTTGGCGCCCAGTTTGGATTTATTGGGCGTTCCGTCCAGATCCAGTAGCAGCCTGTCGATGGCTGCCTGCTCGGAGGCGTCCATGCCGATAAGGGCCGGGGCGATGATGGTGTTTACATTGGTTACCGCGTCAAGGACGCCCTTGCCCAGATAGCGATTTTTGTCTCCGTCCCTCAATTCAACCGCTTCGTGCGCGCCTGTGGAGGCGCCGGAAGGCACGGCGGCCCTTCCCAGTGTGCCGTCCTCCAGGACGACGTCCGCTTCAACAGTAGGATTCCCTCGGGAATCCAGGATTTCTCTTGCGTATACATCTGCTATAATTGTCATTTTATTCTTCCTTTCTCTACAGGTATCCTTATATTCAATTCACATTTTGGTAATTATACATGCTCGATCAGGCTGGTTCCGCTCATTTCCCCGGGTTGGGGAAGGCCCATGAGCTCCAATATGGTCGGCGCCAGATCCGCCAGCCGGCCGCCTGCCCGAAGCGCCGCGTTTTCCAAACCTTTGCCGATGAGAAAACAGGGAACGGGATTACAGGTGTGCGCAGTAAAGGCTTCGTTAGCCTGCACATCCCACATGCACTCGGCGTTGCCGTGATCGGCGGTAAGGATTACGGCGCCGCCGGCCTCCAGAACAGCCTCGATATTTCTGCCTACACGGGCGTCCACGGTTGCACAAGCTTTGACAGCCGCTTCCATGACGCCGGTATGGCCTACCATGTCCGGGTTGGCGTAATTGAGAATGATCAGGTCATACAGGCTTTGACGGATATTATCGATCACTTTTTCGCTTACTTCCAGCGCACTCATTTCCGGCTGCAGGTCATAGGTATCTACTTTAGGCGAAGCGACAAGAATTCGGTCTTCGCCGGATTCGGCTGCTTCCTTGCCGCCGTTAAAGAAAAAGGTTACATGCGCATATTTTTCTGTTTCCGCGATCCGGAGTTGCCGGAGACCTTGCGTCGCGATCACATAACCAAGGGTTTGGCTCAGATCCTCGGGAGGATAAGCCACACGAACCGGCAAACCGGCTTCATACTGGGTCATGGATACAATCCAGGGCCTGCAGTTCTCCGCTCGTTGAAAATGCGGAAAGTCCGCGTCTGTGAAAACGTGGCAAAGTTCCCGCAGCCGGTCGGTGCGGAAGTTAAACATGATGAAAGGGTCGCCGTCCCGAATCACAGCCAGCGGGGCCCCGTTGCCGTCGCATATGCTGGTGGGAACGACAAATTCATCGGTTTCCCCGCGCGCATAAGCCTGCTCTACGGCTTCCGCCGCGGAGAGGGCTTTTTCGGCGCCGAGGGAAACCAGGGCGATATAGCCCTTTTCCACTCGCTCCCAGCGCTTATCTCTGTCCATGGTATAGTATCGGCCGGCTACGGTAGCAATCTGCCCTGCGCCGATTTCTTTCATCTTTTCCTCGAGTTCGCGTATATAGCCAAGGCCGCTTTTGGGCGGCGTATCCCTGCCATCCAGCAAAGCATGTACAAAAACCCGTTGTAGGCCGTAGCTTTTGGCCATTTGCAATATTGCGTATATATGGGGCATATCGCTGTGGACGCCGCCGTCAGATACAAGCCCGATCAGATGAAGCGGCTTGCTTTCATCTTTTGCTTTTTGGCAGGCTTCCTTGAACGCGGGGTTTTCATAAAAACTACCGTCCCGTATCGCCCGGTTGATCCTGGTCAACTCCTGATACAAAACGCGGCCGGCGCCAATGTTCATGTGGCCGACCTCGGAGTTTCCCATTTGACCATCCGGCAAGCCTACATCCTCGCCGCTGGCGAATAGGGTTGTATTGGGATACTGTGTCTTCAATCTGTCAATCGTTGGTGTGGGGGCTATGGCGGTAGCGTCATACTGTTTGTGTTCATCCGGACTGACCCCCCAGCCGTCCATGATAATCAGCATGACTGGTCTATACTGCATAAATTAGATCCTTTCGTTGAATTCGTTGAAGTAAAGTGTAAATAAAGGTAGTACTAAAGTGTAAACAAAGGTAGTAATAGATTGTCTACTATTGTGTAAATAAAGTGGAACTAAGGTAGTATAATTGTAGAACTCCTCTACATTCTACATCGTTATGCAGGGATAAGCAATCCTGGCTTTCACAACTTTTCCCTGCGGCGAAGCAGCTAGGTTACAGTTCAATGCCTGCGATGGTGGCGCCGGCATATTTGCCCGGCTACACGTCACATTCGTGTTCAACATCAGGCTTTCCAATTATACAGCCTAACGGCTCAACGTCCATCCAATGTATAACCCACCAGCCTCCTTCAAGGACCTTCGCCTGGACCCCCTCCCGGGTGGTCCTACGGCTGATTCGCTGCCAATCCTGTGTTTCACGACTTCATGTTCCTACCGTAGCCTGGGCAAACATGCCGCTCACCACCTACTGCGCCGGCACTGAGCTGTATCAAGCAGCCGAAGTATGATATTATTAACATGATTTGCAACTTGTTTTAATGCCTTTTTAATTTCCGATCAATTGAGACTAAACTTTCATCCGGTATGATTAAGCTACAGAAAAAAATCTTGCGTGAATAACCGGACTGAAAGGGGAATAGGACATGATTACTTTGGAACAGGTAGAGAAACTGAAAGAAAGAGCGAACGTCAGCTACGAAGATGCGAAGGCGGCTCTGGAGATCAGCGACGGGGATTTGCTGGAGGCCGTGATTTATCTGGAGAAACAGGGAAAAATCCGCGGCCCGCAGATGCAAGCCTACAACACCCAAACCGGCGGCGTCCACGGGGGACACGGGCATCACGGGCGTGAGGCTATAGGAGAAGATCCGTACCGCTACGATTATCAGGATGCAAATGCGTACGGGAGCAAGCAGCGAAAAGGCCCTGCGTTCCGTCAGCAAATGGGACGCGTATGGCGCAAGTTTTGCGCGCTGATCCGGAAAACCAACGCCAACCAGTTAGTAGTAACACGGGAAGGCAATATCCTCATTAACATGCCTGTGACATTGCTCATCATCGCGGTGGTATTCTTCTTCTGGGTAACGATCCCGCTCTTGATCATCGGGCTGTTCTGCGATTGCCGGTATCGCTTCCGGGGACCTGATTTTGGCAAAGAGTCCATCAATAGCTTCATGGATCAAGCAGCCGGCACAGCGGAGGCGATTAAGCGCTCGGTCATGACGCAGGACGAAGCGGAAACGGAGAGTGTTGCGCAAGACGGGGCTGTTGAAGGCGACGTCATCTTTGAAAAGAAGGACGACGGAGAGAACGGGATCAATTTGCAGCTCTAGGGGTATGGTAGGAACGAAAGGCGGCTGACGCAATTGGCGGAACGGATACTCCTTGTGGAAGATGAAGAGAAAATGGCCCGTATGGTCGAGCTGGAGCTTATCCATGAAGGGTATGAGGTCACCAAGGCATATGACGGGGTCGCCGGATTAGCGCATGCGGAATCCGGCGGCTTCGACCTGATTCTATTGGACATTATGCTGCCCGGTTTGAATGGTATGGAAGTATTAAGGCGCTTACGGAGGATCACGGATGTGCCGGTGATTCTCCTGACTGCCAGGGACGCGACGGTGGACAAGGTGTCCGGGCTGGACACCGGCGCGGACGACTATATCACCAAACCTTTTGTGATTGAAGAACTGCTGGCTAGAATCCGGGCGGGCCTTCGCAAGGGCAGTGCAGCAGATCAACGCCGGGATGGGAAAAAGGAAAACCTGGTCTTGACAGCCGCCGGCGGCAATCTGGTTTTGGATGTGGACAGGCACGAAGTAAAGGTGAAGAACGAACCGGTAGAATTGACTTTACGCGAGTTTTCGCTGCTCCAATACCTATTGGAAAACAAAGGCAGGGTACTGAGCAGAGACGCCTTGCTGGAGCATGTCTGGGGCTATGATTATGTGGGCGAGACCAACGCGGTGGACGTCTATGTCCGTTTTTTACGAAGTAAAGTCGATGAACGCTTTGACATGAAACTGATCCATACGGTAAGAGGGATCGGATATCAAATACGGGAAGAATAGCGAAACGATGACAGCCAAGCGATCACCCACTTCTCTGGCGTTTCGGCTAAACGCCACTCTCTTCTTTCGCCAGCTCCGGACTTTGCTGTGGCTGGATATCATGATTTGCGCGCTTTATGCCGCAGGTCTTTTTTATTATACGGAAGCAGCGGCTTTCACTTATCTGGCGGCGTATAAAACGCCTTCTCCGGCGTCTTCTGAAGCCCGCGGTGCAGGGAGAAATACAAGCGACAGCCCTGTCGGCGCCAACAGAGATAGGGAAGAGGACAGCGGGACCGGCGGGACAGAGGAAACAGCGGTCGGGAGCCGTTTTTCCGAAGGACAAATCCTGCGCGAGGAGTATGACCGGGTGATTTACTGGACGGAAGTGCAACCGCAGGTCTTGTATCTGGCTGAAGAATTCGGCGCCTATATACCCCGTAAGCTCCTGGAAACGCTGCCTGATTCGATTGATGCGATGCAAGCCGGGCGCTGGCTGTACCATGGGGATTGGCGACTATACCGGCAGGATCAGACGGAGAGTCTGCTCTACTTGATCGCGATCGACAGCAGCGGCGGTTGGCTGGTGGCGGAGACGCATCTTGGTTTAGCGGTAACAATTTTTGTCCGCTGTCTGATGGTGATTTTGATCTTGGAAGCCATATCCTTACTGAATACAGCAAGACGGAATAGTCGCAGCATCAAGAGGACGCTGAAGCCTTTGCAGGAGCTGACGGCTTCCACCCAGGCTCTCACCGCGATGGGGGGGCGCCTTTCACCGGAGGCGCTCAAAAGGTTAACCGGCGCGCTGGATTCGATCAATGTCAGCCATTTGGACGCCAGGCTGCCTTTATCGGGGATCAGCGACGAGTTGAAGCCGCTGGCGGGGGCGATCAACGAGATGCTTTCCCGTATCGATGAAGCATACCGCGCGCAGATCCGCTTTGTATCCGATGCTTCCCATGAGCTGCGGACCCCGATTGCCGTCATTCAGGGCTATGCGGATATACTGTCCCGCTGGGGTACCGAGGATCCGGAGACGATGAAGGAATCCATCGCGGCGATACGGCAGGAAGCGGAAGATATGAAGGAAATGATCGAACAGCTCTTGTTTCTGGCCCGGGGGGAAAGCGGTTTCGAAGGCAGCGAATGGAAAGCGGTCGATCTTTCCGCCCTGGGCGCGGAAGTACTCAGGGAACTCGATATGATCGATGAACGCCATCAATTAACCGCAGAAATCACACCCTCCGTCACGACGGAGGGCGACGGCGGGATGCTGAAGCAGTTGATGAGAATTTTAATGGATAATAGCATCAAATATACCCCCGCTGGGGGGGTGATTCTCTTGCGTATTGAATCGAAGGGAGGAAAAGCGTTGGTGGTCGTACAGGATGAGGGAGCGGGCATACCGGAAGCAGCCCTGCCCCATATCTTCGACCGATTCTACCGGGCAGATGAATCCCGAACCCGGGAAACCGGCGGCGCTGGCTTAGGCCTGTCCATCGCCCGGTGGATTGCACAGCGCCATCACGGCGCCATCGAGGTTATGAGCCGCGAGAATATCGGCACTAGGATGACCGTAACCCTTCCGCTTCGCGAGCCGCATCCGGATACGTCTATATGAATCCGCTTAGTTTTCGATTTGTTGCTTGACGATGCTGTCAGCGCCATACCGGACGCGCAGCGCCGGTTTCTCAATTTTGCCCGTGGCGTTACGGGGTACCTGATCAAAGATAAACCGGCGGGGGCGTTTATAACGAGGAAGCTGTTCGCAATACTGCCTGAGCTCTTCCTCGTTTAAGTTTGTATCCGGTTTGGCTTCGATAATTGCGACGGCGATCTCTCCCAGGCGCGTATCCGCCAGGCCGATAACGGCGGCGTCTTTGATTTTATCGTTGCCGTGCAGGAAGTCTTCAATCTGAACGGGATAAATATTCTCGCCGCCGGTGATGATCACGTCTTTTTTTCTATCCACAAGAAAGAGGAAACCTTCTTCATCTTCGCGGGCCATATCGCCGGTGTAGAGCCAGCCGTTTCTTAGCGTGGCTGCTGTTGCTTCCGGATCTTTGTAATAACCATTCATCACACAGTCGCCGGAGACGACCAACTCGCCGACTTCCCCCCGCTGTACGTCCATGCCAAGGTCGTCGACAATTCTTGTTTTCCAGCGATAGCCGGCTATGCCGATTGCACCGACTTTATGGATGTTTTCTACACCGAGATGAACGGCGCCCGGGCCGCAGGATTCGGACAGCCCGTAATTGGTGTCATACTGGTGGTGTGGGAAATACTTCAACCATCGGCGTATCATACTCGGCGGAACCGGTTGGGCGCCGATATGCATAAGCCGCCAGGCGGATAAATCGTACTCGTCAAGACGGATCTCTCCGCTTTCGATGGCGTCAAGGATATCCTGCGCCCAAGGTACCAGCAGCCATACGATGGTGACTCTCTCCGCGGCGGCGGCTTCGATGATCCACTTCGGCTTTGTGCCTCTAAGCAGTACGGCGCTGCCGCCGGTAAGCAGACTGCCGAACCAATGCATTTTCGCGCCGGTGTGGTAGAGTGGCGGAATGCACAGAAAGATATCATCAGGCGTTTGGCTGTGATGGTTTTGCTCAACCCTGCAGGAGGTGCTGAGGCTCCGGTGGGAATGCAGGATGGCTTTGGGAAACCCGGTAGTACCGGAAGAAAAATAGATAGCGGCGTCTTCCTCATCTGATAAAGGAATACCGGGGTCGCTTATTGGCTGGGTTTCCGCGAGCGCTGCATAGCTCTCGGCAAATGCGGGGCAGTTGTCTCCTACGAAATACAGCGTATGGACTTTGGGGATATCCCCCAGGATTGTTTGTATACGTTCGACAAATTCAGGGCCAATAATCAATGTACAGACGTCGGCAAGATCCAGCGTATAACGGATCTCATCGGAAGAATAACGGAAATTCAAAGGAACCACTGTTGCGCCTGTTTTCAGTACGCCAAAATATATAGGCAGCCATTCGATGCAGTTCATGAGCAGGATGCCGACTTTATCCCCTTTTTTAATCCCGCGCCCCATCAGCAAATGGGCAAATTGATTGGCCTTTTCATCGAAGGCGCGCCAGGTCAGTTCTTTGCGGTAGGGGTTGCCCCGGGCGGTTTCCACAAGGGCCAGCTCTTTCCAAGCCGGCTCCCGTTTTTCCTCTTCTTCCGGATTGATTTCTGTCAGGCAGAGCTTATTCCCGTATTCTTTCGCATTGTTCGCCAATAAATCTGTAATAGGCATGATCATTACTCCTGCATCGCATTCGCGGGCCATTCGCAAAAAAACACTCACGCGGCTATTATATACTGAACCATTGCCGCACACAAGTGAAAATAACATCCTTGCGATTTTGTAGTTTTTCATATTTTATTCACAAATTAGACACAGAAATTTCATTTACGATTGACAAATTCCTTGCGCGATGGTAACCTTATAATTAGTAGAAATATAGTTTAATATTCAACAGAATAGTACACGCATTGCATACGTAAAGAGTAAAACACAATTGCTTTTTCATCATTCTGTAGTTGCTCGGAATTCTTCTGTTTCCAGATACCTTGATTTCAATAAATGCAGCCGGATCATTCATGTATTGCGCGTATTTTTATGTGCCATTTTAAAGATAAAACCTGCAATAAATTGCCCTAAAACGGATACCTATCCCATTTTTTCTGCAATTCTTCCTATGCGAAATAGTAATTGGTTTATTTGTTGTGGAGGAATTGCTTAAAAAATAAGTAAACAGGAATTCACAGTAGTATATAGGAGGGGGTGATAAAAAAACTGGGGATCATCCGGTCAGTGACAGACCGCAGGTTCAGCGCGTTCCTGTCAAAAACGAGGCTGAAAAACGCCAAAACGCTGTAAATCCATACACAATCGGTTGTCGCAAGCAACTAATTCTAAGCGAAACGATGGTTCTTGCCTATACTGCGTATGGCGGCGGAGAAGCCCGACTCCAGAAGAAAAGAGGCAAAATTTGATTTGGAGGGTTTATTACATGAAGAAGAGTTTTGCTCTACTACTCACCCTTATGATGGTATTCGCTGTTGTCGCGCCTGCTTTCGCGGCAATAAACAGCTACCAGGTTACCTTTTTTGCATTGGACGGCACAACCATCGTCCATCAGCAATATGTCCAAGAGGGCGGCTTGATTGATGGCGCCAATTGGGAACTTTATAATTCCTGGAGCAATGAAGGCGGCATGATGGCATTCAACTATAAGATACCCGCCGGTTGGGAAGCCGTCCCCTATATGCTGGAGGATTTGGACACCGGCGAATGGTTTAACTGGAAAACGAAGCCCATCACGAAACCTACCAATGTGACGATTGCGGTAAATAAAAACTTCACCGTCAGCTTCTACGCCTTGGATGGCACGACCTTTGTCTGCTCGCAAGTCGTGCAAGGCGGAAG
>WRMS01000032.1 GCA_009777025.1 Clostridiales bacterium | reverse complement strand
AGGCTAGCGAAGTGAAATGGCCACCTGAACATGATATCCGTCTTGTTATGACCACTGATAATATGATATTTGACTACATAGTCTGTGATGTTGAGCCTTTTATTGAAAATGGATCTACACTGGTGCCACTACGTGCAATTGCTGAAGAATTTGGATATGACGTTGATGGCAGCGATATGCAAAACCAAATTCAGATAAGCAACGGCGAAACAATCATCAAAATGGCGATAGGCTCAGATTTCGCCGAGGTCAATGGGGAACCCATTGTCATCCCAGTTGCTCCAAGGATTGTAAACAATCGAACCATGGTTCCGCTTCGATTTGTTTCTGAGCAACTTGGGCTATATGTGGTATGGGGTCCAAATATGGTGGAAGGGAAAAGGTATATTTGGATAACACGAGTGGAACTGTTGATATTAGAGGATTTTGTTAATATATACCAAGACTACGAAACGATTTATCATGAAGACGGTCATCCAGACCCCATTTACTCATTGCACGAAGGCGCTACGACAAGCCGGGGAATTGGATTGGGTAGCCGTGTGGAGGATATTGTTTCAGCATATGGTGATCCGCATCGTCACAATATTGAGCATCCATACGGGATTAGAAAAGAATACTTCTTATATTATGGCCCTGGAATACCTGGCACAGATAATTATATCTCAATGTCATTTATATTGGACGGTGATGTTGCTATTCAAGTAGAAGCGAATTATCGTTAGCAATTCCAAGCCATAATAGCCGACGCCCCTGAGATTCCGTGGTATACTGGTATCAGCAAACTGTAGGGGGGAAAGGCTATGAACATTATAACTGTTACGAAGGACAACCTTGAACAGGAACACATCTGTTGTGCGATTTCCAATAACAAGGACATTCAAGTATCCTCGAAAAAATCATGGCTTTCTGAACGTTTTGACGACGGGCTGGTTTTCAAAAAAGGCGATGTGCGAGGCAAATGCTTCATCGAGTATATGCCGGCTGAAAAGGCATGGTGTCCAATTGAAGCGGAAGGCTATATGTTCATCAACTGCTTTTGGGTATCGGGGCAATTCAAAGGGCAGGGTAATGCGAATCTGCTTCTTGAAGAATGTATAAAAGACAGCAAAGAAAAAGGCAAAACCGGGCTTTGCGTTTTGTCTTCAACGAAAAAAATGCCGTATTTATCTGACCCAAAATATTTAGCATACAAAGGTTTTGCAGTGGCAGATACAGCGGAACCATATTACGAATTATTATATCTGCCATTTAATCAAAACGCTCCCACACCGCGCTTTAAGGCTTCTGCGAAAAAGCCGAAAATCAATGCGCAGGGCTTTGTTCTGTATTACGCCCATCAATGCCCCTTTACGGCAAAATATGTGCCAATGGTGGAAGAGGCAGCCAAAGCAAAATCCGTGCCATTTGTTGCCATACGCTACGAAACCACAGAAGAAGCGCAAAACGCCTCCGCTCCGTTCACGTCATACAGTTTGTTCTATAATGGCGAGTTTGTCACAAATGAGATTTTATCCGACAAAAAGTTCGAAAAACTGTTAATTGAAAATGGTCTACTCGGATAGTATAGGCTGACTATCGAAGTTCGCTCATCCGGCTAAACTGGCCGTCTGCGCCGCTTTTGCTTCTTCGCGCGAGGCAGAGGCATAGCGGCAAAACACGAAATGCCCCGGTTCTACCTCTTCCAGTGTTTGATTTTCATGGATACATTCCTCACGGGCCATCCAGCACCGGGGGGCAAACCTGCAGCCGGGCTTCGGATTCATGGGGCTTGGCACGTCGCCTTTTAATACAATACTGCTGAGTTCTCCGTCGGCATTGACCCGGGGGATCGCGGACAACAACGCGATAGAATAAGGGTGCATCGCGTTCGCAAAGATCGTGTCCGTGTCTGCTGTTTCTACAATCTGCCCCAGATACATGATCGCGATACGGTTCGAAATATGCCGCACAACGCTCAGGTCGTGGGAAATGAATAAATAAGACAGGCCCAGCCTCTGCTGCAAATCCATGAGTAAATTGATGATCCTTGCCTGCACGGAAACGTCCAGCGAGGAAACAGGTTCATCGCAAACGATAAAATCGGCTTCCAAAGACAACGAACGGGCGATCCCCACAACCTGGCGCATACCCCCGTCCAGTTCATGGGGGTATCGGCTCAGCAGGTTCTTAGGCAATTCCACCAGATCACATACCTCTTGCACAGCCTTGTCTATTTCCGCCTTATTTCCTTGCTTGTGAATGATAAAGGCTTCTTTCAGGATCGCGCCAACGGTCCGGCGCGGGTTCAGCGAGGAATAGGGGTCCTGAAAGATGATTTGCATCTTTTTGCACAGTTCCAGCTTATCATGCCAGTCTGTAAAGATGTCTTTGCCGCGATAGAGGAGGCTTCCGCCTGTCTTGGGGTAAAAGCGCATCATCACATTGCCGATGGTGCTCTTTCCGCAACCGCTTTCCCCTACCAGGCCCAGGGTCTCACCGGGATACACTTCAAAGCTCACGTCATCCACCGCGTGAAGCAAACCTTTCCGGCTGATACTAAAGTATTTTTTTAGATTCTTGGCTTGCACCAACGCTTCCATCCTCATTCCCCCTCATTCTGAAAACACGCGACAAAGTGGTGATTTCCGGCATGCGCCATGAAAGGCTGTTCCGTCTTGCAGGCTTCCTTGCATAATTCGCAGCGGGGATGAAACGCGCAGCCTGTCGGTAAATTCTGCGCGTCCGCGATGATGCCGGGAATGGCGGCAAGTCTGTGGCGCGGCCCCTCCAGCGCCGGCAGCGCACCCAGTAAGCCCTTCGTATAGGGATGCAAAGGGGCGGCAAAGACGTCTTTCGACGCGCCATATTCGATCACCCTGCCGGCATACATCACAGCAACTTTCTGGCACAGCGCTGAGATGATCCCCAGATTATGCGTGATCATCAACAGGGATGCGGCATATTGGGTTTGCAGCTCCTTCATCAGTTTCAAAACCTGCGCCTGAATCGTGACGTCCAAGGCTGTGGTAGGCTCGTCGGCGATGAGAAGCTGCGGGTTGCAAGCCAGCGCAGCGGCAATTCCCACACGTTGGCGCATCCCGCCGCTGAACTGGAATGGATATTCCTTCACGCGATAGTCCGGAATGCCTACAACCTCGAGAAGCTCGCCGGCGCGTTTGAAGGCTTTTCTGTTACTCAACTTTTGATGCACACGCAATGCCATGGCGATTTGCTCGCCCACGGTAAACACCGGATTCAACGCCGTCAGCGGGTTTTGAAAGATCATCGACACTTTACCGCCGCGCATGTCCCGCAATTCGGCGTCTGGCATTTTTCGAACGTCTTTTCCATCAAATTCGATTTTGCCATCGATGAAATACCCGATATCGGCAGGCAACAGATTTAGTAGGGACAGCGCCGCCGTTGTTTTTCCCGCGCCGGTCTCCCCGACAAGGCCCAAGGATTCCCCTTTATAGATAAGCAGATCCAGCCCGTTGAGCGCCTTGACCACAGACCTCTCCGTGCGATATTCGACGCGAAGCCCTGTGATCTTCAAAAGCGCGTTTTGATCCAGCAAAGCCTGCCAGGCCGACGCCTCTTGCCTATCCTCCGTAATCTTCGTCGTTTCCATGCTCATTTTGCTACTCCTTCATCAGAATTATCCGCTACTTGCTGTCATACTCTGCGTTTGGTATCCAACACATCCCGCAATCCGTCTCCAAGAAAATTAAACGAAAGAACAGAAAGCATCAGAAAGAAGCCGGGGGCAAGTATCAGCCAGGGCTGCGTCACCAGAAATTGCCGCCCTGTAGAAATCATGTTGCCCCACGAAGGAGCAGGCGCCTGTATGCCAAGGTTGAGATAACTGAGCGAAGACTCCATGATGATCGTCATCCCAATTCTTTGGCTCCCAAGGATCAGGATATTCGTCGTAACATTCGGGAAAATCTCTATGAACATGGTGCGCCAGGTATTGGCGCCCAAGCCTTTTGAAGCAAAGACAAATTCCTGCTGCTTAACGACGCGGACGTTGTTTCGCGTGACTTTACACAACTGGACCCAGCCGCTGATGGTCATGACAAGGATAAGGTTCAGGGTACTGGCCCCAAGGATCGCCATGACGGCGATCGCCAACACGAGGCCGGGAATCGAGAGCATCGTATCGCAAATACGCATAATCAACACGTCCACCCAGCCGCCGGCATAACCCGATACGATACCCATCACCGTGCCGATACTCATCTGTAGAACGACGACAACAAAGGCAAGACGGAAAGAGTATTGCCCTCCGATCAGGAGCCGGATTAACACGTCACGGCCAAGATGATCGGTCCCAAAAACATGGCCGCGCAACCCATCCTGAAAGTATTCAGGCGGAATAAAACGATTGACAATCGATGTGGCGACGGGGTCCCACTCAATCAGCACAGGCAGCAAATAGCAGAGCGCAAAAATAATGAGGATACCCGTTATGCCGATCATAAAGAAGTAACTTCGACGCATGCGGCCGAATAGGATTTTTTTATCCATAGATCGATACCTCTCAATTCAACGTCAGTCTGGGGTCAATGAATGAGTTGATCAGATCCACAACAAAGGTGATGATCGTGATTAAGAAGGCGGAAATTAATAACATCGCTTGTACCATAGCGTAGTCCCGGGAATTCACCGACTGATTGATCAATTGACCGATGCCGGACCAGGAAAACACGGCCTCCACCACCACCGCGCCGCCCAGATTCAAGCCAAGGGTCAGCCCGATCATGGTGCTGACGGGAATCAAGGCGTTTCGAAGGGCATATTTTGTATAGACTTCAAACTTTCGAATCCCTTTCGCGTAGATCGCCGTGATATAGTCCTCGCTCAAGGTATCCACCATTCCGGAACGCGCCACGCGGGTCAGGCTGGCCGCCATCGGATATCCCATAGTGAGTACAGGCAGAATCATATACTCGATGCCGCCTGTCCCAAGGGCCGGCAGCCATCCCAAATGGACAGCGAAAAGATAGATGAGCAGGATGCCCAGCCACATGGACGACATGGATTGCCCGAGAAGGGCAAAAACCATGCATACCAGTTCTGCGACTTTCCCTCTATGCGCCCCCGCAAATATCCCTAATGGCACGGCAAGGATGACGGCAAGCAGCACCGTGCCGATGGCAAGCCGGACCGTATTGGGCATCCGGCTGATAATAATCGGTAAAACCGGCTGCTGATACACTGTAGACATACCGAAATCGCCCTTAAACAAGCCGGTCAGGTAAATCCAGAACTGTTCGGGGATCGGTTTGTTCAGGCCCATCTTTTCTTCCAGCGCTTCAATTTGCTCTTGCGTAGCCACGTCCAAGGGAAGCATCAGCAGCGCCGGGCTTCCGGGCGCCATACGCACCAATGTGAAAGAAATCACGGTCACCGCAAACATAACAACAATGGCCTGCAACAACCGCTTGATTAAGTACGAAACCATAGATCGGCCCCCTTATGACAGATCAGCTTATGATGAGCCCGGCGCTAAGCGCCGGGTATCATCCACGAATCACGTTTATAACAAGTTGTTTTATGGGCGGCAGCTCATCTTAGTAGCGGAAGCCGCTCATCGTAGGATCATAGTCGATAAAGGCAAAGTCATACATGCCGTCCGGGAACAGCCTTATGCCCACGATGCCGTAGTCGACAGCCTGCACAAAATCTCTATGCCATAATACGATATGCGGCGCTTTTTGCTCAAAGATCATCTGATTTGCCTGCCGGGACCAATCAAAGCGTCTGTCTTCATCCAGATCGGTAAGGAAATGATTGATCACCTCATTCATCTCCTCGTTGAGGTAGTCGGACCTGTCGAAATTATTCGGGATACGGCTCAACATACGTTGCGGGATACCGTCAGGGATCGACGTATTGATGACGAAGAAATCATAATCCCCTGAGTTCTGTCTGGGCGTAAATACACTCAGATCCTCAAATTGAACCGACATATTAAAGCCGATGGAATTGACCATATCCGCAATGGATAAATACATCCCTTCGGTTTCCGATGTGGCCACCCCCGACATCAGCGCAATCGGTTCTCCATTATATGAGGATTGCTCCAGGAGTTCTCTTGCTTTCTCCGGATTATACTCCGGCTTCCCCAGTGTCGGGTCATAGCCTACGACGCTGCTGTGCCAGTAACCGCTGGGTATGGAAGCGGCGCCGCCCAGAATGTTGTCAATGATTGCCTGACGGTCAATGGCTAAGTCAAAGGCCTTTCGGGTATTCTCATCGTGCCAGATGGAGCCTTCTTTAAATGAAAGGCCGAGCCATGTCGCGTTGTTGGTGCTATAGTTTACCAACTCCACCCTGTCTGCTACGTCGGCATAGAGGGGAAGTAAATCCTGACTGACGCCGGAAAGCCGGATATACGCTTCGGTGGTCCCCGCAATATGCGCCGCGATAGCGGAGGTTGGTTCTACGATGTAATGGATGATCACTTCTTCAAAAAACGAATCATAATTTGCTTTATTCCAATAGGTTTCATTCTTCACATAGGATGTATATTGGCTGTCGACCCATTCTGTCATCTTCCAGGGGCCTGTGCCGATCATAAGCGGCGGCTGCCGGAAGAACAAATCATCGCCATACTCTTCGTACGCTTTCTGCGGAATGATGTAAAGGCAGCGGAAACCATTGCCCGCCATGGGGGAGGGCGCGCTGAAACCGACCTTCACCGTATAGGCGTCGATTTTTTCAACAGTTTCCAGCGTCGGCAGATACTGCATGGTGAATACTAAGTCTTCCCGACCGTCGATACAGCGTTGAACCGAGAAAACCACGTCGTCTGCGTCAAAGGGGTCGCCGTTGCTCCAAACCACACCCTCGCGTAAATGAAAGGTCCATGACAAACCGTCTTCCGCGATATCCCAGCTTTCCGCCAGCATCGGCTGATACCCGCTGCCTGAATGATCGGTGTAAATCAGGGATTCATAACACATGGCCATCAGATACTGACTGCTGGAGTCCCTGAAATTATGCGGATCCATCGTTGTGGCTTTCACGTCGGTACCGAGGTTTACTGTTTTGCTTCTTTCCGTTGCCTGAGGGGCATTGGGCGTAGCCGGCGTATTGTTATCCGGCGCCGGCGTATTCGTGACTGGCGGGGTATCGGTATCCGTTGTTGCATTTCCGCCGCCACCGCAACCAACTAACATGACCAGAGTGAAACACACACAAAAGAACAGCACCATACGTTTTGACATATCCTGACCCTCTCCTTTCTGCCCTGCGAAAGCGCATGAAAACCCGCAAGGTCAGCGCTTTCGGATCGTTGAACAGTGACCGCCATCATCCCCAACCGGGGCGCAACAATAGCACAACACGCAAACAAAGCCACGCTTCACATGCAAACCACAAGTACGGCGCCAGATCGAGAAGGAAAGCCCCAGGGGCATTTGTTACGCGAGCTTCCAGGGCTTTCCTTCCAATTTAGCTGCCGTCAGGCTAGTACCCCCCAACAGCTAGTGGCCTTTTACGTCCAAAAGCTTTGGGTTATGGGCACAGTTCATCTTAGACGAAATAACAGGCAACGATTTGCGTATTGCCTTTGGTGTCCACAAAGACTTGATACTCTCCTACGTTGTAGGTTCCGGCGGAATTATTAGGAATCATTATTGATACAGTTGTAGGCTTGATGTTTCCACGAAGCAGTTTCTCATATACGGTGATGACCAGTTCATTTTGGTTGCCATTATGCCTGATCACGTACGCCATCACGGACTTGTCAATCACAATGGCGTTTGCCCAATCGAAGAACAGTTCCACTTCATTGGTATAGGAGTGACCGTGATCCCAGGAGAGCCCCGCGTTCACGTTGTTGCCCTGATTCTCCAGGGCGGCGCCCATATTGAACATGGCGATGATCCTGTTGGGCGCGTCGTCGGCCCCCTGCCGGATGAACCAGTTTGGCGCGATGTTAACGTCTTCATCGCCTTTGATGAAATACATCGGATCGATGGCGTTTCTCTGGAATTTATAGAACTCTTTGTATGCCTCAGGGACGTCGATCCCTTTCTCCTCCAAAAGATACGCCCAACCCAATTCCGTAAACACGGCGCTGATTTCCGTTGGCAATCCGATGACGCCGCTGGGGTTGGAGACAGGCCCTGCCGGGTCATTGTGGCCGCCGTTGGCGTTATACCCGTCATAGTCTTTAAACTTATCCGTCTGTGGTATGTATTCGCCTATTGGGTCGTCGGCGACAAAAGCCGGGTTGCTGGGCGTCATATACTCCATATACTCGGCGAAGGTGTTGTCAATCCCGATGACGAGGTTCGGATCGGCAGGGTCATAGATCGGTTTAATCCAGCTTCGCGGCTTTCTCCCCGTATAGGCGGAGGTAGCGATAGTGGTATTGATGTAGGCTTCAATCGCCGCCCTGCCATACAAGGCGGGCGCGCTCATCCCGCCGACAAAGGTTCCGTCTGCCCCCGGCGTGTTGCCTGTGCCGCGGATGCTGATGTGGTTGAGGAAGCGGACCAGGGACTCTTCGACAATGTGTTCCAGATACCAGGAGTAAGCTGCATAGCTGTCGAGTTTCGTACGCGTCCCGTCGATTACAACGGTCAATTCCAAACTCTGCAGATACGCGTTGTATTCGTCGATGACGAGCTGGTTGAAGGGATGGGCGCCTGCGGGAAGGAAACTGCCGCCGAAGGGAAGCCAGAAAGTGGTCAGGTCGCCCTTGTGCCGCGTCATAACCGGACAGCCCGGCGCAGCGGCGAACACATCGTCCCTGACGCCCATAGCCGCGCCGAGTTCGGCAAAGTAGGATTCATATAGGGTGGTATTGCCGGATGCGCCGATCATGGAAGACGAACCGCCGCCTGAACTGGAACCGGTGGCAAAGATCCTTTCCTTATCCCCGGGTATCAGTTTCGCATTGCTGCTGTAACGCAGATAGCGGATCGCCGCTTTATTGTCCACAATGGGGCCAGGCAGTTTCCCATAGTTATAATAGTTGTCCTGCCCCGCAGTGCCGCTGACGGAGTTCTGACCGCGCATACCCGGCTCTATAAGGATCCAGCCCTGGGCCATAGCCCTGCGCTTGACGTTATAGCTGCCGGCGTCGACGGTTGTCGCCGAAGGCGGCACCGACTGGCTGTCCCCTCCCCAGGGGCTGTAGAACAGGATCGGCGCATTCGCAAGCTCGATTTCGCTAAAGGCTACGCCGTCATAGCTTACAGGGACTTTGATGTTCATGGTGTGGATTCTGTCGGAGTTCGGGAACACGCCTGGGGCGAAAGGCTTCGCCACATAGGTTACTTGGTAGGAAGTAAATACGATTTCACCGGGGACGACGGCATTTCCGGCAACTGTGTATGTGCCGACAAGGTCTTTGACGGGGTCAAACAACAAGGCGGGAATGTCCATCCAGCGGGCTGTGACGGTGGTATCCCCGCTAAACACTGTGCTGCCGGTAACGAGTTCCCCGGCGTCGGTGTACCAGCCGGCAAAGGCAAAACCTGCTTTGCCCACCGGCGGGATGAAGGACAAGGTCCCGTTGGTTTCCGTATACGCAAACTCCGGCGTAAAACCGGCGTCCGGCGCCGCAAAGCTTACTCTGTATGCCTTTCCTAATGTCCAGTTGGCAAAGCGGAAGAATGCGTCGATGTCGTTGGTGAAGCCGTGCCCGTTATCCCAGTCTAAAGAGAGGTCCACTTTCGCGTCCGGATTCGCCCGTTCAATCGCAAGGGCCATACTGTGGAAAATCGGCAATCTGGCAGGGCTGTCCAGCCCGCCGTTGCGGATATACCAGTTCGGGGCGACAACAGCCTCTACTTCACCCAGGATGAAGGGGAAGGGGTCTGAACCCAGCCTTTGTTCCATAATCAGCGCTTTGTATGCTTCGGGGACGTCGATTCCATATTCCCGGGAAAGATATTCCCAGCCCATGTCAGAGAATATCGCGCCATAGTCTGTCGGTTCTCCGAAACCCATACCTGTGGAAGCGGGGGCGGAACCATACGCGCTCTTCAACGCCCCGTTTCCGTCGATATAGGCGCCCAGGTCGCCGGCTGCGTTTTTAAAGATGTCCTGCCGGGGGATAAAGGGAACTGAATCGTCCGTCGTATCCGCCATAAACATGGACCCTGCGCCGGGTTCGTTCAGATAGTATTGCAGATAGTCTTTGACATAGCTGTCATAGTCATTTTGCAAATCCACGACAAGATTCGGGTCTACATAATCATATATGGGCTTGATCCAGGTCCTGTTCCTGTTCGGCACCTCCTGGGCCGCGCCCCTTGTCGAAGTCAGATAGAGTTCGATCGCCTCCCTGCCGCGCAGTCCGGCATTGTCACGAAGGACATTGTTGACGCTCCCGGTATTGAGGGAGAAAGGCCCGTTGACGCTGATGTAGTTCAAGTATTTGATGATGTC
The DNA here is from genome assembly GCA_009777025.1 of Clostridiales bacterium. Taxonomy (GTDB): domain Bacteria; phylum Bacillota; class Peptococcia; order DRI-13; family UBA5745; genus WRMS01. Next base: position 9,285 of record WRMS01000032.1, on the reverse strand, counting down.
CCGCTTCATGTTCGCCCAGATGTATTTCTGGAAGGTGATGTTGTTATTGAGCAGGGCGTCCGGGACGCCGTCCACAGTGGCCGTGAGGGCGAGGCTATCCTGGAAGGTCTGATAGGTTTCCCCGAGAAGAATGTTGTCGGGGTGGGCGTCCACTGAGAAATGCGTGCCAAAGGGATGCCATACGGCGACCGCGTCCAGCAGATGGCGCACATAGACAGGGCAGCAGGGCGCAGCGCTCCAGACGTCATCCCGGACGTCCAGGGGGGCGCCAATCATGTCAAAGTATTTGTCATAGGCCCTGGTGTTTCCGGTGGCGCCGATCATGGAAGAAGCACAGCCTCCCGAACTGGACCCGGTGACGAATATCCTTTCCTTATCGCCGGGGATCAGCGCCGCGTTATTGCCATAACGCAGGTACCGGATTGCCGCCTTATTGTCTACAATAGGATTGGGCAGTTTGGCATAAGAGTAGAAGTCATCCTGCCCGATTGTGCCGCTGTACGAAGATATCCCCCGCATTCCGGGTTCCAAAATCACCCAGCCCTGGCGAAGGGCGCTTAGCTTCACAGCGCTGAGGCTGGCGTTGGCGGCGGGTACATACGCTGTGGCGTCTCCGCCCCAAGGGGTATTAAACAGCATTGGCGCGTTGGCGATTGCCGCTTCATCGAAAGGCACGCCATCCACACTGACGGGGACTTTGATGTTCATCTTGAATACATCGGCCGCCCGGTTAAAATCTTCATTGGTGTAAGGCTTTGCCACATAGGTAACCTGATAGGCGTCATAGACTACGCCGCCGGTGGTATACTGCCCCATGAAGGCAGCGTCCCTGTCAAAGTTCAGCACGGAGTAGTCGATGGTCAGGTCTTCCTGGAGCGCCTCCATCATATCGAGAATCGCTTGTCTGAGTATCCTGGTCCCTTCCGCAAGCTCCGTCACGCTGTTGCCGGCGTCCAGCCTGCCTTCGGCAAGCTTTCCGCACGCCGCCAGGAAGTTGGCGTGTACTTGGCCGGCTGTATCCATGATCCGTTGCGCTTCCAGGACGGATTCGGCGGTGTAGCCCTCGAATAGCTCCTTCAGGAAGGTCCAGTTCGTGGTATTGTAGTATGCGCAGAAATCGGCGTGGGCCTGATCATACGCGCTAGTATCCACCCGGAGGGCAGCCATCATCCTGGCAATCCCCTGGGTGAGTATCTGGGTTCCTTCATCGACAACTTCCTGGAAATCATCCTTCCCAAGGCGGCCTACTTCAAGCTTGCCGTATCTTCTAAGCAGTTCGGCGTGTACTTGACCGGCTGCGCCCAGGACCCGTTCCGCTTCCAGGACGGATTCGGCGGTGTAGCCGACAAAAAGCTCTCTCAGGAAAGTCCAGTTCGTGACGTCGTAGTACGCGCTGAAATCGGCGTGGGCCTGATCATAGGCGCTTGTATCCGACTCGAGGGCCGTTTTCATGTCGGCAATCCCCTGGGTCAGTATCCGTGCCCCTTCTGCAAGCTCAGCTACGCTATTGCCCGAATCCAGCCTGCCTTCGGCAAGTTTTCCACATTGTGCCAGGAAGTTGGCATGCGCTTGACCGGCTGCGCCCATGATCCGTTCCGCTTCCAGGATCAACGCTAACGGGTAGCCCGCAAGCAGCTCCCTGCGGAAGGTCCAGTTCGCGGTATTGTAGTAGGCGCTGAAATCGGCGTGGGCCTGATCATAGGCGCTTGTATCCGCCCGGAGAACGGCCTTCATCGCGGCAATCCCCTGGGTGAGTATCCGGGTCCCTTCATCGACAACTTCCTGGAAATCATCTTTCCCAAGGCGGCCTGCTTCAAGCTTGCCAACTCTTCTGAGCAGGTCGGCGTGCGCCTGACCGGCTGCGCCCAGGATTCTTTCCGCTGCCAGGACGGATTCGGCGGTGTAATCGGCAAACAGTTCTCTCAAGAAAGTCCAGTCCGCGGTATTGTAGTACGCGCTGAAGTCGGCGTGGGCCTGATCATAGGCGACTGTATCCGACTGGAGGGCCGTTTTCATGTCGGCTATCCCCTGAGTCAGTATGCGCGTTCCTTCGTCGACAACCTCCTGCGGGTTATCCTTCTCAAGGCGCCCGACTGCAAGCTTGCCATTCGCCGCAAGCAGGGAAGCGTGCGCCACCCCGGCTGCATCCATGATTCGTTTGGCTTCCGCAATCAGATCAGCATTGTATCCAGCCAGCAGCTCTGTGCGGAACGTCCAGTTAACGGTGTTGTAGTAAGAACTATAGTCGGCGTGCGCTTCGTCGTATGCCGTCATATCTGCTTCGTCGTCAGCCGAGATTCCCATAACGGCGTCTGCCCACGTAAAGAAGGCGTCAATGTCGTTTGTGTAGGAATGCCCCTGGTCCCAAGGTATCCCGACGTCGACGTTCGCGCCCAGCATCTCGGCTGCCATGCCAACGTTGAAGATAATGGGGAGTTTTGCCGCCAGGTCATTGCCGCCGTTGCGCAGGAACCAGTTCGGCGCTACGTCGACGGGGCCGCCCTCGCCCATCAGCCAGTACTGCGGGTCGACGATGTTTTTCTGCAGCCTGATTAATGCCTTGTATTCTTCCGGCACGATAATGCCCCGCTGGGTTTCGAGCCAATTCCATGCAAATTCTGAGCCGATGGCACAATAATCAGTCGGCAAACCCAGGGATCTGCCGGTAGCGCCGTTCGGGGCTGATGTGGAATGCACCGCGCCGTTCCCGTCTATCTCATCGCTCCAGGTCAGCCTGTCCGCCGTAGAAGTAAAGATATTGTACATATCCGAGGACAAATAGGTATTGCCGTCTTCGATGATATAATCCAGATACTGCTGATAGGTAATATCCACATCCAGAACACGGCCGGGATCCGCCGGATCAAATATCGGTACGATCCAATCTCTGGTCACGACCCGCGGGACCCCATAGAGGGAATCGCGTGGCTTCGTCGATTCCAGATACGCGTCGATGGCCGCCCTGCCGGTCAGGCTCACGCCGTTCAAGCCTGTGATATACGTTCCGGGTGCGCCGGGGGCGTTATGGGTGCCTTCTGTGCTGATATGATTGAGGAACTTGATCAGGTCCCGCTTCACATAGCCCATCATGTAGTCGACATAGGTTTCCCAATCGGTGATCGGAACTTTGGTGACGCCGTCCGCAGCGGTCCCGGTCAGCTTCATGCTATCCTGATAGCGTTGATACTCGTTGGTGAGCGCTTTATTGTATGCGGGAACGTCCTCCGGGAGGTCGACGCCCCAGACCATCCAATAAGAGACTTGATCCGCCCTTTCACGGGTGATGACGGGGCAGACGGCCGCCACCGCAAAGACGTCGTCCCTGGCGTCGGGGCCGACATAGCCGCCGATTTCGTTCAGGTATTCGTCATACACGTCGGTGTTGCCGGAGGCGCCGATCATGGTGGATGCGCATCCGCCGGAACTGGATCCCGTAAAGAATATCAGTTCTTTATCACCGGGGATCAGGGTATCGTTATCTCCATACCGCAGATAACGGACGGCGGCTTTCAGGTCGACGATCGGGCCCGGCAGTTTGCCGTAATTGTACCAGTCACCGTTCGCCAGCGAGCCGGAGGTATGGCTCTGCCCGCGCATTCCGGGTTCAACCAGTACCCAGCCTTTGGACATCGCGATCCTTCTTACATTAAAGCCCCCTGCGTTTACAGAAGCGGAACTTGGCGGCGCCGAGCCGTTATCTCCGCCCCAGGGATTGTACATCAGGATGGGCGACTTGGCGACTTCGGCCGGGTCGAAGGGAATGCCGTCGTAGCTTACGGGCACTTTGATATTCATTCTATGGATTTGCGTAGCGTTTGGAAATACGTTCGTTGTATAGGGATTCGCCACATAGGTCACTTGATACGCGTCGTATTCAATCACACCGGGGACGACGGCATTGACGTCCGTCACGGAATACCGGCCCACAAACGAAGCGTCAGCGTCGAATGTCAGCACCGAGTAATCCCAATCAATCGGCACTGGGGCCCTGGTCAGTGGTTGCTCTGGGTCCTCCGCCTCTTCATCGAGCTCTTCATCGAGCTCTTCATCGACCTCTTCATCGACATCTTCATCGACATCTTCATCGACATCTTCATCGAGCTCTTCATCCGCTTCTTCATCGGTATTTTCGTCTTCATCAAGGTTCTCATTTATTTCATCATTGTTCTCAATTGCTTCAGCCGCTTCTCCGTCTTCGCCCAGGTATTCAAACGCAGGGATCATCCCCCATGCGATCATCAAGTTATCTGCACTCTTGTTAGCGCCGAGCACAATCGTTCCCACCGTATTACTGAGCACAAATAATATAGCGATCAACAGCGAAAACACTTTTTTATTTCTTCTCATGATTACCTTAAACCCCCCTCTTTTTCATGCTGTTTATGTTCACACTTTGGCGCGTTGAATCTGTAAAGTTCAATGATCGCCTTATCTCATAAACGTCACTCCCTTCATTCCTTCTATAAATACACACGATACAACTCAAAAACCGCCCTGAATTCCTGATTTCGGGCGCCGGATCGATCAATGCGCCCAATACATTGTTGAATCCTCGCATAAAAAAAATAGTATAGACATGTAAATTATACTATACTATTTTTAATTAGACTATATAATATAGTTTTATATTTTGATGTTTTCTGAAACGCATAATACAGAAAAGTGGTTGCAAAATCCTCCGCTTTCTCATATAATAGATGTATTCTCTTTGCACTGCACCGCATTCCTTTGGAATATGGTTCAACAGTACAAACTGAGCAGGCGATGATCCGCGTTCCGCGTGATCATGGGGCCGGGCCGTAGAACGGCAGCAGATAGCATGACAAACGCATCTGCGGGACAGTGTACGTTTCGCAGATGTGTTTTTATTATATTTAAAGCACCCTTACCTGGAGGTACGATTATGAAAAATACAACAAACGAAGGGCTTGCCCTGAAGGTTAGCCGCAATACCCTTGTGGGAAATATCCTCCTCACGGCGTTTAAACTGTTTGCCGGCATTTTCGCCCGCTCCGCGGCTATGGTCTCCGACGCCGTCCATTCGTTATCCGACGTACTGGCGGACCTTATCGTAATGACCGGGATCAAAATGTCCAACAAGCGTTCCGATAAAGAGCATCCCTATGGCCACGAGCGCCTGGAATGCGTCGCGGGCATTATCCTGTCCTTTATTCTCTTTTCTGTGGGCGTTCTCATCGGCTGGCGGGGCCTGGAGCGTATCCTCGCAAGGCAGTATGACGAACTGGTCATACCCGGGGTACTCGCCCTCGTCGCTGCGATTCTTTCCATTATAGTAAAAGAGGCGATGTTTTGGTATACCCGCGCCGCGGCAAAGAAAACTGGTTCTGTCGCCCTCTCCGCTTCCGCCTGGCACCATCGTTCGGACGCCATGTCCTCTTTGGGCAGTTTCGCGGGGATATTTGGCGCGCGTCTGGGTTTTCCCGTGCTTGACGCCGTCGCCTGCGTGATCATTTGCCTATGTATCGTGAAAGTAGCCATTGACATATTCAGAGACGCCGTCGCGAAAATGACGGATAAAGCATGCGACGATGATGTGGTTAACGCACTCCGGACGCTGGTCCTGGAGCAGGCGCAAGTCATTGCCATCGACCAGCTCAAGACGAGGATGTTCGGCAATAAATTCTACGTCGATGTAGAGATCTGCGCGGACGGCGACACATCGCTACACGAAGCCCACGGCATCGCGCAGACAGTCCATGACGCCATTGAGACCTGTTTCCCCAATGTAAAGCATTGCATGGTTCACGTGAACCCGCGCAATATCGAACACTCCATTTAAACCATCAGATCGCAGATCGCGTTGGCAAAGGCGACCGGGTCCTCTATGGCCAGCCCCTCGATGAGCAACGCTTGATGATAGAGCAGAGACGTATAGGTCTTCAATTTCTCCGGATCATCCTCCCCCAGCCTTGACAGCGCTTCAAATACCGGATGGCTGCCATTGATCTCCAGCACCCTTTCGGCTTTGACCTCCTGTTCGGTGGGCATGGAATTCAATACTTTCTCCATCTCCAGCGACAGCGGTCCGTCGCTGGTCAGGCATACCGGGTGGCTTTTCAGCCGCTTGGACAGCCGCACTTCCTTGACCTTCTCGCCAAGGGCTTCCTTCATGGAGGCAAACAAATCCTTGTGCGTCTCCGCCTGCTCTTTGGAAGCCTCCTTCTCTTCATCGCTGTCCAGATCCAGATCCTTATCGGATACCGACTTCAGAGGCTTGCCATCATACTCCCCGAGGATTTTGATCGCGAATTCGTCTACGTCGTCAGTGAGCGCCAGGATATCGTAGCCCTTATCCAGAACAAGCTCTGTCTGAGGCAATTGGCGGATCCGGCTTGTACTGCCGCCGCAGGCATAATATATCGCATCCTGACTCTCCGGCATGGCGGCCCGGTATTCCGCCATCGTGAGCATTTTTTCTTCTTTCAAGGAATAATACAGCAGCAAATCCTGTAGCTTCTCCCTGTCGGCGCCGTAACTGTTATAGATGCCGAACTTAATCTGCAAGCCGAAATCCTTGAAAAAATCTTCATATTTCTCCCGTTCATCCTTCTGCAGCTTGAGAAGCTCGGTCTTGATCCGCCTGTCCAGGCTTCTGGCAATGGTCTGGACCTGCTTATCCTGCTGGAGCATTTCTCTGGATATATTCAACGAGAGATCCGGCGAATCCACCAGGCCTTTGACAAAGCTGAAGCAGTCCGGCAGCAAGTCGGCGCACTTCTCCATAATCAAAACGCCGTTGGCATAAAGCTGCAAACCCTTTTCATACTCTTTACTATAATAATTGTAAGGCGCATGAGCGGGAATATACAATAACCCGTTATAGCTGATCGTTCCCTCTACGCTGACATGGGTGTGGATCAGCGGCTTTTCGAAATCGTAGAATTTCTCTCTGTAAAAACGCAAATACTCCTCGTCGCTGACTTCATTCCGGTTGCGTCTCCATAGAGGGACCATGCTGTTCAGCGTGTCAATTTCCTGATAACTCTCATATTCCGGCATTGTATCGCTGTCGGGCCCCGACGCGTCCGCCGTCTCTTCCGTGGCTTTTGGACGGCTTTTGGTTACCTCCATACGTATGGGATAGCGGATATAATCGGAATACTTTTTCACGATTTCGCGAATTTTGTATTGCTGTAAATACTGCCCGTACTCTTCTTCGTCGCCGTCTTCTTTCATCTCAAGGATAATGGTCGTCCCCCAGCCGTCGCGTTCAAAAGACTCGATGGTGTAGCCGTCGGCGCCCTCGGACTGCCAGCGCCAGGCCTCGTCGCTTCCATAGGCTTTACTGATCACCGTGATCTTTTGGCTGACCATAAACGCGGAATAAAAGCCCACGCCAAACTGACCGATCATATCGATTGCCGCTTCGCTAGATCCGGCGCTCTCCGCATCCTCGGCGCCCGCTACAGCTTCCGCGCCTTCCACAGCCTCTGCAGCTTCCGCGCCCCCGGCGACCGATTCCGGCGCTTCGCCGTCTCCTTCGCTGACGCCCTCGGCGTCTTCCGCGCCCTCCGCAGCCTCGGCGTCCGCCTCATCCTCCGCAGCGATTACTTCCTCGTTCTCCTCTGTGTCCGCCCCTTTCGCACGCATTTGAAACAGGTTTTCTTCGTTATCCTGACGAAAATCCATCGTACCGCTCTTCGCGATTATGCCCAGATTGTTTTCCAGCTCGTCGCGCGTCATGCCGATTCCGTTGTCTTTGATGGTCAGGGTACGAATTGCGTCATTTGCCTCGAGAAAGATTTCAAAGTCGCTCCGGTTGATGTCCGTACCGCCCTCGGTCAGCGCTTTATAATACAGCTTATCCATCGCGTCGCTGGCGTTGGAAATCAATTCCCGCAAGAAAATCTCTTTGTGGGTGTAAATCGAATTGATCATCAGGTTCAATATGCGTTGGGATTCTGTTTTAAATGGCTTCTTCTTCATGCTCGCTTTCCTCCGAAGATGAGTTTTAGCACTCACGCCTGTCGAGTGCTAACTCATTTATACAATGGCCGCCTACATTTGTCAAGCCAACTTTTCTTTGAGCCATCCGAAAATCCGCGCATGGTTCGCGGGATCGTGGAACCTTTCGTCGCCGTGCCCATAGTCCGGGAATTCATCATATTCTACACGACTTTTGCCGCAAACCGCTTCTATGCGTTTTGCCAGGCTGCGGGAGCATTCCACGGTTACCACCTGATCCGCCGCTCCTGTCTGGATCAGGAACGGCGGCATATCGGCCGTCACCCAAAACAAGGGATTTGCGATCCAGGCCAGGTGCGTATGCTGGAGGATCTTCGCGCCAAAAAATGAGTCATGGTTATCCAACTGACCAGGCGCTTTCGGCGTATCGCTGTGCTTCTTCTCAGAAAACTCCGCCTGCATCACCAGGTCGCTGACGCCAAACAAATCCACTACCGCCTGGACTTTTCCGCTGACCTCGCCAAATCCGAAGGAATCGTCATACATTGCCGGGACATCCTGCGTCGCTGCCGCCATGGCGACATGATAGCCGCCCGCCGACGGCCCCAGAAGCGCGAAACGCGCGGGATCAAGCAGGTATTGTTCCGCATTTGCGCGCAGAAAGCGAATTGCTGCTTTCAAGTCAAACAAGGAGCCGGGGAACCTGCCTTCCGCATCGTAGGAACCGTCCGGCTGCGGCGCGCATAAGCGCTGTTCGACGCTGGCAAAGGCAAAACCTGCTTTCAGCGACTCTTCCAGATAGCTGACCGCATGGAAATCATTCTTTAGCCCGCCGGTAAAACCGCCGCCATGCATATAAATGAGTATGGGGAATGGACCGCCGCCTTCCTCAGGGAGATACATATCCAATTTCCTCATGGGATGCGGCTTATCCGGCGTATAGCTGAGGTCGAGAAACTTGCGCGTAATGCCGACAGGATCCATAATCGGCGTATCATAAGGGTTCCCCGGTCCCGGGGGAATAAGGCTTATTTTTTTCATTTTCTTCCCTCCATTCTCATTTTGTCGCCTAACTGTATCACAGGCCCAACTCGTTCTACTACCCCTTACTTCAGTCATAGGACAAGAACCCAGCAGCTTGCAGCCGATCGAGCGCAAGCTCATCTAGCCGCTCTATCAGGCAAGTCATGCTTGCGCTCATTCTATCCTGCTTCATTTCTCTTGTCAACGAAGGCAAACCGCGTTACTGTTCAGTGCCGACTATGGTGGCGTCGGCACATTTGCCCGGCTACACGTCACATTCGTGATCAACATCAGGCTTTCTGATTATGTAGCCTAACGGCTCAACGTCCATCCGAT
>WRMS01000031.1 GCA_009777025.1 Clostridiales bacterium | reverse complement strand
AGGCGGAAGTAATATCCGGGATAAATACCATATCCGATTGTTCCACTGTCAGGAAACCGTAACTGGAGCCGTCAAAGCCAATGCCGTTCTCCAGCACAGCCGGGCCGAAACGTTCTGCCGGAATCGTAAGGTGATGCCATCTCCCGGCTAAGTCGATTTCTTTAAAGTCGATCAGTTGAATACTGTGTTTCTCGATATAGGCCAGTATCTGCTCAATAGTCTTAAACATGTTTTCTTCTCCTTCGACAAAAATCATTAATAGTATATCACTCATGTCATCAAAAGCAATCGAAAAATGGGATAAACTTTGAAAATGCATTGCATTGGCGGTTGCTGCCCTCTACAATGTAGGTGTAGAGTTTCGGGAGGCGAGATAACAATGATTATGATCGGAGAAAAGATTAACGGAAGCATAGCTTCGGTGGCGAAAGCGATCAAGGAGCGCGACGAGGCGTTTATCCGCCGGCTTGCGCTGAGGCAAACAGAGTGCGGTGCGGATTACCTGGATATCGCCGCAGGCACAGCGCCGAATAGGGAAAAAGAAGCGCTGGTATGGCTGATCAGCGTCGTCCAGGATACGGTAGATACGCCGCTATGTATCGACAGTACGGACTGCGGCATGATACGCGCGATGCTGCCATATGTCAAAAAGCCCGGCATGATTAACTCGGTGTCGGAAGAACGCGGCAAGTGTGATCAACTTCTGCCGGAAATCGCCGATTCGGAATGGAAAATTATAGCGTTAACCTGCGACGATAGGGGCATATCCACCGATCCAGCGGTTAAGCTGGCCATAGCCGAAGCGATCATCGGGAAAGCGAAAACACTGGGCATAGAAGAGGAACGTTTATTCGTCGATCCCGCCGTAACCGCGCTCAGCACGACGGGTGATTCGCTTATGAGCTTCACGGAGACGACGCGCCTTATCAAAGAACGCTTTCCTTCGGTGCATATTACATCCGGCTTAAGCAATATCTCCTTCGGCTTGCCTCACCGCAAGGCAATCAATCAACAATTCTTTTGCCTGGCGCTTGCGGCTGGCATGGACAGCGCGATCATGGATCCCACTTCGCCGGATATGCGCGCCGTCCTGTATGCCACCGAAGCCCTTTTGGGCGAAGACCGCCTTTGCCGGCGGTATCTTCAGGCCTATCGAAAAGGCTTGATCGGAACGAAAACGCCTGTTAACTCAGGCGCGGAACAGTTATCGGAGTGAAGCTTCGTTCAAATCGAGGGGAAGGACATATACTCAATAAACAGATCCTGAAAGGATTCGTCTTCAGACAAGCTGAACTCGGAGGATAGCCGGACGATTTCGCGCATGGTCTCTGTTTGTTCAGGGTTGAGCAGGTAGCTGACCACGCCGCCCAAGGAGCTGTTGCCTGCCAATTTGATTTTGTCTTTCAGTTCCTCCGGAACCAGGCCGATCCCGACGCCGCTGGCAAAATCGATGTTGTAGCCGAAACCGCCGGCGATATACAGTGTAGCGATGTCGCCGTAGGTGAGATTCGCGTGCCGGATCAGCAGCTCAAGACCGGAGCGGATGGCGCTCTTTGCTAACTGTACTTCGCGGATGTCCTTTTGGCAGAAGCAAATATCCTCGCCCCGGCCGGTTTTCGCGATTAACGCGCCTGATGCGGCCCATTCTTTCTGAAAACGCCCGGTTTCGTCGATGATCCCATTGCGGAGGCACTGATAGACGCAGTCGATGACGCCGGATCCGCAGATGCCCACCGGCGCTTGTCCGCCTATGGTGGATACGCTGAAGCCGGATTCATCGTAGCATACGGAGGATATCGCGCCGGGAACGCTGCCTGTACCGCATAGGATGTTGACGCCTTCGAGGGCGGGACCTGCCGCTGTGGATGTACAGAGGATGCTGCCGTCTTTCGCCAGGGCCATTTCTCCGTTTGTGCCGATGTCAAGCAGAATGGCAGGGCTGGCGTTGCGGTGCATCATCAGATAGAGTAAGCCCGCTGTAATATCGGCGCCTACATAAGCGGAAACGCCGGGCAGGATATCGACGTTGCAGGAGAAGGCTCCGTCGAAGAGTTCGTGATAGGGGAAGGATAGATAATCCAGCGTCACAGGCGTAAAGGGAAAGCTTCCCAACATGCTGCAGTTTAGCTCCAGCAGCAGATGCAGCATCGTTGTATTGCCCGCAATGGCGATCTTGACCAGGTTTCCGGGCGGGATTCCGTATTCGCTGCACAGACGGCTTACGCCCTCCGCCAGTTGGGTCCGAACGGTCCCGCTGAGCAGGGATAGCGCGCCTTCCCTGGCTTTGACGATACGGGTCACTACGTCGGCGCCATACTCCCGCTGCCGGTTCACGACCGAAAGCCGCCCGGTGACCGTCGCGGTTTGCAGGTCAACGAGGGCAAAGCCTATTGTGGTGGTGCCGATATCGATGCCGACGGCGTACAGATGCGCCCGGGTATTGCCTATATGTACAGTCCTTCCGTCGTAACGGGTTACATATATCGTCTTGCCGGTCTCTGCAGCTATACTTCCGGCTGCCTGAAGCAGCGCAAGCGTCGGCTTTTCTCCCGGGACAAGCCGGGACGTGATACTGGTTTTGCTTTTCGCAAGCTGCCTTTCTTCGACAGTCAGGGCGTCTTTACTATAGCCGGCTTGTTGAAAAGCAATGACGCCGGCAAAGTCGTCCTCGTCTGAAACGGGGATTTCCACATCGATATCGTTTATTGGGTGCGCCGTACAGGCCAGGCGCCACCCAGCGGCCAGATCCTCCGGGGAAATAACGGCGGCGTCGGATTCTCCGGCTGGCAGTTCCCCGCGGGATATCCTGACTCTGCAACTGCCGCAAATCCCCCTTTCCCCGCACAAAGCCTTTATGGAAAAGCCCATATCGCGAAGGGACTTGAGCAGGCTTTGCCCTTCCGGTACTTGGATCGACTTTCGTTCCGCATTTCTGCACGCTTCAATTGTGATGATTCCCAAAGCTCATTCGCTCCCTTTCCTATTCCTATCGTTTCTCGCCGGATTATTTACCATTATACAAGCTCCATCCCTTGACAATCAAGGCTTCGTTTGTTATCATTTCCCTGCAACTTCAAGCTTTCCGAGGCCTCGAAATCATAGTAAGCGTTAAGTGCTGAGGCTATAAAGGGAATCAGGTGAAAATCCTGAACAGGATTCCCGCACTCCACAGATCTTTGTGCAGATGACGGAGTAAGGGAACGATACCGCTGCTGTAATCGCGCTAGGACAGGTGCATCGCGATAGCAAGCCATTGGGGGAAACCCTGAGAAGGCGCAACCTGTACGCCGAGAGCGACAATCGACGGGGATCGGGCAGGAGATTGTCGGTAAGGAACTCTTTTGAGGCGCGTAAGTCAGAAGACCTGCGGAGAGCATCAAACATACGGGTGCAGTATGCCCGTATGCGTCAATGGAAAAACGGCCATGACGACCTGATTGAGGCGTTATGGCTTTATTTGTGCGCCCCATTTGGAGTTACGAATAGAAAGGCTGATCCAATCGTGAGAAAGATGATATCGTTGCTGCTCTTAACCATTCTGCTGATCCCTATCGCGCCGCCGCGCTTTGGGCCTGCTCTCGCCGCGGATAAGGCGGAGCTCGATATGGCGGTCGCAAAGGCGGCTGCGTATATGCAGAGGGCGGTCACAAATCCGGGCGTCAGCTCAGTCGGCGGAGATTGGGCAGTGATCGGCCTGGCGCGAAGCGGCGTCGCCCTGCCGGATTCTTACTATGCAAACTATTACAGAGCAGTTGAGAAGCTTGTGAAAGAGAATAAGGGCGTCCTGCACGACAGAAAATACTCGGAGTACAGCCGGGTTATTCTCGGGCTGACGGCAGCAGGCTATGACCCCCGGGACGTAGGCGGCTATGACCTGACGCTGCCTCTCGGTGATTTTGAGGGGACGGTTTGGCAGGGGATCAATGGCCCTCTATGGGCGTTACTGGCCCTTGACAGCATGGACTATCCCGTACCGCTGAATCCGGAGGCAAAGACACAAGCCAGCCGCGACCTGTATATCGGGGAGCTTCTGCGGCGTCAGCTCGAGGATGGCGGTTGGAGCCTTACGGCGGGCAATACCGGCGAAATCAATCCCAAGGAGAAAAGCGATCCCGACGTCTGCGCAATGGTCCTACAGGCGCTGGCGAAGTATCAGGATAAGCCGGAAGTCAGGGCGGCGACGAGTAAAGCCTTGGCATACCTGTCCAAACTCCAGGAAGACGACGGCGGGTATTCGGGATGGGGGGATCCGAACTCGGAAACGGTCGCGCAGGTGCTTGTCGCGCTGAGCGAACTGGGCATTTCCCTCGACGACGCGCGTTTTGTGAAAAACGGAAAGAGTTTGCTGGATAATGTCCTGTCCTATCAGAACGCGGACGGCAGTTTCCGGCATACGACAGGCGGCGCCGGAGAAAACCAGATGGCTTCGGAGCAGGCGTTGTACTGCCTCGCGGCAGCTTGGCGCGCAGCCGAAGGGAAAAATAGTTTATACAATATGAAGGATACGGTCAGGCGGGCTTCCTTTGAAGCGACGGAATCTGCCGGACTGCCGGCCAGGCACGCGGATGTGAAGAAAACGGAGGTCCACTCACCGGGCAAGACCTTTGCGGACGTCAAAGGCCACCGAAGCCAGGCAGCGATAGAAGCGCTGGCTTCCCGGGGGATCATCGGCGGCAGGTCGGCGGACAGTTTCGCCCCGGACGAGACCATGACGCGGGCAGAGTATGCCGCCATTGTCACCCGCGCCTTGGGCCTGCCGCAGAAAACGTCTTCTGTGTTTACAGATGTACGCCCCTCCGCATGGTATGCGATCTCTATAGGCACGGCATATTCCTATCAGCTTGTAAGCGGCGTTTCGGCGACGAGCTTTCATCCGGAAGGGACGATCACGCGGCAGGAAGCAGCCGTGATGACGGCCAGGGCGGCAAAGCTTGCCGGCAAGGATACGGCAATGCAGGAGTTTGCCATACGCAACACGCTGGCGCAATTCGATGATTATCGGGAGGTAGCCGAGTGGGCGGGCCCCCTGCTTGCGTTTTGCTATGCCGAAGGCATTCTGGACAGCGCCGCCATGACGATTCGGCCAAAGGACGCCATTCTTCGCTGCGAAGTGGCCGAAATGCTGTATAACATGCTGGACAAAGTGGATTTGTTGTAAAGCGAGCGGCTGCCTGAAATCCGTGCCGGCGGCAGCCCGCGATAGGACGAGAGGGAATCCCATGCGGAAGTACAAAACCGGAATCCTCATCACTGGAGCAATTCTTGCCGTACTGGTCGTCTCTTATATGCTGGGCGGTCAGGACAGCAGAAATGCCGGCGTCCCTGGACCCGTATCTGAGTCCGTATCTGAGCCCGAAGCCATGCCGAATGCGCTTCCAGCCCGTTCAGAGGAAACGGCGCAGCCCGGCGGCAGCGGGGATAACGACGCTTTCACCGTTCTGCTCTCTGTGCGCTGCGATACGTTGCTGGGCAATATGGATCTGCTCAAAGAAAACAAACGGGAGCTTGTACCGGAAGACGGCGTCATCCTGCCGCAGACAGAAGCGCTTGCCTATGCGGGAGAAAGCGTATTTCAGGTTCTGCAGCGGGAACTGAAACGAGCGGGAATCCACTTGGAGTTTATGAGTACGCCTATCTATAACAGCGCGTACATTGAGGGCATCTATAATTTATATGAGTTCGACGCGGGCGAGTTGTCCGGCTGGATGTACAGCGTCAACGGATGGTACCCGTCTTATGGTTGTTCCCGTTATCCACTGGCGCCTGACGATGTGATCGACTGGCAGTATTCCTGTGAATTGGGACGCGACTTAGGAGAGGAAGGGCTCGATGGATTCCAGAAAGACGAGTAGGCAAAGGCATTGCGGAAAGCAAAGAGGGGGATGGATGCGCGGTGGATCAAAAAATAAAGATAGATAGTTTTGCCGGTTTCCATCCTCTGGTGAATTTGCTCTATTTTAGCGCGGTCATCGGCTTTGCCATGTTCTTTACCCATCCAGCCTGCCTGGGCATTTCCCTGATCTGCGCGATTTCCTATTCTCTTTATATGAATGGGAGAAAGGCGGCGAAATTTATATTGGTGTTTATGCTTCCCATGCTGCTTTTTACCGCGTTGATCAATCCCGCTTTTAACCATCAGGGAATCACAATCCTGACCTATCTGCCCAGCGGAAACCCCTTAACCCTGGAGTCGATCGTATATGGCGTCGCCGCGGCAACGATGCTCATCACCGTCGTTTCCTGGTTTAGCTGTCTGAATGCTGTGATGACTTCGGATAAACTGGTTTATCTGTTCGGACGTTTGATACCGGCTTTATCCCTGGTACTGTCTATGGCGCTGCGTTTCGTTCCCCGTTATAGGGAGCAGCTCAAGATCATCGCCAATGCCCAGCGCTGTGTCGGGCGTGGCGGAACTGATGGAAATATTATACAAAAGATGAAACATGCTGTCAAAATACAATCCATCATGGTGACCTGGGCCCTGGAGAACGCCATCGAAACCGCGGACAGTATGAACGGGCGGGGCTATGGCCTGCCCGGACGAAGTTTCTTTTCCCTCTATCGTTTTGACAGGAGGGACGGCTATGCGCTTTCCTATATCGCTGCTTGCAGCGTGATCGTGATAAGCGGCACAGTATCCGGGGCCTATAGCTTTCGCTATTTCCCTTCCGTAAGAGGCCTTTGGACGGGATTGCCGACGATACTCCTGTTCATCGCCTATTTCGCGCTTTCTATTTTTCCTATGATTATCAATATTCGTGAGGACCTGCTTTGGAGATCTATCGAATCGAAAAACTGACATTTACCTATCC
Source organism: Clostridiales bacterium (assembly GCA_009777025.1). GTDB lineage: Bacteria > Bacillota > Peptococcia > DRI-13 > UBA5745 > WRMS01. The sequence goes on along the minus strand of WRMS01000031.1, from coordinate 13,623 downwards.
GGGACGGGAGGAAGCCGCGCTTCAGGCGATAGACCTGAGGATTCAGCAAGGCGAGTTCGTCACGATATTCGGACCCTCAGGCTGTGGCAAGACGACGCTTCTCCGGCAGCTTAAGCCCTCTACGGCGCCGCATGGGGTGAAATCCGGCCTGGTCCGCTTCTGCGGCATCCCCCTCGAACACTTGTCTTCTTATGACGGGGCGGCCAAAATCGGCTTTGTATTGCAATCTCCGGAGAATCAGATCGTTACCGACAAAGTCTGGCATGAACTGGCTTTCGGTTTGGAGAGTCTGGGATTGAAAACGCCGGAGATCCGCCTCCGGGTTGCGGAAATGGCGAGCTTCTTCGGCATACAGACTTGGTTCAATAAAGCCGTCGGCGAGTTATCGGGCGGACAGAAGCAACTGCTTGCCCTGGCGTCGATTATGGCGATGCAGCCCTCTGTGCTGATTCTCGACGAACCGACGAGCCAGCTTGACCCCATTGCCGCGGGAGAGTTCCTTTCCGCCCTGGGTAAGGTCAACCGCGAGCTGGGCGTGGCGATCATCCTTACGGAGCATCGGTTGGAGGAGGCGCTTCCGCTATCCGGCCGCACGCTGGTTATGGACCGCGGATGCGTCACAGCAGACGGAACGCCCCGCGAAGTGGCTTTACAGCTTAGGGAACAAAGAAGCGGGATGTTTATTGCCATGCCTGCTCCCATGCGGATATGGGCGGCGGTTTCGGCGGGAAGCTATGATCCGGATGAGGCGCCGGTCACTGTGCGGGAAGGCGCCGACTGGCTTGCGAAGCAAATCATTATCGACGGCGGGTTTGCGGAGGGAAGCCGGGAGGCCCTTGCTTCCTGCGTGGAAGCGAGGTTGGCGGTTAAGCTGGAAGGCGTCTGGTTCCGTTATGAGAGAAATCTGCCAGACGTGATTAAAGATTTGGCCTTTCAGGCGAATTACGGAGAAATCACAGCAATTCTGGGCGGAAACGGCACAGGGAAGACGACGACGCTCTCGCTGATTGCCGGGTTGGTGAAGCCATTCCGGGGAACGGTCATCTCCGGTAACGATCTGTATACGCTTCCCCAGAATCCACAGACTTTATTTGTCGCAAAAACGGTCCGCGAGGATTTATTGGAAATGCTGTCGGAGCAAAAGATAGCCGGAGAAGAGAAGCAAAGAAGGCTTGCCCTCATGGTGAAGCTGTGCCGGCTCGAAGGCCTGCTGGACAATCACCCCTATGATTTGTCCGGTGGCGAACAACAGCGCGCGGCGCTGGCGAAAGTGCTGCTTCTGCAGCCGAAGATCCTTCTGCTGGATGAGCCGACCAAAGGGCTTGACGCAGAGTTTAAGCAAATATTCGCGGCGATTCTCCGCAAGCTGACCGAGGCGGGGGCCGCGGTGCTGCTGGCGAGCCATGACGTGGAATTCTGTGCGGAGTACAGCGATCGCTGCGCCTTGTTTTTCGATGGCGGCGTCGTCACAGAAAATGAACCCAGGGCCTTTTTTTCCGGCAATAGTTTCTACACGACAAGCACAAACCGCATGGCCCGGGCGATTCTTCCCAAGGCCATCACAGTCGGCGACCTGATTCACGCTTTGGGGGGAGAGACGCCTCTCCCGCCGGAGACCCTCGATATAGACGCGCACTACGAGCTCCCGTCGGGACCGGCGGTAACCTCGTCTCGCCCGGAGAAGCTGTCCGGGCCGCGAAAACTGTTGGCGTCGTTGTTTTTGCTTCTGCTTCTTGCTGCGACTGTGACTACCGGATTGAATCTGGATGGCTTCCTGAAGTTTATCAGCGGCGGCAGCGAAGCGGTGAGCATAGCCGACGAGGGCGCGCCGCTCTATGCCGGCATCATGTTTGCCTTCGCCCTTGGGGTTGCCGGACTCAGCTTTACGCTGTCCTGGAAGCGGGAGCAAGGGAAAGAGGGGCCTCCCGCGCCGCAAAGCTTCGACCAAAAGAGCAAATTAACCAGACGGACAGTGGCGGCGGCATTTATGATCCTGCTGGCGATACCGTTGACCATCTATATCGGATTTGCCTACTTCGGCGATCGCAGATACTACTTTATATCCCTGCTGATCATCCTGGAGACGATGCTGCCCTTTGTATTCCTCTTCGAGAGCCGGAAACCACGCGCCCGGGAATTGGTGGTATTGTCGGTTCTGTGCGCGATTGCCGTCGCCGGGCGAGCGGCTTTCTTCATGCTCCCTCAGTTCAAGCCCGTCATTGCCCTTGTCATTATCGCGGGCGTCGCCTTCGGCGGCGAGGCAGGCTTTCTTATCGGCGCTGCGGGAGGCTTTGTCAGCAATATGTTTCTCGGACCAGGACCATGGACGCCCTGGCAGATGTTTGCTTTCGGGATCATCGGGTTTCTGGCAGGCATCCTTTTCCGCAAAGGGCTGCTCCGCCGCTCGCCTGCGTCTCTGGCTGCTTTCGGCGCCTTCGCCGCCGTAGTCATATACGGCTTGATTATGGACGCGGCGACCGTGCTGCTGTATCAGTCCCATTTCAACCACATGATGCTGCTGGCTGCTTTTCTGCAGGGCATCCCCTTCAATCTGGTTCACGCGGCGGCGACGGTGGCCTTTCTTTCGGTCATTGCCCGTCCTATGCTGGAAAAGCTCGACAGAATCAAGCTCAAGTATGGGCTGGTGGAAACCTGAGAAGGTTTGGATTATGGGCGCAGTTCATCATAGACGGGGCGTAAGTACTTAATCCTTTGGGAAAAACAACATAAGGCGGTGCGACATGAAAAAAAATCTTCCCGGCCAATCTCTCTCGATTCTGCTTACGGTATTGCTGTTGTTGCCCATACTGCCTGCAGGCTTACGCGCGGAAACCGTAGCCGGCGCCGCGGATTTATCCGGCGCCCTCTGTGCGATGGAGCGGCAGAGGGAACCGGAAGCACAAGCAGAAGCGCCAGCAGAGCCGGCTATGTTTGCCTTTAGCTTTGGAGAGTCGCTCCTGCCTACGGCCGATCAGGCTGAGCTCATGCCCTTAGGCGCTACTGTGGAGGATATGGAAGCAAAAGTGGAAGAGGCTGTCTTTTACTTGACGCATAACCACTACTATAGGACAAGCGACGACTGGGCGGCGATTGCTTTGGCTGCGGGAGGCAATGCCGAGAATGTGGCCGGCAAAAGCATATTGGATCGTTATCGGGAGATGTATACCAATCCGTCGACGCCCATGACCGAGTATGAGAAAGCGGTGATAGCCCTCAGCGCCCTCGGCGTGAATGCCCGCAGGGTATACAGCGGCAGCGACGGCGTGTACTGGGATTTTGTCGCCAAGTTTTGTGACCGGGACAGCCTGTCTCAGTTGAATGATATCGTTTTTGCCTTAACCGCGCTGCACAGCGGCGGCTACGACAGCGGCGGCTTCGACAGCGGAGGGTACAAGCTTCAGCGGGATACCATAATCGAGGCGCTGCTGGCCCAGGAACTCCCCTCCGGGGGATGGCCCCGAATGGGCGGCGGTCCCGATATGACGGCGATGGCGATCACAACCCTTTCACCCTACTATGACAGCCGTCCAGATGTGAAGGCAGCCGTTGACAGAGGGATTGCGATGCTCTCGAACGAACAGCAAAGCGATGGCGGCTTTCCTTCCGGCAATGCCGACGCCTTATCCCAGACGATCATCGCGTTATCCGCTATGGGCGTCGACGCCCATACGGATCCGGGATTTGTCAAGGGAGGGGAAAGCCTCCTGGACGCGTTGTTCCGGTATCAGACAAGCGACGGCCTCTTTGGCAGCACAGGCAATGTACTAAGCGATCCCATCAGCACGGAACAGGCCTTCAGGGCCCTTACCGCATATAAGGGCTTTCGCGCGAACGCCGCGGGAGACGGCAAGTACAACCTTTACAACTTTGGACCGCAGACAGGGGACGGGACGGCGCTGACGGGGGAAACGGACCCGGGTAAGCCCGTGGATCCCGGCGAGTCAAAGAATGTGACGGTCATCGCAATCAACCTGGTGACCGGCGAAACGCTGATCCCGGCGACGGCCGTCAGCGCGGCAGGGACGCATATGGCCGCCCTGGAAGCGGCATTAACGGCTTTAGGCTACGATCCGGCTGACGCGTCGGTTTTCGAAGCGGACGATACAGCTTATGGCAGATTGCTCCGTTCCGTTCTGGGCGTGGCTGCCGATACGCGGCACGAATGGTACTTCGCTCTCAATGACGCTTCTCCGCCTTTCGGAGCGGATTCCAACCCGCTGCTGGAGGGGGACTTTATTGTTTTCTATTATACCGGATACGATCCCGATACCTATTCGCCTTCGGAGACAATCTATATACCGGCATTCGATAGCAAGGAAGTATCGGTAAGGGCCGGCGCCAGCGTGACCTTCAGCTTAACCGGACTGGATTCGGATTCCTGGTTTACGCCGCCGGCAGCGCCCATCAGCGGCGCGCGGGTCTTCGTGATCGATGAAGACGGCAGGGAAGCCGGCGCCGGGCTAACCGACGCCGCGGGCAGAGTCAGTGTAAGCTTCCCGACGGAAGGCGTATTCCGCCTCTGTGCGGAGAAAGCAGGCGTTCTGCATCAAAATATACTTGTACCGGCACAAACGACGGTAACGGTAGGGAATCTGGTGCGGGTCCGTGCAGTGGATCTGCTCAACGACCGGACGATGATGAAGGAAACCGCTGTCGTCGTAAGGGGCAACCAATATGACGCTTTGCTGGCGGCAATGATAGCCAACGGGATCAACCCCGCCGTAAATGCGGAGATTTCCGCATTTGGCTATGTCCAGATGCTGTTTGGCCTGAGCGGCCCGACCACCGCCTGGATGTATGTCGTCAACGGCGAAGACCCCTCGCTGCCGATCAACGGCGTCGCCGCCGGCGACGGGGATGAACTGTTGCTATATTACATCGATTGGACGGAACTGCCGCCGATCGGGCACTTTGATCGGCGGCAGGCGGAAATCACCATCGGAGACAGCGTACATCTTGTCCTGACGGCGACCGCCGTCGATTTGGTGGAAACGGAACCGGGTGTGTCTACTCCCGTATCGACGACGAATCCTGTAAAAGGCGCCACGGTATATGCGCTGAACGCTTCGGGCGCGGAGGTAGGCGAAACCGTGACAGATGAACAGGGGGAAGCTTCCATTATCTTGCCTAGCACCGGCGTCTATACCATCAGCGCCCGGTTAGCCGGTAAATGGAATCAAAATAATCTGGTTCCGCCTGTCTGTACCGTCACGGTGAACAATAGGCCGGGGGAAAGCGGAGAGGATCTGTCGGTGACGCTTACGGTGCGCGGAGACAGTGCGATGGGCCTGCTGATACCCGCTACCCGCGTGGATATGGCTATGGGCGCCAATGCCCTCGAGCTGCTGCTGCGTGTGCTGGATGACAGGGGGATAAGCTATTCCTGCGACCTGGCGACGGGCTATTTACAGGGGATCAACGGGCTTTATGAATTTAACAACGGACCCAGCAGCGGCTGGATGATCCGGGTCAACGGTATTTTGATCCCGGTTAACGCCGAAAACTATCCCATCAAAGAAGGTGACAGTATCTTCTGGTTTTACAGCGACGACGGGTCGACAGAACCCGGCGCGATAGGGTTCGGCGAAATAGAGGAGGAGGAAGAACAGGAAAGCGTCGTCTCCGAAGTCAAGGTGAACGCGTCTGTATCGGGCGGCGGCGGAGGACCAGCCGTCGCCAGGATCAGCGGCGCATCCCTCGCCGCTGCGCTGCAGGATGCTATACAGGCCCGGGAAGACTCCGGTGGCGGCGGCGTTGCGGAAGTGAAGCTGAGCGTGAGCTTGCCTGCCGGCTCGTCCCGTGTGCTAGTGGAAATCCGCGCAGGCGACCTCAAGGGGATCGCTTCCGGGGAGAATGTCCGGCTGAGCATAGAAAGCAGGGTCGCTGCTTTCAGTTTACGCGCAGAGGACGTCGCAGGCCTAATCCAAGGGCTCGGCGAGGACGCGCTGCTATCCTTCATCGCCGAATCCGTCGATCCCGCCACCCTTGACGCCGCCGGTAAAGCGATCGTCGGCGAGGGGCCTGTCTTCAGCCTCAGCCTTATGGCCGGCGACAGGGAACTGCAGGGTTTCAACGGGTCAATCACTGTATTTCTGCCTTACGTACCGGATGTACGCATCGCCCCGGCTTCGCTGACCGTGTACCGGCTCGGCGAAGATGGCCTTCCTGTGCCGATGGAAAACGTTCGCTTTGATGCGAGTCGCGGCGGTTATGTGTTCAGCGCGACGCGGTTTTCTCTCTTCTTTATCGCGGCGTCCGGCTTGGAAACGGCGGCGGAGGAGTGGGCCAATCCTTTCACTGACGTGCGACGCAGCAACTGGTATTTCGACCCAGTGCGATATGCGCATACCCATGGATTCATGACCGGTACCGCCGTCGATACCTTCAGCCCCGCGGCAACGCTGACCAGGGGCATGGTCGTCTCGGTGCTGTATCGCATGCAAGCCGTCGTTCCCGGCAACGTTGACGCCAATCCTTTCCGCGATGTGGACGAGGGGCAGTGGTATGCCGAACCGGTGATGTGGGCAGCGGCAAACGGCGTCGTATCCGGCTATGGAGACAGCCTGTTCGGACCGGCGGATGCGATCACCCGGGAGCAGATGGTGGCCATGCTGTATAATTACTGCAAATGGAGAAGCATCGACGTCTCGGTAGGGGAGAATACCAACATTTTAAGCTACGAGGATGCTTTCGATATCGGCGAATATGCGATTCCCGCTTTCCAATGGGCTTGCGGCGCGGGTGTGATCGTCGGAAAGCCGGGCGGGTATCTGGATCCTAAGGGTAACGCTACCCGCGCAGAATTTGCCGCTGTGCTGATGCGGCTCAACGAAACCGTTCTGCGCTAAACTGACACGTTTGACTTCTTTTTTAAAATTGATGCATTGAGGGCGTCAGTCACGAATTACCTACTTATAAAACTTGTGCCCGTAATCGTAGACTTCTTTCTGGAGGACTTCGTTCCAATGCTTCGTCTTTTCGTCATTGGTTGAGCCCGGCGTATAGTTGCCGGCAAACATAAAGCCGCCATTGGGCGCGAAGGTATCGATCGTCAACCGCACAGATTCCCGGATCTCCTCATCCGTCACATCGGGATGGATGAGGCGTCCGCGGCCTTCCCAGCCGCCGCCTATCACCAGGTGGCGGCCGAACTTTTTCTGAATTTCCAGAATATCGTTACTCAGTTGAACCGGTTCCCAGGAAGTGACGCCGATTCGTACCAGGTCGTTGAAATAAACGCCGCTCTTTCCACAGTTGTGGAAATTAATGGGTATCCCTCTGTTTCTGCCAAGGCGGGCAAAGTCGTCGTAATAGGGGAGCAGCAGTTCCCTGTATAAATCAGGCGGGAGAAAGGGCGCGCGTTCCGACGCGGTATCATCGCCCAGGGACAGGACGTCCGGGTTGACATACGCAATATACTCGGCGGCAATCTCGAGATAGAATTCGTGGAGATAATCAAAGAGGGCCTTCACTTCTTCCTTATCCGAAATCATGGAGCACAGCCCCTCTGTAAAGCCCATAAAGCCCATCAGAAGCTGGAAGTAGCCGCCGCCGGGATTGTAGAACAAGGCGACGTTATCGCGGCTGTAGTTCAGCTTCTCCAGATCCGCCTTTGCGACGCTTTTCCAGTCCACGTTCGAGAGATCCGGAGCCTTGATCACATCCCGCCATTTGTATATGTCGTCGAGGATAAAGTAACCCGGTTTTGGCAGCGCGAATCCGCCGACTGCCTCCACGGATTCGTACGGGACGCCCCAAATGTTGGTGAATCCCTCGGCGGGGTTGCGGTTCGGACCCCTGTTGCCCATGAGCACGCTGTTCATCACGCTCATGTTAGGCGGATCTTCTTCCACGCCGGGAAGGGAACCATAGTAGGAGTAAGAAGGAATCCATTCGGGGAATTCGCCGTTCATAAGTCGCAGCAGGTTTTCTTTCGGTGTAAGATGCGCCATTGTCAGTTCCTCCCTTCAAACTTTGCTGCATCCTGCGTTAAGGCGGCGCAGCTTTACCCAAACCATTAAACGACGGTGATCGCGGTTGCGATTTTCGCTTCACAGAGAGCCTCTTCCCCGCCATCCGGACGCCTGCGGATCAGGTATTTACCATTGGAGTAAAGTAAGTCTTCGCCGTCGAAAGCATAGTCCAGGACGCCTTTTTTGACGACCTCAAAGCTTCCGTCGTCACGCACGATACCCAATTCCCAGCTTTTGGGCGCGATACCGGGATACTTTTCCCCTTGCTGCGTATTTTCCTTCAGCGTTCTTTCTACATTGATCAGGTTTCCTTCAATAAATAATTCTTCCTCACTTTTATTCTGGTATTGCGCGGGATTTACGCCGCTGCTCCTGCTTTTCATTAGAGAATCGCCAGTATAGCGCTGACTGAAAAAATTCATCCATCCGAAAATGGCTTTCAGAAAGCGAAAGGGGATTAAGAGAATATCCAGTAAGGGGCTACCCTCATTGGGAGACACTTTCAACCGGCGAACGCAGAAGAGCCTGCCGTCGGCTGTTTCCTTTGGCCGGATATAGTCATACTTGGCGTCGGCGATCACCTCGGTTAATTCGCCGCTATGCAAATTGAGGCGATTGACACAGTAACTGCCGTAATGGACCCGTCCCCTGCGCGGATCCACATAATACCCGACGCTGGAATAGTAAATCAGTTTTGGATCATGCCGGGAGAAGGAGGGCGTTATCTCCACCGTGTCCCCTTCCGTAATCAGGCTGAAGTCGGAGTGTTCCTCCTTAATCAGCGCGATATGACGCTCTCGCGGACCGTCGCTCACAGAAGCGGCGACGACTTTCTCTCCGGGTTCATAATCCACATGAAAAATGCGGGTTTGCGCCTTCCGGATTAGAAAGCCCTCCGGCGCGTCGTCTTTCGTCGGATTTTTCGTATAGAGGCCGCAGGAGCCTTCCAAGCTGGCGGCATAGATCAGCTTATCCGGGCCGACGGCGGTCAGGGATTCGACTTGCACGAAGGCGTCGTCCGGGGAACGCGAGGAACCGGTTAGGCTGAACTGCCCGGAGCCCATAAAGCGCGCGCCTGCGCCGCTGGTTTTCCATTCCTGACGCTGTTCGATATCTTTCAGATTCTGAACGTATTTTTCTATGGCTTCACTGCGAAGGGGACGCTCTGCGCCGTCGCCGGCTGCGAAAAGCTTTCCTTCCGATACATAATAGACTGCAGACATAGGCGCCTCTCTCTGTTCTTTGTTGTTTCTTACTACATATTAGCCGATTTTTGATCCAAGTTCAACCGGCGGTTTGCTTAGTCCCTAACAAGGGGGTACTAGTCCGCAGGGTTAAATTCTTAAGGCATTTATAGTAAGACTAAAGGACTAGTGGTAGAAAAAAACGTTAGGATTCATTAACAGGAATAATTATTGATTATTATATATAAAAATGGCTGCACACAATGGATGAGGAGAAAAACATGAGCCAAACTATCGATCGTACGGTGACGAATTATTAACAATAAATGCAGAAAAAGTAGATAGTGTGATTGACAAACTAACGTAAGTTAGCTATAATCCGAATCATAAAGGGAATATGAATAACTTACTATAACAGAGGGGAGGATTAGCCATGGTTACCGCGATGAAAATACAAGATCATGCCATACAGGAATCGAATGGTATGTATCATTATATACGGGAGAGACTCAACGCGCTATTTTTGGAAGCGCTGAAGTTTCCCCTTGTTGTTGTATGCGCCGGAGCCGGTTATGGAAAAACCTCTGCGATTCTGGATTTTGCCAAGGGGTACAAAGCGACAATCACGTGGCTGTCATTATCGGAACGATATAATGAAGGCCAGCGTTTCTGGGAAAGCTTCACCCACGCCATAGCGCAAATCAACCGGCCTTTCGCAAAGGGGATTCATGATCTTGGATTTCCGGATAATGATGAACTGTTGAACACCTATTTTCAAATCGCCAGAAAGTACGAAACGGAAAGAGAACATATCCTTGTTTTTGATAATTTTCATCTCATCGATGATCCCGCTATTCTCCATTTTATAGAAAGAAGCGTATCGGAGATGCTGCCTGGCAAGACCTTCTTCCTGGTATCCCGCTCGACGCCCCGTATCAATATCGCCGGTCTGACCGCCAGGGATAAACTATTGAATATCACAGAAAGCCAATTGTGTTTCTCCGAACAGGAACTGGCAGGGTATTTTCGACAAAACGGTATTCCGGTGAATTCCGGCAGCGTGCGCAGTATCATGCAAGACACAGGCGGCTGGGCTTTTGCCATAAACCTGATCGCCCGATCTTTCCGGCAGGCGCCCGGCTATGACGGCTATGTCCGTAACGCCATGAAAATGAATATCTTTCTATTGATGGAAAACGAAATATGGAGCAAGATTTCCGATCCCTTGAGAAATTTTCTCCTTCGCCTTTCTCTGATCGACCATTTAGCGGCGGACCTGATCGCGCTCCTGGCAAAAGGCGACCATGCGCTGATTGCCGAGCTGGATCGGCAAAACGCGTTTGTCAGACGAGATAATTATATCAGCGCCTACAAGATTCACAATATGTTTTTGGAATTTTTAAGTCAAAAGCAAGATCTGCTGTCCGAAGAGGACAAGCGCGAGACATACGAAATCGCCGCCTGTTGGTGTGACAGGAACGGATTTAAAGTCGACGCGCTGAGCTACTATGAGATGATTGGCGATTATCGTTCGATTACTTCTCTATTCTTTGCACAACCCGCACAGGTACCGCAGGATATAGCGCAATATGCCGTAGGGATCTTCGAGCGCGCGCCAAAAGAAGCGTTCCATAAGATCGATTTTCTTGCCGTGATGCATATACGGGCAATCATGGGCCTGGGACTCTGGAAAGAAGCCTTTGCGCTCCTTGCGCATTACGAAGCGATTTATCAGCAGCTTCCCGCAGACAACGCCTTTCGCAGTCATATGCTGGGAGGCATTTATTATTGTTGGGGCATTCTGAGGATGCTCATGGCGACCATAGACGAGCGTTATGATTTTGACGAGTACTATGCCAAAATGGACGAATGCCTGACCCGCTATCCCATTGATCCCGGGCGTCTGCCCGACCATCCCGCAGGGCCATGGATCAGTACGGTTGGATCTTCCCGGAAAGGCGCGCCGCAAGACTTCATCCAAGCGCTGACCCGGGCGGTTGGCTATGCTTCCCATTGCCTTAACGGTACCATGGCAGGCCTTGACGAATTAGCCAAAGGAGAGCTGAAGTACTATCAGGGCGACGTAACCGCCGCGGAACCTTTGATTCTGCGCAGCCTGGAACGAGCGAGAGAGAAAAAGCAGTACGAAACGGTTCATCGGGCTTTATTCTACCAGCTGCAAATTTCTGTATTTCAAGGTAATCGGGAAAAAGTAGAACAGATTCTTGCAGAGATGAACGCTATGCTAAAAGAAGAGGCGTATCCGGTTCGCGATATCACCCACGATGTAGCGCTGGCGTGGTTTCATTGCACCCTTGAACAGCCGGAGATGGTCCCCGACTGGCTGAAAGAGAAGATTTCCGCTTACGGACACGCCTTCTTTATCGAAAACTTCGGGAATCAGGCTAAGGCGAAGTATTGTTATCTGACAAAGAATTATCCCCTTTTGCTGGCGTATATGGAGGAACAAAAGCAACGGGAGTCCGTGCTTTATGGCCGGGTGGAGATGCTGGCGATGGAAGCCTGCGTACACTATAAACTGCAGAATAAGGAAGAAGCCTTGGCCGCGCTGCAGCAAGCATACGAAGAGGGGGAGCCAAACAGCATTTTCATGCCCTTCATCTGTCTCGGTAAGGATATGCGCACATTGACGGCGTATGCGATGAAATCGCCGGATTGCCGAATACCCCAGGAATGGCTGGAAGAGATCAATCGCAGATCGGCGACCTATGCCAAACGGAAAGCGCATATTATCACGGCGTATAAACAAACGAACCGCTTGGAGGAAGGCGTCGCTTTCTCTCAGCGGGAAGAAGAGGTCCTTACCGACCTTTCCCACGGTCTGTCCCGCAGAGAAATAGCCGTCAGCCGCAGTTTATCCGTCAATACTGTGAAGATGATCATCAACGCCGTGTATTCCAAACTGGGCGCCGAAAACCTGGCGGATCTTATTCGCATCACAACAGAGCTGCGCATGATTTAGGGCGCGCCGCTTCATTTGGGTTGAAAAAGGCAGCCCTCATTTGTAGAAAAAAGGTGTATTTGGCGAAGAACGAAATCCTCATTCAGGTATTACTCTCAATAAGCGATTTATATATAATAAGCATAGGTCACAAGACAGACAGGAGGTAGACCTATGCTTATTGAAAATAAAATCTCTATATATGATTTTGTCAATGCTCTATCCGACATGGTAGACTTGGTATCCCCGTTAATGGGAAATCATCATACCCGTGTGGCATATTTAGCTTGGAATCTTGCCCAAAAGATGCACTTATCCAATGAAGAGATTCAGGATATCACACTAGCCGCGATGTTGCATGATATTGGCGCATTTTCCGTTGAAGAACAGATCATGTTGCAAACCTTTGAACCCTATGGCGGCGATACGGATATAGACAACCATGCCTTCGTCGGCTATAAGCTTCTGCGGAATTTCGAACCCCTTGCGCAAGCGGCGAATCTGATTCGCTATCATCATGCAGAATACCATCCGACCAAACAGCATATCCCCTTGGGTAGCCACGTCATCCATCTGGCAGATAGAATGGCTGTGTTGCTGGATGAGAATCGGGAGATATTTATGCAATTGCCTGATGCTTTTGCAGCGATCGACCGGCAGCGCGCCATCTTTCATCCCCTTGCCCTGGCGGCGCTGGATGAATTGGCGGAGCTGGAATATGTCTGGATAGAGGTGTTTTCCAAATCCCTGGACTCGCCCCTTATCAATAAAACGGTTTTCTCTAAAGATATCTATGATATGGAGACGCTCCGCAGTTTCTCCAGGGTCATCGGACAGATTATCGATTTTCGGAACAGGTTTACCGCAACCCATTCCAGCGGCGTGGCGGCAGTGTCTATGGAGCTTGCCAAAATTGTCTCTTTTTCCGAAAAGGAGTGCAAGCAAATGGAAATCGCCGGGTTTCTGCATGACCTGGGAAAACTTGCCGTATCCAATGAAATATTAGAGAAAAAAGGCGACCTGAATTATGAGGAGATCAACTCCATCAGGAAACACACATATTATACTTACTCCGTCTTAAGCAAAATTCAGGGGATGGAGCAGATCGCGGTGTGGGCAGCCTATCATCATGAGCGACAGGACGGAAACGGATATCCTTTCCACATTGATTCCGAAAACTTTCCCTTGCCTGCCAGAATCATGGCGGTTGCGGATATTGTGACGGCTTTGACCGAAGACAGGCCGTATCGTCCGGGAATGGATAAGGAGAGAGCAATGGAGATACTGTTCTCCATGGTGGAAGACGGCGGGGTGGACAGAATCATCGCGGAGATAGCCGAGCGAAACTTCGAGCGGATCAACACAGCCAGAACAAACGCAAACATAGAAGCCAGGAGAGAATACGAAAGCTTTAACGGTACGACGATACTGAACTTTTCGGAAGTAGCCATATGAGAAGAAGCAAGAGGATAGAAATAAAAGCGGCGTCGAGATATCAATCGAC
>WRMS01000030.1 GCA_009777025.1 Clostridiales bacterium | reverse complement strand
TGTTCGAGGAGATACTGGCCCTCTCTCCGATCGGGATTCACGATAGCTTCTTTGCGCTGGGCGGGCACTCGCTCCGGGCGACGATAGCGGTGAACCGGATCGAAACCTACACGGGCATCCGGCTTCCGCTGCGGGCGATTTTTGTATCGCCTACGCCTTTCAAGCTGGCAAAAGAGCTGGAAGCATGGGGGGAAGGCGTTTACCGGCCTATTCCCAAAGCGGCAAAAAAAGAATACTATGCCATGTCCTCCGCGCAGAAAAGGCTGTTTATCCTGGAGCAAATGGACAGCGAAAGTACGCTATATCATATGCCTGTGATGATCGAAGTCACGGGCGCCCTCGACCCGGCGCGTATCCAAAGGGCGATGGACGGGCTTATCCGGCGCCATGAGGCGCTGCGGACGAGCTTTGCGCTGATAGACAAGGAAGCGGTACAGATCATCGCAGAGGAAGCCTATTGTGCGGTGGAATACGAGGAAAGGGAGGTCTTCCCTTCGGACGATATGGAGGCCTTCCTTCGCCCCTTCGATTTGGGCAAAGCTCCGCTGATACGCGCGAAGCTGATCAAAGAAGCCCGGCGTGACAGGTATTTGTTGTTATTCGACATGCACCACATCATTGCAGACGGGATGACGATGAATATCCTGATCTCAGACTTCTCCAGACTCTACGACGGGGAAGCGCCGGATCTGCCGGAGCTTCAGTTCAAAGACTATAGCGAATGGATGCGCGGCGCTGATATTGGCGCGCAAAGGACGTATTGGAGGAAGGTGTTTGCGGAGAAAGCGCCTGTCCTGGACTTGGTGACAGACTATCCGCGTCCGCAGACACAGAGCTTCCAGGGCGCGCAGGTATCCGCGCGGCTGAGCAGGGAGCAAAAGGCCGGGATCGGGAAGATTAACAAAGAAAACGAAACAACGGTTTTTATGACTTTACTGGCGGTATGGATGGTGGAACTGCATAAATACAGCCGGCAGGAGGACATTGTGGTCGGCGTTCCGGCCTCGGGAAGGATCCATAAGGACACCGAAGCGATGATGGGGATGTTTGTGAATACCCTGGCGATGCGGAGCCGCCCGTCAGGGGAGAAGTCTTTTATCCAATTTCTGGCGGAGATTAAGGAATACGCCCTCGGCGCCTACGAGAATCAGATCTATCCCTTTGAGGATCTGGTGGAAGAGGTGGAAACACGGCGCGACATGTCCCGCAACCCCCTGTTTGACGTCATGTTTGTTGTGCAAAACATGGAAAGCAGCGAATTGCGCCTGGGAGACGCGAACCTGCGGATCAGAGAGATCAACACCTATAGCGCGAAGTTCGATTTGACGATGCAAGTACAGGAAACAGAGGAAGGCTATAACCTGGGCCTCGAATACTGCAGCGATCTGTACACGGAGGCTTCCGCGGAAGCTTTACTCACGCATTTCCTGGCCTTGGTGGACGCCGTCATTGCGAACCCCGGCGCGAAAATCGCGGACCTGGATATGATTAGCGAGCCGGAGCGTGAACAAACCCTTGTCGCCTTTAACGATACCTATACGGCGGTTCAGGCGGAGAAGACAATCGTGGATCTGTTCGAGGAACAGGTCCTGCAAACGCCGGATAACATTGCGTTGAAATTTGAAGGGCAGACCATGACTTACACCGCCCTCAACGAGAAGGCAAACCGGCTGGCTTATCGGCTGCGGGAACGCGGGATAAAACCGGACGACCCTGTTGTCCTTATGGCGGAACGGGGCATGGAAATGATCGTGGGGATACTCGGGACGATCAAAGCCGGCGGCGCGTATGTACCCGTCGATCCCGATTATCCGGAGGACAGGATCCGGTATATGCTGGAGGACAGCGCCCCCAAAGCCGTATTGACCTATAAAACCAGGCCGCCGGAGGGATCGGCGATACCCGTGCTGGATTTGCTTGATCAGGGCGCCTATGCCGCGGAAACAGACAATCCCTCGCATGTAAACAGCCCGAATGACCTGATCTATATCATTTACACCTCCGGTACGACGGGAAAGCCGAAAGGCGCCATGATCGAACATCGGGGCGTCGTCAATCTCAGAAAAAGGATGGAGCGCGATACTTTGCGTCAGACGGACACCGTACTGCAGTTCGCCAGCCTGTCCTTTGACGCCGCTACGCTGGAACTGGCGTCTGCGCTTCTTTTCGGCGGCGCGCTGTGTCTGATTCCGAACTCGGTGATACAGGATCTGAAAGCCTTTGAGAAGTATATCGAAGCGCATGGCGTTACCATGGCGTTGCTGCCTCCGGCTTATGCCGCGCAGGCGGAACTGAAATCATTCCGGCGTCTCATCACCGGCGGTTCCGCCGCGAACCGGGAAACCATCATTCGCGCCGATACGCTGGGGATTGACTTTACCAATGAATATGGGCCCACAGAGGTGACGGTAACCGCCAGTAGCTGGGATTACCGCAGAGGCGCTCCCGTGCCACTTGTCATACCGATAGGCCGGCCGATAGAGAACACGCAGATCTATATCTTGAGCGGCCTTCAGCTGTGCGGGATCGGCGTACCGGGCGAACTGTGCATAGCGGGCGCCGGCCTGGCGAGGGGGTATTTGAACCAGCCGGAGCTGACGGCGGAGAAATTTATCCGGAACCCTTTTGGCGAAGGCAGGCTATACAGGAGCGGAGACCTGGCGAGATGGCTGCCGGACGGGAATATCGAATATCTGGGGAGGATAGACGAGCAAGTAAAGATTCGCGGCTACCGTATAGAGTTAGGCGAGATAGAGAGCGTACTGCGAAAGCAGCCGGGCGTAACGGATGCGGCGGTTGTGACCAGGAACATCGGAGGGGACGAGACCCTGTGCGCGTATTTCACAGCGAAGCAAGAGGAGGATCCCGATCAGTCGATGATCCTGGAGGGCTTGCGAAAAGAGTTGCCGGAATATATGCTTCCCGCGTTTATGACCCGGATCCCGGCGCTTCCGCTGAACAACAACGGCAAACTGGATAAACAGGCGCTGCCGGAACCCGATGTGCTTGCGCGACGGGCCTATACCGCGCCGGTCACCGAAATGGAGCGCGTGGTAGTCGAAACCTTCGAGGAGGTACTGGGCTTGTCTCCGATCGGCACAGAAGACAACTTCTTTGACTTGGGGGGGCACTCGCTCAGAGCGACCGTAGCGGTGAATATGCTCGAAAAGTCAACGGGCATACGGATTCCGCTGAGGCTTCTCTTTACGTTTCCTACCGTCTCGATGCTGGCAAAGGAACTGGAAGCCATGGGGCGGGTTGCGTACCAGCCGATACCAAAAGCCGAAGAGAAAGAAAGCTATGCCATGTCTTCCGCGCAAAAGCGCTTGTTTGTGCTGGATCAGATAGACGGCGGAAGTACAGCCTATCATATACCTGCTGCGATGGAAGCGACAGGCGAAGCCGATCGGGATAGAATCCAAAAAACGATGGACGAATTGATTTTGCGCCACGAGGCGCTCAGGACAAGCTTTGCCCTGATAGACGGCGAAGCGGTACAGCGGATTGGGAAGGCGGCTTCCTGCAAGGTCGAATACGAGGAAATAGAATCCTACAGCGAGGAAGAATTGGAGAAATTCATTCGCCCCTTCGATTTGGGAAAAGCCCCGCTTATTCGCTTGAAAGTGCTGCAGGAGCGCGGTACGAATCGATATATCCTGTTGTTCGACATTCACCACATTATCGCAGACGGCATGTCCATGCGCATCCTGACAGAGGAGTTTTCGAGACTCTACGGCGGCGAAGTACTGAAAGCGCAAACGCTTCAGTATAAAGACTACAGCGAATGGATGCGGGAACGCGACCTTGCCGCGCAGAAAGCGTATTGGATGAACGTGTTCGCGGAGGAAGCGCCGGTCCTGGATCTGGCGACAGACTATCCGCGCCCGCAAATCCAGAGCTATAGAGGCGCCCAGGTATCCGCCCGGCTCCATAAGGAACAGAAGGACGGCATTGCGCAGATCAATAAAGAGAACGGATCGACGACCTTCATGACGCTGCTGGCGGCGTTTATGGTCATGCTGCATAAGTACAGCCGTCAGAATGACATTGTGGTAGGCGCCCCGATAGCGGGAAGGATGCATCAGGATACCGAAGCGATGATGGGGATGTTCGTCAATACATTGGCGTTCAGAGGCTATCCCTCGGCGGAGAAATCCTTTGTCGGATTTCTTGCGGAGATCAAGGATCACGCGCTCGGCGCCTATGAGAATCAGGAGTATCCCTTCGAGAGATTGGTTGAGGATCTGGACACGCGGCGCGATATGTCGCGCAATCCGCTGTTTGACGTGATGTTTGCGATGCAAAATAACGAGAAGCTTGTTTTTCATATGGGTGAGGCTGAATTGCGGGCATTGGAGATGCGTACCGGTACCGCAAAGTTTGATCTTTCCCTGCAAGCGGAAGAAACAGACGAGGGCTTCGAACTGAGTCTGGAGTACGGCAGCGATTTGTATACGGAAGCTAGCGCTTCGGCTATGCTGGAACATTTTGTGAACCTGATCGATTCGGTGATCGCCCGGCCGGGCGCGGCGATAGGGGAGCTGGAAATGACCAGCGCGCCGGAGCGCGAAAGGATCTGCGCTGCGTTTAACGATACCTATGTAGCCTATCCGGGGAACAAGACGGCGGTTGACCTGTTTGAAGATCAGGTTCGGCGTACGCCGGAAAAGACGGCGTTGAAATTTGAAGGGCAGACGATGACTTACGCGGCGTTGAACGCGAAGGCGAACCGGCTGGCTTACACGCTGAGGGAACGCGGGATATCCCCGGAAAGCAAAGTGGCGCTGATCACGGCGCGCGGTATGGAAATGGTCGTGGGGATACTGGGAACGATCAAAGCGGGAGGCGCCTATGTGCCTGTCGATCCGGGATATCCGGATGAAAGAATCCGGTATATGCTGGAAGACAGCGCTTCGCGCGTGGTACTGACCTACAGGTCAAACGTACCGGAGGGGATCGACCTTCCCGTGCTGGACCTGGAAGCGGAAGCTTGCTACGCGGACAAAGAGGATAATCCACCGCATGTCAATGGCCCCGAGGACCTGGCCTATATTATCTATACATCGGGTACGACCGGAAGGCCCAAAGGCGTCATGATCGAACATCACGGCATTGTGAATATGACGATGATGTATACCGCGATCTGCGCAATGCATAGCAGCGATACGCTCCTGCAATACGCGAACATGTCCTTTGACGAAACGGTCGCTGATGTTTTTGCCACGCTGAGCTGCGGCGCGTCGCTATGTCTGACGCCGGCGGACACGGTATACGATTTCGAGGCCTTACACGAATATATGAGAGAGCAGCAGGTTACCATCAGCTCGCTGACGCCAAAGGTTATCCAGGAATTGCGTATTGAAGAATTACCCTCGCTCCGCTTGCTGGAGTCCGGTGGAGAAGCGGGCAATATCGATAACCTGAAAGAGCTGGCAAAAAAGATCCGGATTCTGAATACCTACGGGCCGACGGAGTCCACCGTCAACGCGACGATGACAGAAGTAGGGCCCGATTGTACCCTGCTTCCCATCGGGAAACCGGTCATCAACACGCAGGTCTATATTCTGAACGGCATGGAATTATGCGGAATCGGCGTGCCGGGAGAACTGTGCATAGCAGGCGGAAGCCTTGCGAGAGGGTATTTAAATCAAGAGGAACTGACAGTGGAGAAATTCATCGAGAACCCCTATGGAGAAGGCCGGCTGTACAGAAGCGGCGATCTGGCAAGATGGCTGCCGGACGGAAATATCGAGTTCCTGGGAAGGATAGACGAGCAGGTCAAGCTTCGCGGTTTCCGGATCGAATTGGCGGAGATCGAGAGCCTCTTGAGAAAACTGCCGGGCGTTACCGACGCGGCGGTCATCATCCGGAAAGCCGGTGAAGACGCGCACCTGTGCGCCTATCTGGCCGCGGAACAGGGAAGGGAGCTCGATCTGGCGGCAATCAGGGCGGCCTTGGGAAACGATCTGCCGGAATACATGATTCCCGCGTTCATGACGCAGATGGGCGCCCTGCCGCTCAACCGGAGCGGCAAGCTGGATCATCGCGCGCTGCCGGAACCCGACGCCTTGGCAGGGCGTAGCTATACGGCGCCAAGGACGGAAACCGAGCGGTCGGTGATCGCGGCATTTGAGGAGATACTTGGCATTTCGCCGATCGGCATAGAAGACAGTTTCTTTGAAATAGGGGGCGACTCGATTAAGCTGATCCGGGTGGTTTCGCATCTGCGGGAACGGGGCTATCATTTTACGGTATCCGACTTCATGCGCTTGAGAACGGTAGAGCGAATCTGCGAACACTATCGATACGCGGATAAAGCTGTCGCCTGGGTTCCCCCGCAGCGAAACGGGACTGCCCCGCGCCTGGGCGTAAAGGACGAGAAGATGGTCAACGAGATGGTTCGTCTTTTGCGCGAGTATGGAAACAACTACAAGAAGAGTGAAGGCTATTCCGCTTGTCAGGCTTTGTTCATGCACAAAATGTTTTTATCCGGTTACGAAAGGTCCCTCATGAACATCCTCCACATCCATTGCGGCGCGGACAGCGCGCTGTCTGCTCTGCAGGCGGTCCTGTCCTCCCAGGGCGCTTTGCGAACGAGATATAACAAGGAAAGCGGTTGTTTTGAGGAATATACCTATTGCAGCACATGGGAGATACCGCTGCTGGACGCCAGTTCGTATGCCGGCGATCTGGATTTGTGTATCGCGTCTCTGGCGGAATCCGCTGATGCGCTGGGTTTTCTCCAGGACCAAATGCTGTTGTCCGGATTATTGCTCATCAAAACAGATGCGGAGAACTGCCTGTTCGTCAGCGCGATGCATCATGCGATTTGGGATGGGGTATCGCAGGAACTGTTGTGCATGCTGATCAACGAAGCTCTGGAAAACGGCTGCGATACACTGCGCAGTTATTCGTATATCCAGTATTGCCAAACGCTGGGGGATCAGGGCAGGGAGAATGACGCCGACAGCGAAGCCGCAGAGGATATGAAGCAGTATGCGGCGCTGGCGCAAGAAGCTTCAGCATTGCAAACATGCCGGAATTCCGCGTACAGGGCGGATTTTCGCATGAAGCTGAACGCTGCGCAGAAAGATAAGCTGGCCCGTTCCCCGATTGAAAGCACCATGGCGATTTTGGCGGATTTACTATACGGCGACTGCTGTACGCGCCTGCCGCTTATCCCTTTTGCCGTCCTGCGGCATAATCGGGACGAAGGCAATGGGGGAATGCTGGGCATGACCCTTTCTGTGGATTTAGCGCTCTTTGACGTAGAGAAGAAGCAACAAATAGCGGAAATGGAAAATAGGGGCCTGGGATCGGCGTCCGGGGAAGCGGCAATGTCCGGCTTCTCCGTTCCGGTCATTAATTATTTGGGGATTTTTAGCGCCTCCGGGAATGGAGAGGGCGACGATGGGGAAGAGGCGAATGCGGACGAGCCGTATATCGAGATCGGCCGTTCGGAATCGGGCATTCAGGATGTATATATGGAGTACTATGTGCAAGAGGATACCCTGAACGCCTGTATCCTGGGTTTAAGCCTGGACAAAGACGCGATAGAAGAGGCCATCAGTAAGCTATAACGGAGAAGGGATACCATGATGCGAAGAATAAGCAGAAATGAAATAAGGCCGCTGTCAGCATTTTTAGCCGAACAATTCTATGAAACGGAACCCTTTCAATCCGCGATGAAAGGAATAGATCCGGATAAGGCAAAACAGCTGATCACGGAAAAATATTATGAACAGCTAAGCCATTTCCTGTATGAACGGTCTGCTATTTTTGTCAGCGACAGAAACATAAACGGCATGATCATGGGCGTTGACAGTAAGAACAAAATGGTATACAGCTATGCGCCTTTTATCTTCGACCTGATCATCAAAGCATTTGTTTTATGCTCAAGAGGGGAAAGAAGACGTATCTTGCAAAATATGAAGCCTTTAAGAGAATTGTCTACCGCGAATTGGGCCAAAAAGTATTGTCATGAGGCGCCGTATATATTAGCGATCATCGCGATTGACAAGACTTCAAGAGGTACGGGATTATGCAGGGAAATGCTGGAATTCTTTTTCGACTACGCGAAAACAGCGAGTACCAGCCACTATATCACCCTGGAGACCTATACCAGGGAGAATGTTCCCTTGTACGAACACTTCGGATTCAGGCTGGCGGAGAAAAAAACAATCGCGGACGGAAGCATTACGGAATACCGGATGATCAGGAAATCAGGAAATGAGGCGGCAAAATGAACTATGTTTCCGACTGGCGCACGATACAGGATCTAAACAATCTTTATGAGTTTCTGGCGTATATCGCAGACAAGTATCCCCACAACTATGTCGTCCAAACACTCAGGGAGGGAGATGTTACTTCCTATACCTACGAAAGGCTGGTTGCAGACGTTAGAAAAATCGGCAATTATCTGATCCGCAGTGGGTATAGCAATCGGCATATTGCCTTAATCGGCAATTTCAGCTACGAATGGATGGCTTCTTTTTTCGCCTTGCTCTATGCAAACAATGTCGTGGTTCCCATCGATTACGGGCAGTCCCGGGAAAGAATGCTCGACTTGATTCACCGGGCGGAGGCAAGCGTGATCCTCGCCCAGAGAAGCGTCCTGTCCGGCAGGCGGGAAATCACAGCGGATGATCGCATTCAAAGTATACTCTATTTCGATGAGTGGGAAAGCATTCTTCGTTCAGACGCCCATGCGGATAGGGAGACGCCCTTCGACCCGCCGGCACAGGATGCAAACGCCATGATCATGTACACTTCCGGAACAACAGGAATCAGTAAAGGCATCCTGTTGACCCATAGGAATATACTGCATAACGCCGTCGCCACAGTCTCGCGTATCGGAGAAAACGCCTTCCCGCCGGGCAGGACTTCCTTGGCTTTGCTTCCGCCGTTTCACATGTTTTGGATCGCAGCCGGCATATTTGCTACGATATACTATGGAGAAGCGCTGTGCTACAGCGATAACTCCCTGAAAGATATTGAGTTGCTGATCAAGACATTTAAGCCGACTTGCCTGATCGGGGTTCCCCAAATGGTGGAGGGGCTACATAAGAAAATCTGGGCGACTGCAAAAAAAACAGGAAAAGAACAATTGTTGAGAAGCATGTTGCATATCAGTAACGGGCTCAGAAAAATAAAGATCGATCTCCGCCCGCTTTTTTTCAAAAGCATTAGCGATTCCCTTGGCGGCAACTTACATACGATCATCTGCGGCGGCGCCGCGGCGGACGAACAGGTACTGAAAGAGCTGTCGGGCTTCGGCATAACGACCCTTGTCGGCTACGGGGTGAACGAGTGTTCTTCCATTGTTTCCGTAAACCCGCCGGAGCGGCAAAAGCACAGCTCGATTGGCCTCCCTGTCCCCGAACCTTTTTGTCATGTGCGGATTAAGGATGAGGAAATCCAGATCAGTGGAAGCATTGTGATGCGCGGCTATTTCAACGACCGGGAGGGAACGGAAGAAGCCTTTGACGGGGAATGGTTTAAGACAGGCGATATCGGATTTATTGATGAAGACGGCTATTTATATATTACTGGGCGTAAGAAAAATCTGATTATATTAAGTGATGGCAATAATATTTCACCTGAAGAATTGGAAACGAGGATACGGGAATCCCCTATAGTGGACAGCGTCCTTGTATACGCTGCGGAAGGCCGTCAAGCTTCGGCGCTGCATGCTTCTGTGTTTCCCAATGCGGACTACTGCGACGTCCATGCAATACACAATGTCAAAGAGGAACTTATGAAGCTCATATCGCAGATCAACGCCGAAAATCCACGGTATATGAAAATTTTCGATGTACATATCAGAAACGAGCCTTTCGAGAAAACAGCGATTGGCAAAATTAAACGGTATTTATATACCGATAGGAAGGAGGCGCAGAATGGATAAATCAGATATTGCCCGCGATTTAGCGGCTATCGTAGAGAACTACACGGAATTTGATATGGGGATAATCGACCCTTCGACGTCTTTGCGCGAGGAACTGGGACTGACGTCTTTCGACATCATCGCGCTGCTCACGGAAATAGAAGAGGTCTTTTCGATCAGCATCGACGACATTGATCTACTGGCTGACATAGGAACCTTCGGCGAAGCGATCGATTTGGTCGCGGATTTGCGCGTCGCCGAATGACAGGCGTCGTATCCATTTATTCATTCAGTCATAGGGAAGCCTTATGCGAACACTTTGTCGAAAGAAATGTGGGCAGGCTTCCGGAATTCCGAAGAAAACGCTGCCACCGTTATCGCCGCGAAAGGGATAAACAGGCTTGCATCATCTCCTATTTGCTGCTGCGGCAAGGATTGTTTGAACAATACCGGATCGCGGAGCCGGGGGAATTCATCTTTAACGGATATGGAAAACCCTACCTGAAGGACTATCCGCATATCTTCTTTAACTTCAGCCATTGCGAGCGGGGAATTGTCTGCGCTATCGCCGAGTTTGAGATAGGGATCGACATGCAGGAAATCCATCCCTATGACCCTGGCGTAGCCAAGCTGGTATGCAGTGCGGATGAACTGTGCCGCTTGACGGAGTCCGCTGATCCGGCGCGTTTGTTTTGCCGGATATGGACAGCGAAAGAGAGTTACGCGAAGGCGCGGGGTATCGGCGTGGCGGAGGTTTTCAAACAGGAAACGCCTGAAGGGTTGGTCAGGCATCGGGAAGAGGAAGACGCCTTTATCGCCCTATGCTGCGAAAGAAAAAAAATGGATGATATACAAATTCAGTGGCCAAAAACTTGCTTGAATTTATCCAGTTTCAGGAATGGCGGCAGGCAACAAAAAAACGACGAAAAATACTCAAAAAAATAATAAATATTTCGATTTTTCAACAAATAAATATTGACAAAGATTTAATATAATGCTAATATTTATTCGTTGAAGACAATACGATAAAAGGAGGTGCAGACTATGTTCCCAACATTATGGATTTCTGTAATCAACAGTGTCGCTAACTACTTACTGACAGTTTTCGCAATTCTGCAGGGCAACGTTAATCCGTTAATGCCGCAGTAATTTCATCCAGACAGTTGAAATTCGTAAGAGGCATTCTTAACTAGTGGGGGGAGGTGTAGTATGGGTTCAGCTGTTATTTCATGGGTAGGCCTTGCTTGGGCAACCGTAATGAACATGTTTTCTTTTCTGGCTTTGTTTTTCTCATAAGCTCAATCAAAAGAGCTATGCAGGATACAATACAGTTCAGAAAGGGGAGTATGTATGCTGCCTAAGTTGTGGATATGTGTAATCGATGATATCGCTAGTTATTTGCTTAACGTATTTGCGATTCTTCAAGGAAATTGGGCTCCTTTTATGCCTTTTATGTAAGAATCATCCATTGATACGTTTTTGCGTGCTAGTATTGAAAGGGGCGATGAGTCATGGGTTCAGCAGTTATTTCATGGGTGGGCCTTGCTTGGTCAACCGTAATGAACATGTTTTCTTTCTTGTTCCTGTTCTTCTCATAAGAGCAAAACAACGATACTGTATTGGATGTGTTTAGTATGGGTATTATGACAAATATGTTTTCTTTAGCTTTCGCATTTATGAATTTCTTTAACGTTTCTTACTTTTTCCCCTGCGATGTGACCTGTGTGATTAACAAACTGGTTCCCTGATTCGGGACAGGCGGGATAGGCAAAGAAACGTTATCCTGGGATACGAGGGGTATCCGACAATAACCTGGTTGTAAAAAAGGGATAGACGGTTATTTCGTATGTCGGCGTGATGTGGTCAACTATAAGGAACGTTAGTTCGTTCTTGTTCTTATTCTTTGTATAAGGTAAGGACGCTCAATGATTGTATGCAGCTGATTACCATGGCCAGCGCGCCGCATCGTTAGGATGATTCACACGCAAAGATGCGAATTATATTCAGTGACTGACAGGTGAACCGCAGAGAATCAAACAATCCATCTGTCAGGTTTCAGGCGATATTGCGATTGACCCTTATCTCTATGCTTGAGTGGTTTTTTGAAGAAGTGTGGCCTGATTGGCTGCAAACTACTACTGTAGAGGTATAGAGGCAAGTTAGCTATCGGATATACTATGTTTGAGGCTGCGATGCTATCCGTTCAGGGGATATGCGTCGCAGCCTTAAATTATGTCAACTTATGTAAACTTTTGTCAACGTTGAAAACTAAGATGAATTGTGTTATGCTTTTCATTGTTTGGAGAAGGGAGAAGTCGATGAAGGCTTTACTAGTTTCTCTGTTCCTCCTCCTATATACTATCCTATTGGCGCCGCCTCTATACGCAAGCGCCTCGGGTGTAGCCGAACTTGTGCCGGCAACCGTGTTCGTAAACGGGAATACCATTGCCGTCAAGGGCTTCCGTATACATGACGCCTATTATTTTAAACTCAGGAATCTAGCCTATACGCTATCCGGTACAGCAAAGCGGTTTAGCGTTTACTGGGACGATACGGAAAAAGCCATTCTCCTTGCAGGCGGGCAAACCTATACTGGAGGAATAGATGAATCCACGCCTGACGCCGGGGAAGACGCGCGCTTTATATTTTCTACAACGAAATGGCTGCTGGACGGAGCGGCGATCGCCTTGCCTTCTTATGTCCTGGGAGGGAGCCATTATGTAACGATAGAAAGCTTGGCCGCGATTTTTGATTTCCATGTACACAGAGCCGGGGACGCCAACACATTTATACTTGATATCGATGAAGAAAAGCCTTTCCTGTCTTTGCCTTTGCCGACGGGCACGAATATAGTCGGAATGACGGACGTCTATTTGGTCGACCGCACGCGGAAAGATCCCTGGATCGAAGAGCTTCCACGTGAACTCATGATCAGCATATGGTATCCGGCTCAATCAAAAAGTGGCGCCAAAGCGCCTTATATGCAAACGCAAGCCTCCTCTGCCTTTGATCAGATTACGGCGACGAGCGCAGGGATAGCGCCCGGCAGTATCGCTTGGAACGCAGTGGAAACGCATGCATGGAAGGATGTGGAAGCCGCAAGGTCCGATAACAAGCGTCCCGTGATTCTCTACTCGCCAGGCGCCGCCGAGCCTCGCAGCCTTGGGACGCTTCTTGTGACGGAGCTGGCCAGCCGGGGCTATATCGTGGTGACGGTGGACCATACCTATGAAACCACAGAAATTGCCTTCCCCGGCGGTCGCATAGCGGAAAGCAGGATACCGGAGCGCAGCAGCGCGGAACTCATCCTCAAGCTGTATGACGTCAGAGTCAGGGATATCCGTTTTGTTATCGACGTGCTGGAAGCCATACAAAAAGCAGACAAACCTGCCGCCGGTCAGACAGCCTTTCCCGCGGGGCTCATCGAAAGCATGGATCTTTCCCGCATTGGTATGTTCGGCCATTCCGCCGGCGGCGGAACAGCGATACAGTCCATGTACGAAGATGAAAGAATCCGTGCGGGCATTAATATGGACGGGACCATGGGCTATATGCCGGCTTACCCGCTCTCTGTAGTGCAAAATGGACTCGATCGCCCCTTTATGCTGATGAATGCCGACTACAATAGAGACGGCGCAATGGATTCCCATCTGACGACCTTGGATAAAGCAATGCTGTGGCAGGCTTCCAGCGGCTGGAAACTGGATATCGCTATACCGGACGCCACGCATTTCAGCTATACTGATTATCTGACGCTGATCCCGCAGCTGGTTGACCGTTTTCATCTGCCGCCGCAGGTGATCGACAATATCATCGGAACCGCCGACTTCAATCAAGTACTGGATGCGCAGAAAACGCTGATCAACGCGTTCTTTGACCAGCACTTGAAGGGAATCCCGCAGGCTATTTTGAACAGCGGAGCCCTGCCCTATACGGAAGTGCTGATCGTGAATTGAACGATCGGTATCGATGGAACAAGCAAGAAAAGAGAAAATGATAGAATGACAGAATGGATAAGCAAGGGGAAAGAAACCCGCAATCCCGCTCTTTACACCGGGTTTGCGTTGATTGTACTTTGTTTTTTATATTTTTTATTTGTTGCGCCGGTGGGCAAGCCTGTTTCTTTGTCAAGAGAAAACCACTTGCCCGCCCATAGGGTGACACGGGATACATGGCGCTTGGCGCCGACGGAAACACATCTTGCCATGACGGCGGGACTGCGGATTAACCGCCGCGCCCAGGACGCCTTACTTGCGGCGACGGCGCAATCGGCGGCGCCAAGCGCGCTGACGGGCGAGGCGGAAGAGCAGCTTGCGCAAGCTGAACCGACTGCACAAGCAGAACAAATTGCGCAAGCGGAACAAATTGCACAAGAAGAGGAGAGGGCGACAGGAATGCTTCTTGCTTCCAGAGGAGGGGCATTACCAGCGGAAACGCCGGCAGCCATACCGGAAGCGGAAAGAGAAACCGTCGAGGGCGCCGCCGCGCTTCTTCTGCCCTGGGAGGAGGTCAAGGTTCTCTTTGAGTGTTATGTCCCGGTTCAGGTCATCGACGTCAGAACAGGGGAGACGTATCAAATTCAGAGCTTTTCCAACGGGAAACACGCCGACGTCGAACCCATGACCAAAGAGGATACGGATATTCTTTATCGTACGTTTCATAACAAATGGGCATGGGAGACCCGGCCGGTCTGGGTGATGCTCGGGAGCCTGACGATTGCCGCGTCCATCAACGGGATGCCCCACGGCGGAGGCACGATAGCAAATAATGGAATGAATGGGCAGATCTGCCTCCATTTCCTGGGCAGCCAGACCCATAACGGGAATACCCGTTTTGAAAAACGGCATCAAGACGACGTATTGGCTGCCTGGTACGCCGGACTGCCGCCTGACGCGCCGTAGTGACTGACACCCTCAAGGCATCAATTTAAAACAAGAAGTCAAAAGTGTCAGTTGCGAACGCTGCGGAAGAGCAGCACCGCGAAGAGGAAGCGAAGCGGAAGGTATGCGCGGCTACTGATTTGCTTGATCGTCCGGTTGCTTCAGTTGAAGAGTACGGCGATAGTCGCCGGGCGATACCCCTGTTTCCTGCTTGAAGCATTTCATGAAATGCTTTTCATTCAGGAAGCCTGACATTTCTCCTACTTTACGGATACTGAGCGCAGGGTCGGCAAGAAGCCGCCGGCTTTCCGCAAGGCGCAGGTTTTTTAAATAGTCCCGGAAACTACGCCCCGTATACTGTTTGAAAAGATTCGAGAACTGGCTATAATTCATGGAAATCGAGTTGCTCACCACAGCCATGTTGATTTGCGACCGGAAATGTTTGCCGACATACGCGAGGGCTTTGCGGATTTTTCGTATGTTTCGGTTTTCGAGGTCCGTTTCAAGAAAATCAGAAACGCGTCCCATCCACGCAAAGAGTTCCCCATAGTAGGCAAGCGCGCTGTCGTAACTGAGGATATGCCTTAGTTTTTCAAAATCGCATATGGCAGTGGAAAGGTGAGCAAATGTCTTTTCAAGGGCGGTCCATAGCGCCTCAAGAAATCCGAGGAAGGCGCCGGGGCTTATGCGGTGATTCTGTGCGAGGAAAAGCATCCGCTCCAGCAGGCCGGCCGCTTCTTCTTTTTTTCCTGTGCCAAGCAATTGCGTCACTTGTTCAACCGTGATGGCACTGCCTTCTTCATCGGAAAACATCGCGGGACTATCCTCGTATTCCTGCGCCTCCGCAGAGATAAAAGCCCGTCTTCTGGCTTGCAAAGACTCTTCATACGCATCGCGCAGCCGGTGCAAGCCGCTTTTTGCGCCGCTTATCCCGGCGCTTTTTCCTTTCAGACAATCCTCCTTCAGCCCGTGCAGGTTTGCTTCCGAAACAAGCCATACCGTTTGCTCATCTATGTTTTCCAAACAATAGCCAGGCGCCTTTTCGGGCTGACAGCAGGGCGCAAAGCATAGCGCGAAGTAGTTCCCGCTGAGAAAGTCCCGGCTTTGTCCGGAGATTGCGGGATACGCGCCAAAGCTGGTTTCGACGTCCAGCATAACGGCGCGAAGCATATGGACGTCCAGTAATTGACGGGCCTCCGTCTCCTTGTCTTTATGGTCAAGCTCCTCCTGCAAAGAGGCAAGCAGGGCATATACGCGTTCCCGCTCTATCGGTTTCAGCAGGTAGTCCCGCACCCCCTGCCTGAACGCGTCTACCGCATAGTCGAATTCGCTATAGCCGCTGATGACAACCATGATAGGCGGCGATGGTAAATCGCTCGCTCTGCGAACCAGCTCGATGCCGTCCATTTTCGGCATACGGATATCCGTAAGCATGACGTCTACGTCCTTGCTTTGTAGTATCTCCATAGCTTCCGCGCCATTACGACACTCGATCACGGTTTCCACTTGAACCGGAGCGTTGGCGATCATCGCGCGCAGCCCTGCCCGTATAGCTTTTTCGTCTTCCACGATCAGAAGCGTTTTCAACTGCAGGCCCTCCTGTATTTATGCTAGCATGAGCTTAACAGCCCGTCAGAACTCTTGCGTGTATGGTAAGCGTATGGTGACGCTGGTGTACCAATCTTCTTTGGAATCGATTCGGATTCCGTATTCCTCGCCAAAAGCCATAACGATACGGTCATGGACATTTTTCAGCCCGATACCGGCGTCGCTTTCCTCTTTGACTTCGCCTGTTAACTGCATTTGTATACGCGCCAGCGCCGATTCCGTCATCCCTTTGCCTTTGTCGGTGATTTTGACTGTGAAATAACCGCCATACTCGGACGCGTCGAGATGAATCGTCGCGTCTTCGGCAATTTCTTCCAGACCGTGGATGACGGCATTTTCCACGATTGGCTGGAGCGTCAGCTTCGGGATTTTTTGCCGGTACAAAGACAGGGAGACGTCCTTTTCCAAGCGAATATGGTAATCATAGCGGAGGTTGAGAAGCCGGACATAGTTCTCAAGGTGCTCCAGCTCTTCCTCCAGAGAGACGTTGTCCGACGTCCAACGCATACTGTAGCGAAGCAGTTTGCCAAGAGAGGTTATCGCGTCGGAAACCGCATAGTATTCGTCTACCTCGGCCATCATTTTAATCGTTTCCAGCACATTGTATATAAAGTGGGCATTGATTTGGCTGTGCAGGGCCCGCACGTTGGCGTCCATGAGAATCCGGATTCTGTCCAGCATTTGATTCAGTTGCTCGCCTAAAAGCCCGATCTCATCGTCGCCCACATAGGGGACTTCCGCCGAAAGCGTACCCCCGCGCACCGCATGGATCGCCTCAATGACCTTATAAAACCTGCGGAGCATCGTTTTGACCAGCAAATTCACGATGAAGGCAAGGAGCAGAAGCGATAGGGCGGCGGCAACGGCAAAAAGGTTGCGTCTTGCGGAAAGCCCCGCCGTGATCTCGTCGCGGAACTGGACGATGATATACTGACCGCCGAATGGCTTGATCGGAACGGAGGATACGAACGCGGCTCGCCCGCCAATCGATACTTCGATGGATGCGCCGCCATCAGGCGCCTGTTCTTGTATCGCAGAGTCTATTTCCGCGCCGTAGGCGTTCCAAAACGACTCCCGCCCGGGCTGGACAAAGCGCTCCGGCCATGTAACGAAACCGTGAAGGCTGCTCCCCCGATCGGTAAATATCCCGGGGAACATCTCATTCATGCGGACGGCGACCTCCATGACGCCTATCCGGGCAGATCGGTAGTCCGTGATTTCGGTGACAAGCGACATAATGTGGTCTGCCGGATACATGACTTCGCCGGGGAAAAGCGTATCTGTGTAATCGTACTGCCAGGTACCAGAAGTCCAGCCATTCGACGCCCATGAAAGGCGCGCCATACGGGAACTGTGGTACAGGATGGGGTAGAATTCCGGTACACCGGTGTTGGCGAAAAACACACGGACTTGGTAGAGGTAGGGATTGGCGTTCACCATTTTTTCAAACTGGCCTACCACGTCTTCCTGGTAGAACGCAATGAGTTCCTCAGACCTAAACTCTTCATCCTCACTTGCACGCAGCAGGAAGTCATGCATCTTGGGGCTGCTCAAGAAAAACTGCGCCGTCATGGAGCAGAGTTCCGCAGTCCTTTCTGCGCGGGTCTGGATTTGCACAAGTTCGCGCTGCGTATCGCCGAGCCGGTCGCCGACGACTTCGTTTTGCATGTTGATAAACAGGACGACAGCGAGGAGCGCGAAAGGGATGAACGCGAGGGTAAACACGAGAAGCGTGAATTTCCGGTTCAGTTTGAGGCTGCGAAAACCCTTTGCACTTGCTTTCATAGGCCCAGTCTGCGCTTCGCGTCTGCCACGAGGCGCATCCATTCCTTTGCAAAAATGTCATAGCCCAGCCCCTTGCGCCTTTCCAAAAACGTATCGAGGAGGCGGTCGAACGCTTCCTCATCCGGCGCGGTCAGGAGGAGCGGGAGCGTCCTGCCCCATTCTTCTTTAATCCGCCAACTGGCGTCCATCGCCGCCGGTTCCGTTATATTCACGTCGTATTCAGGGATATAGACGGTGAAGGGGTATGTCCATTCGCGGGGCTGCGCCAGCGGCGGCTGCGGCGCCTGCCGCCATCGGATCTGCATGGCATTGTCCTGCAGCATCCAATAGGTGTTGTCCGCGCCGTACAAACGGTTGTATTCCCCTCTGTCCCGGCTGAGCAGGTCGAGTATCTCCGCGCGAAGGACCGGCCTGCCCCCGGCGTCCGTGTCATAGGTGACGCCTTCCACGCCACAGTACAGGATTTTCTGCCCGTGCTCGCTCATCATGTACGACATGAAGGCGATCGCCCTTTCCGGCGCCCTGCACGACTTGCTGATCATCGTGACCGTCCAGCCGTTGATCCCTGTGCCGGGAAGACGGTGGGCGTCCCCATTCCCGTTCATGGGCCCATTTACCGCTATATATGTACCGTCCGGGTCCTTGTCCCATAGATACAATTGTTGATCCGCGATATCGGTATGCTGGTACAGCATGCAGAAATAGCGCCCTTCGGCTACTTTTTCCGACATTTGCACTCTGCGGTCAATGAACAGTTCATTGGTGATATAGCCCTCTTCGTAAAGCTCGCGAAGGGCCTTGAGCCAGCGGATATAGTCGGGGTCGGTGAACCTGTCGACCATTTCCCCGTCTTGTTCAAAAGGGATGGCGAGGAAGTTCATCAATATCTCGTCGAGGGAATGATTCCCTCCCGGATTGAATTCGTTGAGCCCTATGGCGAGAAGAGGTTTGCCGTCTACGGTAGGCATATACGCGTAGGCCTCGCGTACTGCCTGTTTGAAGCCCTCGGGGGTGGTCATGTCGGGGCTGCCTATGGCTGCGTATAGATCCGCACGGACCAGGAAGCTCTGGTTCGAGCCGATATGGCTGTTTTCTTCGTAGTCTTGCGGCGTATACGAGGAATTGGGATAGGCGTAGACGTTCCCGTCTTCCCGCGTATACCAGGAGAGCCGCTGGGGGCTGGCTACTTCCATGAAATACAGGTCATATTCGTCAGCCAGTTCATTGAGCGAATACACAAGCCCTTCGTTGATCAACTGCTCGACCTGGGGCTCCCAGAACCCTATGGTGATCAGGTCGGGCAGGGTATTTGAGGAGATCATGGCGTCCAGCTTTTCGCCTTCATTGCCTGTGGCCGGCACGAAGTCGACGGAGACGCCGGTTTCCCCGGTGATGGTCCGCGCGACAAGGTTGTCCCCCCAAGCCGTGCTGAACCAGGAGAAGTGGACGTACCAGCTGAGTGTAATTTCCTCGTCCGCGTACTTTTGCCATGCCGGTATGTCCGCGTCTTCCGGTTCTTTGTTCCCATCGGCAAGGCATCCGGAGAGCATAAGAACAGCAGACAGGCAAATGAGAGCCAGGATAAGGGCCGGTCGCCGATGTTTGTTCATAGAAAATCCCTTCTTTTCGTGAATCTGCCGACATATGCCGTATATTATATAGGAAGTGCTATTTTTTTACAATTCTCTGAATTATACTTAGGTTTCTTTTTTTTACTTTTTATGTGGGGCATTTTTCCAAACGCGCTTGCCGCAGCGTTTTTCCCGGTGTCATTTTTATACTTTGGTCGCCGGATTTCATTCATTTCCATTTAAATTTAATATTTCCAGTTGTTCAGCAGGCATTAATGCACATTTTACCCTCATCAAAAAACGTATGGGGTGTTGGCGGTGACACCAACACCTCATACGTTAAGAAAGTTGTTATACGTTCACAATCCCAAAAGAGTTTCATTTCTACCAATATTTTTATGTTTCAAGTTCGCTCCCCTCCATAATAGCTCGAAGGCCGATCCCATTGATTACTAGCATAGTCTCCATATGAAAAATATATTCAGTTCATCCATGCGTCTGTTATATAAGCCAAATGAAGCGAAAGCGGACACGCAAATCGATCCCGACAACACCTATTACCATCCACACCAGCTTGCCGCCTGGAACAAGAAGTCGTTACAGTAATAATGTTTTCTGAGGCGGAGTGCTATTATGGAGCTAATGAAAAAAACATATCGCTCCATCCGGTTTGTTCTCGAGTGATGATAAGTTGGTTGTCCTGCAGATAAAACGACGTCTTCGAACGGAGAAGATCAATGGTTGATGTGTAAGTATCCCGATATTTTTGATACCATCTATAGAGATATTCGCTCTCGGTCATCCAAGCTTCCAGTATAATATCTTCTGCGGCGCTATCATCAATCGGTGGTGAGAATTCACCAGAATATTCATAATCCAACAACGCTTGTTTTAAAGCTGAATCGTCTTTCCAAAAATGATAAAGATCTAGCCTCTTACCGCTATGCATATCCATAACGATTCCGAAACGGATTTGTCCGTTAACAATTGGCAAGGAATAGAGTACAGACAGGTAATCTGAAGACTGCATGGTTACGGTGATATTAACATTTTCCATATAGCTGCACCAAGCTGCCCCCGGGAGAAACAAGTCTTCGATTGTTTGTCTTAA
>WRMS01000029.1 GCA_009777025.1 Clostridiales bacterium | reverse complement strand
TGACCAGCGCATAGGTACTCTCCGCCTTCAATGCCGGCGACAGTCTGATATATCCGCCGGTACCGCTCAGAATCAAGGCGCCTGTCACATCAACATCCTCTTCCGCTCTTTGTTCCCACACGACGATCAAATCCTTAAATGAGGCAAGGTCTCCGGATACAACCGCCACATCAAACTGCAGCTCAAACTGATAGCCTTTATCCGGATCCAGCGGGTCGTCTATCGTATCTCCGGTGACAGGCGCCCTGTCTCCGCTACCTTCTCTGATGCTGACGCTTTGCAAGACTACCGGCGGCGGAAGTTCCTCCGCCATCGGCGCAATCAGGGGGAAGCTTGCATCTGCGGATTCCTTCTCCCCGCCAACCGCATCGACGCCGGCGCTGCCGGGCGCATTCGCCTCAGCCGGGTCCGTCTCGCTGCCTCCCATGCCGAAAGCAATGCCTGCGGCCATGCATACACAGAGGATCACCGAGAGGATGCCGATCAGCACGTTGTACCTCTTTTTTCTCTTATCCAAAGCAACTCATCCCTTCTATCGTTATTCTATCCACAACAACGAACCACTCTTGCGCTCCCGCTTCTGCAGGTCACAAGCGACCTGAGATCAGCGGAAATCTTTATTTATAAGGTATTAATACATCTTCAGCGATTGCCTATCCAGCGTAACCAATGCGGCGCCGTGCAATGCCGGTATGACGATTATGGTGCTTCGCCAGTTCATCCGAACCGCTTTCACCCTCCCTTCCGTCAGTGTCACAAGCGCGTCCCGCGCCACTTCCGCGCCATCGATCGCCTGAATGGATGCATACCCCGTCTTCTCCAATAGTTCAGAGGCTTTCATGACAGTGTTGTCTTCTCCGGCGTCTCGATTGCCCCGCATCCTTCCGTCAAAGCCATATAGGCGGAGAGCCGCTCCCGCGAGGGCGCCGATAACCCCCTGACCGGTACCGCCGTGTTCCGAGAGGTGGATATGCTCTTCCTTCGCCAATTGATAAGCTTCGTCTTTCCTGAGCAGGCTGTTCTTCGCCCGAAGGCCGAAGGAAATAAGCGCCGCGATATTGCCTATATCCTCCACACAGGCTACGCAGAGGCCGGGATCGGCGCCTTTGGCGCTCGCATCCGTAAGATGCCTTTGTGCCAGCCCTATCAATTCAGGCAGGAAATCCTTAGCGACCTCCATCTCCGTACACATGGAACTATTATGCGATGTATAGGGAACGTCGTGATGAAAATAGAGCTGATGTCTGGATATCGCCTGCGTCTCTATGTTCATCGAAGCCAAGGTCTTCCGGAAATCCTCAAGTATATGGCCCGTTCCTTTGCTTTCCGGATTATCGGTATCGTCGATCGCAAAAACTATCTTAGCTATAGGACCGCCTCCCTTCCTTTCCTATCACGACGCCACTCCACCGCGGCAGGATTCGGATCACTGTCTGCCATCCTTGGGCTCACGCATGCCCACGCCGGAAATGATGCTTTCGATTTCCTCTTCGTCCAGGTCCAGCATCCAGAAATCGTGATAGAAATCACGGATTTCCTCGCGGATATCGATATCTTCGAAGTGCGTCGGATAGAGCAGTTTCGCGATATACAAAGCGGCAATCGGCGTCTCCAGGGAGCCCGGATGCCCCC
The DNA here is from genome assembly GCA_009777025.1 of Clostridiales bacterium. Classification (GTDB taxonomy): domain Bacteria; phylum Bacillota; class Peptococcia; order DRI-13; family UBA5745; genus WRMS01. Next base: position 19,392 of record WRMS01000029.1, on the reverse strand, counting down.
AGCGGGAAGCGCCGACCGGAAGCTGATATACGCGGTCTTCCCTGACGGCACGCAAGCCGGTAAAAGCTTCGTTGGTTCGCATGTATTCCACCGCCGCGGGCTCGTTGGCAATCACCACGTCAGGATCCCACAGATAAATCTGTTCCACGCTTACATTTACTTTGCCGCCTAATTCCGCCGTAGAAAAACCTTCCGCCACATTGATGCAGCCTACCGCTTCCAGGACATAGTAGGATATTTCATTCGGATGGTTGGTGCGTACGACCTCGTTCACGGAATGGTATACCCGGATCCTCTCCCCTTCGGGTATGTCCGCGGTGCGCGACCGTATCAGCGCGAGGGTTTGGTCGTAATAGGCAAGATACTGTTCCGCCTGCGCCGTCCTCCCGATGATCTCGCCGACCAGCCGGATGGACTCCCTTTGTGTCTCGATATCGAAGAAATCGACGACGGCGTAGAGAAAACCGGCTTTTTCCATATTTTCGATATCCCCGGCATTCATGGCGGTTTCGTAGCGCATCAGGGTAATATCCGGTTTGATGCTCATCATCGTTTCGATGTTGATCGAACTCTGGCCGGAGGGCACGGGAAGATCCGCGATGCCGGGTATCTTTCGCCGTAGAAGCTCATCCCTCTTCATCCCCTCGACGACTGCCCGGATCATGTCACCGCCGTCAAGAAGAGCAACCACCTGTCCGATATAGTTGTAAAAGACCGCCACCGATTCCACCTGTTCCGGTACGGCGACCTCTCGCCCGAGATAGTCGACGACAGTCTTACCGGACAGAGGCGCGGCAGGCGTTCCTCCCGCGGAGCAGGCCGACAGCAGCAGTACCGCGGCGGCTATCACGGCAATGACGCGAGTCCAGCCGGACTTTCGCCTATATTTGTCACCAAAACCTGCATTGTTTTTCATGTATCCACCCTCCGCACTCTATTTCCATGAAATGACATAATGCCTGTCCTTGCCCTCTTCATGATGTACCTTGACCCTGGATTCAATGCCGTATACGTTATAAAAGTTTTCTCTTGTGCATACATTCGCAGGTGTTCCGATCTGGAAAATCCGTCCCTCGTCTATCAGCGCGACCCTGGTATCGATCCCTTCATTCTCAAAATAAAATGGATGATTCAGCGAGTGGGAAGCCATCAATACGGTTAAACCCGTATCACGGATGAGTTTTGTCAGAATCGCAAGAACGTTGATTTCATGCTTAAAATCCAGGTGCGCGGTCGGTTCGTCCAGCAGCATCAATTGCGAATCCTGACAGAGCGCCCTGGCGATGAGCACCAGGCGCAGTTCGCCGCCGCTTAACTCGGTGTACCGCCTTTCTGCAAAACCCTGAAGCCCGACTCTCTCCAATGCTTCCAGCGCCAGCCGTTTATCCTCTTTCCCCGGGGAGGAAAACGCGCTATGGGAAACCGTGCGTCCCATCAATACCACTTCGGCTACTTTATAAGGAAATGATTTCTCGTGGATCTGCGGCACATAGGACACCATTCCCGCAAACTGCCTGGCGCTAAAGCGATGCACAGGCTTGCCCTCTACCAATATCGTACCCGATCCGGGGTGATGGAAACCAAGGATGCAGCCTAAAAGCGTCGATTTGCCGCAGCCGTTCGGCCCGAGCAGGTAGAGCGCGCTGCCACGATCCAGTGCGAAGGACACATCTTTCAGTACACTGTCGGGCCCATAAGCGAAACTGAGGCCCGAAACCTCCAGCGCTTTCATGTCCAGCCGTCTCCTTTTTTCTTTTTGATCAGATAGATGAAGAAAGGTCCGCCAATGATGGACGTCATGATCCCGATGGGTATCTCTGCATCGGAGATCACCCTGCAGAGTACGTCGACCATAACCAGAAAACACGCCCCCATGGATATACTGACCGGCATCAGCCTGCGATTATCATTCCCCGTGAGCATCCTGGCCATGTGCGGAACGATAAGACCCACCCATCCGATGGTTCCGCTAACGCAGACCGCTCCGGCTGTCGCCAGTGTCGCGCCTAGGATGACCGTCAGTTTCGTGGCGCCTGTATTCAGCCCGAGCATCTTGGCTTCCTGGTCGCCCATAGATAATACGTTGATATTCCATCTGTTGAAAAGCAGCAGGATCATCCCCAGGATAATGGGAACGATGGCGAACTTCATATTCGAGACGACGATAGACGCAAGGCTGCCCATGGTCCAGAATGTGATAGCAGGGAGCTGATTCAAGGGATCCGCGATATACTTGATGAAAGACAGCAGCGAAGAAAAAATGGAGGAGATGATCGTGCCGCCAAGGACCAGCGTCACCGTTGAACTGCTGTTATGTACTCTTCCGACGATATAGCTGAAGAACACTGCCATTAAGCCGAAAGCAAAGGCAAACACTGGCGTTAGCGTAGAATTCTGAAATAGGAGAATGGAAATCGCCGCGCCAAGACTAGCGCCGGAAGACACGCCAAGTATACCGGAATTGACGAGGGGGTTCCTGAATACGCCTTGAAAAGCCGTCCCGCTCGCGGCAAGGGCGGCGCCGACAAATGCGCCCATGATTGTACGCGGCAGGCGGATACCGGTGATAATCGTCATGGCTTCGGCGCTCACACCGGCCTGGCGACCGGAGACGCCTTGCAGGAGCGCCCGGAAAACGGTTATCGGCGGGATGGGATAGCGCCCCGTGCAGAGGGAAAGCAAGGCTGCCGCGAAAGGCAAGGTGATGAAAACCAGCAAGAGCGCAGGCTTTGCCGCCTGTTTCTCAAGCGTATCCATCAGGGCTGCGGCCTTTTCCTGAGGCGCAGGACGACAATCAGCGCGCATAAAGCAAGCCCTGCGCAGACGAACATTACGATGGACATGGCATTCAGGCGCATGCTAGTGCTTCGCTCCGAAGCGGGCTGCGACGGATCTGCGCTACCCGGTGTATGCAAAGAAGCCGCTTCCGCGCTATCGCCGCTGCCGGGCGCTGTTATTGGCGCCGCGGCCTCGTCCGACGCCCCGACCGGCGCTCCAGCGTCCGTAACCGAGAACGCGATAGAATATACCTTATCGGTATAGGCGCCGTTCTTAGCCTGCATCGTTTGGCTTACCACCAGCGTATACACAGCGCCCGGCGTAAGGGAAACCGCCGGTTTGACGGATATGTCCCGCTTGGCGTCGGGTTGAATCTGTTCGTCGGCCATGAGGACTTCGATCGGAATCTCGTTCTGCCTTTCGTCATAAAGGCTAAGCGACCGCCTGTTGTTTTCGCGTACGGATTCGTTAATCACATTATTGCTGAACGTCAGTGTGATCATTCCCTCCGCTTCCATTTGCCCATCAACTATGGATGTTTCCACCAATACCAGCGGTTCGCCTCTGCCGCCGCCCTCGTCGCTGCCGGACGAGGCGAATGCGGTTCCGGCGTTCGGGATAACAAAAAGCAGGCATAAAAAACAGAAACTGACAGTTTCCTTTATGGTCGTTCTTCTCAAGTCGAACCACCCCTTTCCTATCCGGGCAATGCCTGCATTCGTTGCATCCGGCTTCAGATCAATCGGAGATAAGCGGATATGCTTGCTTTGCCATGCCGCACAGTATCGCGTCAACGACGCTTTCCGCTTGTGCGCCTCTGCTGCTATTGAAGAAATCTTTTGCATTAGTAGAAATCCCGTATGTTTCCCCTAAAGCAAAAAGCCATTAACCTCTTGATCAATGGCATCGTCATTCTTCGCTGCACACCCTTTTCAAAAGGAAGGATTAGTCGTTTCCATACCAATCCCGACGGTCTCCACCCATAGGATCGCTCCCTTAGACTGTGAGACTCGGGTGTTTATTCAGTTGTCGCCAGCGGTATCGCCCGGCTCTGGAGTAAATCTTAGCATGCAGGACACAGCTAGTCAATGTATTGACAAAAAAATGACAAAAAAATAGTCCTTGAAATATATGCCGAACAATGATAGTATGTCTCTGTTATTCTGTTCGACAGATGGCGAATCCATCCAGGGGCTTTGCCGCTTTCCCTACTGCCTGCTGATGCGGGCGCAGGAGGGCGCATGGGCTATCGGGTTGACGAAGGAGGTGAGTGAAGGGCATGGCCAATATCAAATCCGCGATTAAGCGCACGCAGGTTATCCGTATACGGACAAAGCGGAACGCCGCTTACAAATCCATGATGAAAACTGCCATACGCCATTTCGAAAACGCTCTGAAATCCGGCGATCATGATGAAGCCAGGGATATGTTAAGAAAAGCCATACGCATGATTGACAAGATTGAGACGAAAGGCGTTATTCATAAGAACACCGCCAATCGCAAGAAATCCCGCTTATCCAAGGCTTTCAACAAGGTTTCCTGATCGCGGATCGCGCCGGGACGCCGTTCGCTCCTTCATACCGTTTCAAAGCGAAATGATCCGCGTTTATCCGCCGGATCATTTTTTCGTATGCTCGTATCCGGACGCATTACGAGAACTAAATTGGGTTATGGGCGCAGCTCATCTTAGATTGACTATAGAACGGTATTATGGCTTCCTTGCTGAAATAATCAGCATCATTGGCCGCCTCAATTCCTCTTTCATACCGGGTAGATCAAGCATTTCTTCCGGCGGCGTTGGCTCGCACAACCCTTTGATTTCAAAGCCGTGAGCCAGTAAACTGTTCACATACTCCGTTATGGTTCGGTGGTATTTGACCACTTCCTCGCCCAAAAACCGGGCGATGCGTTCGCCTGAGTGAAAATAACTGTCTACCGGCCAAAATAACGGGTTTCCTGCTTCATCGTATACCCATTCCTGTCTGCCCTCAGCTGTGAATATGGGGTGTTCCACCGAAAAGACGAAATCGCTGCCTGCGGTCAGGCATCGCCGGACTTTTGCGCATACAGAATCGAAAGATTGGACATAGTGCAGGGCAAGCGAACTGATAACCACGTCAAAACTGTTTTCCCGATACTCGTACTCTTCGATGGGGACGCAATGGTATTCGACATTGTACGCGTTTGTCTGTTCCGCAGCTTTTTCAAGCATTTTCTTTGATATGTCTATTCCTGTCACAACCGCCGCGCCTTGTTCGGCGGCGTAAACGCAATGCCAGCCGAACCCGCAGCCCAAGTCAAGCACCCGCTTGCCTTTGAAATCGGGAAGCATGGACTTCAATGCGTTCCATTCCCCGGCTCCTTCAAGCCCTCTGACCGACCGCGGCATTCGGCTGTATTTGTCAAAAAAATGCGGATCGTCGTATTTATTTTCCATTTGCATGAGGTTACTTCTGCAAATCGGAAGCAAATTGCCGCCCGAAGGCTTCCAGCTGCTCCAGTTCTTCTTGCTTTGGCAAATGGAGCTGTTTGAAGGGCCCGCCCGCGATCGTGACGCCGGCCGCCTCCAGATGCGCTTGCAGAAGCCCTGCCCCTTCGCCGCTCCAGCCATAAGAGCCAAAGGCCGCACCCTGCTTGCCAGTCAGTTTCAGGTGTTTCAGCCCTTCCATGACCGCCGCCATTGCATGGGTAATCCCATTATTGACCGTAGGGGAACCTACCAGGATACCTGCGGAGCGGAATGCTTCCGTCAGTACAAGGGTCTCGCCCGTCCGGGCGGCATTGATCACTTTCGCCGTCATCCCTGCTTCCGTTACGCCTCTTCCCAGAGCTTCCGCCATGGCTTTGGTTTCGTGCCACATCGTGTCATAGATGATCGCTACCTGATTTTCTTTATACGCGGCGGACCACGCCAGATACTTCTCCACGATTTGCATCGGATTGTCCCGCCAGATGACGCCGTGGCTGGGGCAGATAATCTCTGGAGCAAGGCCCATGCTTATGCATTGGTCAATTTTCGGCTTCACCATTCGCGCATAGGGGGACACGATATTCGCGTAATACTTCATCGCTTCCTGCCATAGGATGCATGGATCCGCTTCGTCGTTGTACAGGCCGCCGGTGACATAATGCTGGCCGAAAGCGTCATTGGACAGAAGGACCGACATACCGTTGATATAGGTAAACATAGTGTCCGGCCAGTGGAGCATAGGCGCTTCGAGAAACAAAAGCTCATACCCGCCAATATCCAGTTTATCCCCGGTTTTCACCGTGATGCAGTTCCATTCGCCGTGATACTGGCTTTCCAGAAACTGCTTTGCCTTCGCTGTACAGTAAATGGGCAGATCGGGCCTTTTCTCCGCCAAAGCAACCATGGCGCCGCTGTGATCCGTCTCGGTATGTTGGCAAATCAGACAGTCGATATGGGCAAGCCCGACTGTACGTTCCAGATCCGCGAGGTAGCTCTCTTTAAACGGCCCCCAACAGGTGTCCACAAGCACGGTCATTTTGCTTCCTTTGATCAGGTATGAATTATATGTTGAGCCATTTTCCGTTTCAAATTCATCCCCATGGAATTTCTTGAGCTCCCAGTCCTTAACCCCCACCCAATACAGGTTTTCCCTGATTTCGATCATTGTGCTAATCCCTCCTGCCTTTTTTTCAATCCCCGAGAGCAATAACCAAATCCGCCAATATCTTCGGGTATTCGCCGGCGCCTGTACTTTTCATCGCCAGATCCTTTTCACAAAAGAGCGCCATGATCCGCTCCAGTGCGGCAAAGGAAAACAACTTGCTTTGCTCGGCGGCGTTCTTCGCCACAAAATCCCGCAAGCCTAATGCTTGCGCTATCTGCCTGTTTCCCATATTCTCCTGTAAGCAGGCTTTCGCTTTAAAAATCAAACGAAACTGTCGCAGCATCATAGAAAAGATGGCGAAGGGCGCTTCCCCTTTCTGCAGCAATGCCTGTAGCTCCCGCAGCGCCTGCGATCGCCGGCGCCGGCCTAAAGCGTCAACCAGACGAAAAATATCCGCTTCGAGATTCGGCGTCAGCACCTGGTCCAGCATCTCGCGGCGAATCACGCTTTCCTCTCCGGCGAAAGCCGCGAGCTTCTCCAGCTCATGCACGCAAAACGCCAGCCCGCCGGGTTGACGGGCAATCCGCGCCAGCAAATCAGGGGCGCATTGCTTTCCTAGCCTTTGCAGCGCTTCCTTCAGATAGGGCGTCCGGCGTTCGGGCGTCAATACCGCAGCCTCTACCAGCCCATCGCCTTTCGCGATTTCCGCTACCAGTTTATGCCTTCGGTCAGGCTTGCCTTTCCGCATGCGCAAAACCAGGCAAGTCCTGTCATTCGGCTGCTCCAGATACGCAAGGAGCGCTTGCTTCTCTTGGGGAGCAACATGCCTGTTTCCCAGCTTGCGGTTTGGCTGAAAACCGGCGTCATCAATGGCTGTTGTCATCGCTGCCCCTTCCGCACCCTCTCCCGCATCTTCTCCCGCATCTTCTCCCGCGAGGCCGCCGGTTGCCGGATCATTCACATCCGCGTTCTCCACTTTGTCCGCGCGCTGCTCTTTTCCGCCCGGTATAAAGACCGGCTCATCGATCTGGATCAAGTTTCTGCCGGAAAGCAGCGAGATCTGGCTGGCCAGATCAACCGCCTTCGCCTGGGTCATCGTTTTTCCGTCTTCCTTTGTTATGGCATAGGCGCCGGCGTCAGGCCCAAGCCAAACCTCTTTGAGAATCAGAAGGAAGCGTTCCTGCAAGAACGCTTCCTCGCCATATAGCAAGTACACCGGTCGAATGCCGCCCTCCCGGATTTGCCGGATTGCCGCCTCGACATTGAGCGTGCCTTTACTTTCGTCTCTTTTCTTCGCTGCTTCCGCCATGCGCCGTTCGACTATGCCTCAATGAATTTCATTAGTTCAGCCTTTGGTCTTACGCCTACGGAAGACCCGGCCACATTGCCTTCTTTGAACAGGATCAGCGTCGGAATACTCATCACGCCGTATGACGCCGCCAATGCCGGCTCTTCGTCAACATTGACTTTTCCGATCTTGATTTTGCCTTCCAGTTCTGTGCCGATCTCATCCACGATGGGAGAAAGCATCCTGCACGGACCGCACCAGGAAGCCCAAAAATCTACCAATACCGGTAAATCAGAGTGTAGCACTTCCTGGCTAAACGTTTCCGTACTTAGTGCAACAATTGCCAAAACGATCTCCTCCTGCCTTTCTGTACGCCCTGGAGCGTGCGTCATTTCTGAGATATTATACCATAAATCATGGAGAAAAGCTGTATGTTTTCATCCTTTTTGTGCGTACTTCAACCCCATAAGCGGCGGCGGTCTGCGCTGAACCGTGTGCTGCTTATCCCATCGTCGGCTTGTGTCAACAATGAACCACAGAAAAATGTAAATTTTTTATGAACGATGAAAAACCTATTGACATCTTCAGTCGATATGCATTAGACTATGTTCAGTCTAATACATTTAGTTTGGAGGGATCCCTTTGGCTGCAAACATTTCCCTTACACCCGCTGAAGAAAAACTCGCTACTTTGATATGGCGGGACGCGCCCATTACCTCACCGGATTTAGTCTCAATCGCCGAGAAAGAGATGAATTGGAAGAAGTCCACAACCTATACGGTCTTAAAGAAACTCTGCGACAAGGGCGTAATGAAAAACGACAACGCAAAGGTATCGGTTATACTGACCCGCAACGAGCTTCATGCAAAACAGAGCCGATACTTTGTAGAAGATACTTTTGGCGGATCGCTCCCGAGATTTATCGCATCTTTTTTTGGCGGTAAAAAGCTATCTGCGGAACAAGCAGCAGAACTTAAACGTCTAATTGAAGAACATGAAGAAGGTGGCGATCAGAATGGATAAGCTATTTCTCACGGTTCTTAATATGAGCCTTACCGGAACTTTTGTCATCGCGGCAGTTTGCCTTGCCCGTTTACCTCTCAAGAAAGCCCCGAAGATTATATCGTATTGCCTGTGGGCAGTTGTGGCATTTCGCTTACTATGTCCGCTCTCAATTACAAGCGCTTTCAGCCTTCTTCCGATAAACACGCAAGCGATTCCACCAGATATGATTGAAACCCGAAATCTGCATATTGATTCCGGAATCGGATTTTTAGATGATTCCGTTAACTTTTATCTCAAAGATATGGGACCTGAAATGCGAGGTTATCCAGTAGGTTCCGGTAGAGCATCGCATCAGATTTATACTGCTCAGGAAGTAACAAACTTCTTTATGATACTATGGCTTACTGGTTTCGGTACGTTATCCATTTACGGTGTAATGTCTTACCTTTTCCTCAAGCGAAAAATGAGCGGATCGGCTCACTTAGAATCGAATCTCTACGAATCTGAAATGATCGAATCGCCTTTTGTGCTTGGCGTACTCAAGCCGCAGATATATTTGCCTGTAGGCTTATCCGAGCAGGAAAAAAGCTATATCGTGTTACATGAGCAAACGCATGTTAGACGCGCTGACCATATCATGAAGTTTGCCGCGTATTTCATTCTGTCCCTGCACTGGTTTAACCCTCTTGCTTGGGTGGCGTTTATATTGATGGGCGTGGACATGGAAATGTCTTGTGACGAGCGGGTTCTACGGGAAATGGGCAGCGAAACGAAAAAAGCCTATTCTCTGTCGCTGTTGTCATTGGCGACCGAGCGGCGCTTCGTTGGCGGCAGCCCGCTTGCTTTCGGAGAGGGCGGTATAAAAGAGCGAGTCAAGAATGTATTGAAGTTCAAGAAAACTTCCCGGATGATTCTCATAGCAGCGGTCGTGCTTGCGGTCGCATTAAGCGCGGGATTCGCAGTGAATAGAGCAGTTAGCAATGATGATAGAGTTGATTTACCGAGCGCGACTATCAGTTACAATGGAAAATCCGCTATTATTGAACTTGGCAACAAAGAGCAAATTCCCTATGTTGAACTTGGTTCTACCATAAGTATGAATTTTGGCAATGCCCGCCCTTCGTCCATAAGTGTCATTGAGGTAATTGCGAATGCAGACGGTTCTCGTAAATATGCTGAACAGACTGACAAGACACTTGAAATTGAGCTTTCCGGTAGTAACTTGGCTACTTTCCGCATTGAGAAAAACATTGGTGATATGTTAAGCTCAAATTCTGATGATTATTTATCCGGCAACGCATGGCGCTGGTATAGGATCTTTTGCAACGATGACGGAAGAAGTGTTACCGAATATGGATTGTGGCTTCGAACAGACCCGGCGATTACAATGGAAGGTGAGCTTACTCTCGACCCTGCATCCTGGCGGCAAATACACCTTGGCACTCCAATTGAAACTGTGCGTGAGCTTCTTGGAGAACCGACAGGTATGACCTCCGGCGTATTCTCCGATTGGTACGTCATTGATGAAAACACGAATCTTTCACTCATGTACAGACAAAACGATGCCGGTGTCGCTGTCGTGTCAAAAATCAAGCTTAACGGGGAACAAATCGAGCCGTGGGAAAGAGAGATAACACCGACCCCGGCACAATGGGCACTAGATCAATCTCTTGGCGCGGATAATCCTATTTTGGATTACGCCGGGCAGACCATTGACGATGATGGGATTATCAGGACAAGGGTTATCTTTCATGGATACTTTGGATTATTCGTCTATGATGCAAGAGAACGTGAAATACTGTATTCTCTCGACCTGAAATCCATAGGATGCGACAGTACACAGGGCGACGCTTTTTGTGAAGTGGCGGTTGACGTCTCGGGCGATATAGTTACTCTCCATCCCCAAAATAGCGAAACAATGTATGTATTGCAATTATGGGGCGATCCTCGACTATTTGAGACGCCTTTCGATAACAATTACATGACAAAATTTAGGGCGCAGGTCATTGACCAAGCTTTTCTGGAACATTCATCTGCGTTTCCGTATGGACAGTACAGCGATACTGCGGCAAGGTTTTCCGTAATGACTGAATTGCGAAACGGGCAAGGATTTGGTGAATACACCTACTTTGGATACCTTTACTTTAAGGATACTACGATTGGTGGTATTCAATACAGGGAAGATGACATGGGCTTTACGATTTTTCAATAGCAATGAATTAGCAATCGATAAAAACGTGGTTGTCGAGGCATGCGGCCTGATGTGCGAGTATACGGGCTGATACCTGGCGCGTTTACGCGATTCTTTCCAGGCGCCCTCTAAGCATCAAACGATGCGGAGGGCGCTATTTTTCTATCCGTTCACGCCAACCGCCCACAGGATAGCAACGTCCGCATCTATTGCCTCTCTTTTCCCGGAACCGTATCCATTTTCTTAGCAGCGCTTCGTTCCGTTAAGGCGATGATCGCGGCAAAAGTTAGCACAGACAAAGCCAAAGAAGCCATCGCGGGCAAGTATGCCACAGGTTGCGTAAGACCGGTGATGTTGGTGAGGCAAGTAAGCAGTAATAAACAAAAAGGATCGATAACCTTCCATCGCCCTTCCAATAATAACGTGACCAAAAGGATCACCAGTACAAGAAAAACGATGAAACCGGTAGTCTCGCTTCTGGTGAACAAGGTAACAATGCCCTGGGAAAAACTGACGCTCAGGCCGATCACACCGCCTATAGCGGCAATCCAAAGCTTTTCCTTTGCCATATTGGCAATGGTAGTGAAATAGAATAGGAAAAAAATATATGGCCAGGTAGGTAGTCCGACGAGCCCCAAGCCTGCCATGATGACGGCAATGACGGCGATAGCGATGACGGCGGTAGCAAAGCTTTTGAATATATTTGGTTTTTGCGTATTCGTTTCACTTGACATATTTCCCCTCCTTACAATTCCTGACTGCCTTGCATACGGCGGCATTCTTCATTCAAAGAGCATGCGCCGCTGTTTGATCACAGACCCAACTCGTTCTATCACAGACCCAATTCGTTCTACTACTCGTGACATCAGGCATAGGATAAGAACTCAGCAGTGGCTTGCAGCCAATCGGGCTACGGCTAGTGCCTTGCCCTCTTGGGCAAGCCTTGCATGGCTGCTGTTCGCCAAATCAAAGATTTGGACAGCAGCGCATAGGCCCTGCACTAAGCCTTTGCTCACGCGGACTGAAAGATACCTGTTTCCCCCATATTAGCATAAATGTCGTAATATATAAATACCTTTATTAAATGTGAAATATAATTAAGACTATGTCAAGCTCTAGAAATTGACAATTCTATGGCAAGAAGTGAGAATGTCAAAAAAAGGAAACACACCCGATTCCTTTCTTTTTTATAGGCTGATGGATACGCTCCGGTTCCCAAACAATATCATCTTGGAAACATATTCTTCTCCCAGTCTTCTATAATCCTTTTATTGGTAAAAATCTGAATCTCATAGATAATTCCGTCCGCATTTTTATAAAAGCTAAAGTACCGGTCAAGAAACGCTCCTGTGTCGTCACTATAAGTAAGAACAACGTCGCTTAACTCTCCGTAATCGTCGCCAAATACGCCAATCACTTCTTCCTCGGTACAGCCCAAAGACAAATTACATACTGTGTAAATGTCAAATGCTGAACTGTCACGGATATTGAACATTAGTTGTTGTATTTCGCAGTCTTTCACCGGAACCTTCTGATCGCTGAGATTAACCGGAACGATAAAGATATAATTGTATGTATCACCCTTATATAGGTATGTGCCAATCAATGTACTCCCAATCGTGCTGTTCGCCTCTACGAGTGTATTTTCGTCAAAATAATCTTCATCGTCTTCATCCTCATCCAGAAAGAAACCGGCGTCCAGAAAATCTTTTACCCTAATATCCATCAGGTCAAATTTTACGCCGTCTATGACGACAAAATAGATACTGTCATCAGATAAATCAAGCGGTTTATCGGGAACTTCAACCGTCCTTTCAACAGGTATATATGCTGGGGTGGGCGTATTCGCCGGAGCGCTGTTACCGCTTCCCCCGCTGTCCGAAGTGGAGGGGGTAGAAGCGCTGTTGTCGTTACCGCTTGATGTGCTGCCGCTTCCGCCGTTGGAATTGCTGTTGTTTGCGCTGCTGCTGTCTCCGCCGCTACAACCTGCAAGTAAGGAAAACGAATATACCAAAACAATCGTAAATGCTATCCATTTTTTCATGTTTGAATCCACCCTTCATCGATTATTTTGCTTGACGCCCAAGGACCCGTCCCTATTTTTGTGGTGTTGAACGAATCTTCGTTCAGCAAAGAATTCAGACCCATGCTGAACGTTAGATGAGTCCATGCAGACCCTAAGAGTTCTTATCCTATGCCTGATGTCACGAGTAGTAGAACGAGTTGGGTCTGTGACAAAACCGTTTATTCAATGCCCAAATAGTACGATCATTATATCGCGGCATTACTAAATGTTTCAAGAAAAAATAATTACCCCATTACTGTATAAAGCCGCTGATCCTGAAGCTCTTCCCTCTTGTTGTTACCCGCAAAGCGCCGGAATCCATCGTTAGATACAAGCGGCTGCCCGTCTCCTGCAGACGTGCCAGCGTATCCGGATGCGGATGTCCATACAGGTTGTTTTTGCTGCAAGATATCACGGAAGCCAGCGGCTTCACCTTTTCTAAAAAAGCTGTGCTGCTGCTGCCGCCTGAGCCGTGATGGGCTACCTTAAGCATGCTTGTTTCCTGCAAACTCTCCAGCAGCCAGTCCTCTGTATCCGCGTCGATATCCCCTGTCAGCAGCAGGGAGAATTGCTTGTAACGCAACTCTGCGACGATGGACGTCGCATTCGTATTGGCGACTGCTTTGCCTTCTTCCGGATACAGACAACGGAGAACAAGCTCTCCATCATAGATCTGCTGTCCGGCTGAAAACCGGATGACTGCCGTTCCTTTTTCTTCCGCTAGCGCCGCCAGCGCCTCCCCCTCCTTTGATTCGGCGACCTGAGGCGCCATAACCATATACCTTAGCCGCCAGCCTGCGAGGAGGAGATCCCGTATACCGGATATATGATCTTCGTCTGCATGGCTGATCAACACATAATCCAGATGATTCGCTCCCTGGCTTCGCAAAAAAGGCTCCAGGCGATAGTAGCCCAGATGGCGCACGTTGCTGCTGCCCGCGTCCACCATCCAAGTCTTCCCCGAAGGGCTTACCCAAAACACGCCGTCGCCTTGTCCCACATCAAGAAAAGTGATCTCCAGCGTATGGGGCGTCAGTATAGAAACGGTCAGATAAAGAGCTGCACCTAGCAACACAATTTGCCTGCGCCGCAGCCAGGCTTCCAGCAGCAAATCCGTTTTCTGCCGCTTCGGGTCCTCTGGCCAAACGTCTGTTTCGCCTGCGCCTGTCCCGCTTGCGCTAGTCACGCTTGCGTCTGCCCCGCCTGCGCCTACCCCGCTTGCGCCTGTCGCACCTGCGCCGGTTTCCCTCTGCCGCTTTTTGGCAAGCCGCCAGCTTTGCCACTGTCGCCAATCCGCACGCCGCTGCCTTTGTTCATGACGCTGCGCGATCCATTGGGCAAGCGCCCCTTCTTTCTCTTTCCATCCCGGCAGCAGCCACAGGATAAAGCCCCCGATCAAATAAGCCGGCCAGGGCTGTTCGCCGATCGTATACGTTGCGAAAGGCAATGCCGTCCAGTAACCGGCGACCAGATCCAATATCTCCGCCAGTAAGCCGGGCGCTTGCCACAGTAAGGACGCGGTGGCGGGATGGATCAGCCCGGCAAGGGCGGAAAAGCCGGATAAAAGCAATAAAGGCGGCATGATCGATACCGCCCATAAGTTAATCAGGAAACCCAGGGGCTGTATCTGATAAAACCAATACGCTTGTATCGGCAGGGAAGCGAATTGGGCTGCAAGCGGCAAGGCTAGCAGCGGTGGCAGGCGTCGTCGAAGCCAGGGATAGAGATGGACAATGCCGAGGACTACGCCGAATGACAGCTGAAAACCGGCGTTGAAAAGGCTCTGGGGCGAAAACCATAGCAACAGGAGCGCCGCCGTCGCCAGGGCGCTGCGGGTATCGCTTTTGCGACGGATCCCCATCGCGGCTTGGGTCATGCAAGCCATGATAAAGCTCCGCTGCATGGACAGGGGATAGCCGGTCAAAGACAGATAGAAAAACAGCAATCCCAGCGCCAGAATGCGGCAGAGCGCTTTTCTCTTACGGAAAAATCTGAAGCGTTCCAGATGAAAGGCGGCAGCCAGCAGAATGCTCCCATGTGTGCCGGATACCGAAAACAAATGGGATATGCCGGCTTGTCTGTATATCTCTCTGTCCTCCCTTTCCATAGAAGAAGAATCGCCGAGTAAACAGCCGCGAATGATGGCGCCTGCTTTCGGGCTGAGATACGCCGCAAGCTGGCGGTTGAGGTTGTTGCGCAAATCCGCCAGAAACCGCCTATACGTAGACGCCTCCCGCAAGAGAAGAATATCCCATCCTTGCGCTTCCCCTTGACAGTATACGCCCTTTGTCCGGAGATAAGCGGCATAATCAAATTCGCCCGGATTTCTTGGCGCCTCTTCCCCTTTCATCACAGCGGCAAAGCGAATCTGCGCGCCGGCTATGCAGCGCTGCTCGAAATCCCGTGCGCCGCCCTCCCCCTCCTCGCCAAGACCGAAATGAATCGTGAGCAAGATCTTCCTCTGCCGCTCCCAGAGACGGAAATCCTTCGCGTCGGCCTGTGCGCTTCCGGCGCTGCTTGTATGCGACTGAAGCCGAAGCAGCATTTGATAGCGTGGTCCTGAATAAGCGCTTGTATTCAGCGCCTTCACTTCCTCGACGAAACCGGTGCCCGCGACAAAGAAACCTTCGGGCAGCCGCTTCCCCCCTTCCGAGGGCCAGGAAGCGCCGCCCATTTGCAGGAAGCCCAGACAAAACATCAGCAACAGCAGCCCTTGACTCAGATAGAAACGCAGCTTCAGCACCGCCTCTCTGCCCATGTCCAGATTCTGCTGCCTCAGCTTTCCCAGATAAAGAATCAGAGCAACGGCAATCGCCGTCGCCGCCATCTGCAGCGCCGCCGCCAGAAACGGGCTTATGCTGCAGGCCTGCCATCCGCATAGGGCGATTCCCGCGATAAAAGCAAGCGCCGCGGAGGGCAGGGAGATCTCCGGCAGGAAATCCTTTAGGAACATACAACCAAATCCCGCAGGTCGCTCATCTTGGCAGTGCCGATTCCCTTGACTTTCATCAGGTCTTCGATACTTTTGAAACCGCCGTTTTGTTCCCGATACTGGATGATCCGTTGCGAATAAGCCGGCCCTATCCCCGGCAGCGTCTCCAGTTCCTTTGCCGAAGCTTTGTTTATGTTCACTTTGCCGCTTGCGCTGTCTTGTTCGGAAGCGCCTTGGACGTATTCCTGGTTCTCGCTTGATCTCAGGATCAGGGCTTCGCCGCCCCAGTCCGCCAGCTTTCCGATGAGGGGTATCCGGATTTGCATTCCGTCTTCTAAGGGTAAAGCCATGTTGATTTTGCTTAAGTCCGCGCCTTCCTCCGGCTCCGCGATCATGACCGCGTCATAGATCCTGCTTCCCTGCGGCAGGAAATATAAACCCGGCGAAGCCACGCCCCCCACTACGTGCACCGCCAGCTCCTCCTGCGCGGATTCCTCCGGGCCCGAAAGCAAGCTTGTCGCTTCCGCCGGGCGTTGCGCATCCGATTCGTTTTGTGTCAGGTTGTTCTCCGGCGCTTCCCCATTGTCTGCGTCTCTCCCGTTTTCCATACTATCGCCTGCGCCGCTTACCGTTCCCCTATCTTCCCCGGCTGCTATAAAGGAATCTCCGGTTCTCTGCCCCTGATACCAGAGCCCTGCCCAAAAGCCAAGCAACAGCAATATCGTGATACCCCATAGCCCAATCCGCTGTAATTGATGCATACCCCACGCCGCCTTTCCCAACGCAATTCACGGAAAACTCCGTACAACTAGAGTTCTACGGCAATGGGCTTATTCCTTCTATATTTTTACAATATATTATGTTTTTTCTATTTTTAACATTTTATGGCTATTTCGCGGGGAAGCATTGCGCCGGGTGCAGAGCCTACACGGAACCCGGTCCTCTTTTATGGCAAGGGTTCCGCAAATAAGGCTTGATTGATAGCGGTCACCGGATTAATGTAAACAGCGCCCACCGATAAGGTCAGATGCAAATGCGGCTCGGCGGAAAAGCCGGTCTGTCCGGCGAGGCCGATGACATGGTCTTTGGCGACAGAATCCCCCGGTGAGACCAGAAGCTCATCCATATGGTAGTACCAGCTTTTCAAGCCCAGGCCGTGTTCGATCAGGACGGTATTTCCCGTATACGCCAGATAATCGGCGAACATGACTTGTCCATTGTTGACCGCTCTGACTTCCGTGCCGATGGGGGCCTCCAGGTCCAAGCCGGAGTGCCTGTAAGAATTCACGTCGTCATTGACATAACGCCGGGCGCCGAATAAGGTAAGGACCCGGCTCTCCGGCACAGGCAGCGCAGCCCTGCCCTCCCAGAGCAGCTCCGGCAGTTGTCCGGCCAGAACCGGATTGATTCTGTCCTGAAACTCCTTATTGGTTTCTTCCGTCCTGGTCTCCGCAACGATCTGCGGGTCCATGCTCACATATTGGATGGCAAATTCTTTATCCTTAACGGTAATATCAAAGTATTGGCTTGCGTCTCCGGCGCTGAGGGTTGTTCCATAGGTTCCCGGCCGTATATCGTAGCTGATGGGCGCAAGGGCGATCATCTGCCTTCTGCCGTAAGGGCTGAACTGGAGACTCAGGGGCAAATTGCTTTGTACGGTTACCGATTCTCCCGGCAGAAGATATTCGGCATAGAAAACTAGTAATTCCCCCGGGTCGATATCTTCGGTATTGACAGAAAAAAAAGCGGGACGGTCAAACAGGGCGGCAAAGCAATACAATCCGCTCCGGTCCCCCTGCCAGCTTCGTTCCGCTTTCCAGCGCGCATCCACCAGTACAATGCAAAGCCCGTCGTTTTCGGGAGCAAAGAGGTTGATTTCTTCCAGCGAATAGGAGGAATAGATCTCATTTCGAAAAAAGAGATACACTTCCATGCTGGTGGGAGGTATGCCAAAAGAAACCAATTGACTGAATTCCTGCTTGATAGACAAGGTTTGCGGAGAATAGCCGACTCTGCTTAACAGTCTCTGGATCGGGTATTGGTTATGCAATTCGGCAGAAGACGTTCTGTCTGCATCGGTATTGGTTTCATCCGGGCCGTAGTCGAAACCGGTAAAGATAAAGCTGCGAAGCTCCTGGGAATTCTTTCTGTTCACCGGGCTGATTTTATACTCGTTCCTGGCGTCCCTTATTAAGAGCTGCGGCGCGCCCGGTGTAAGAACGGCCCGCGTCATCCTGGCCAGGGCATTGCTATTGCCGGTAACGAGCGAGGTCAGAATGAAGGTGCCAAGGAACAGAAACAACATGATAGCAAGTAAACGGAAGACTCGCAGTATGCCAGGCCGCGGTTTTCGATGTGCCGCCCTACTCCTGCCCTGATGCACTGGTTGGTATCTGGTGGAATATGTCTGTCCGTTTCCCTGACGCGCAGTCGGCATCGTTTGGACGCTCCCCTCCGTCGCTTAAATATTTCTATGTGGTCACTACTTTTATGGTATAATAACATGTTATTACAATAGGAGCAAATTTTTATTTCATCCATTGGAGGGTTCAAAGATGGAAGAACGGTATCAGCACGATGTATTGGAAGCGAAATGGCAGGCGTGCTGGGAAGAAACGGAGGCTTTCCGGATCACGGAGGATGCGCAGAAACCGAAGTATTACTGCCTGGAAATGTTTCCTTATCCTTCGGGGCATTTGCACATGGGCCACGCCCGCAACTATTCCATCGGCGATGTTTTGGCCAGATTTAAAAATATGCGGGGCTGGAACGTCCTCCATCCGATGGGCTGGGACGCCTTCGGGCTGCCAGCGGAAAACGCGGCGATTCAGAACGCTATACATCCCGACGCCTGGACCCGGGACAACATGGACAATATGCGGCGCCAATTGAAAGGCATGGGTATCAGCTATGACTGGCGCCGTGAAGTGGCTACCTGCCAGCCGGACTACTATCGCTGGACCCAGTGGATCTTTCTGCAATTATTCAAAAACGGGCTCGCCTATAAGAAACTGGGCTACGTGAATTGGTGTCCGGACTGCGCCACCGTTTTAGCCAATGAGCAGGTGATCGACGGTGCTTGCGAACGCTGCGGCGCTGTGGTGGTAAAAAAAGCATTGGATCAATGGTATTTTAAGATAACCGACTACGCGCAGGAACTGCTGGACAGTCTGGACCGGCTGCCAGGCTGGCCTGAGTAAGTCAAAGTCATGCAGGAGAACTGGATCGGCAGGAGCGAAGGCGCCCAGCTGGTTTTCGAAGTCGCGGAAACCGGCGACACGCTTCCTGTGTATACAACCAGACCGGATACGATATTTGGCGTTACCTATATGGTTCTGGCCGCCGAGCACCCTCTGGTTGAAAAGGTCATTCAGCACAGTCCCTATGCGGATCAGGTCAGAGACTTCGTCCGCAATGTGCAGAAGCTCAGCGACATGGATAGGACCTCCGCCGAAACGGAAAAAGAAGGCGTTTTTACCGGCGCCCACGTACGCAATCCGGCTACAGGCGAGCTTACCCCCTTATGGGTAGGGAATTATGTCTTGCTGGACTACGGTA
>WRMS01000028.1 GCA_009777025.1 Clostridiales bacterium | reverse complement strand
AAATATGTGGACAACCTTGTGTTAAAAGGCGGCTTGCTCATATATACACTCACCAATTTTGAAAGCCGTGCTACGATTGATGTAGATTTTTTGCTACGGCAACTACCCAATTCTGTTGCAGATATAAAGATTATAATCGATGAGATTCTTGCTATCCCCACCGGAAATGATTATATTAGCATGGAAGCTAAAGGATATGAAGAAATCTCGCCACAAAGAAAATATAAGGGAATCAGCACACAAATAATCGGGCGTATTAAAAATGTGCGTGTGCCGTTCAATGTAGATATTGGTATTGGCGATGTAATCATACCAAAAGCTGAGTTTAGAAAAATCAGCACCCAGCTTCCTGATTTTGAATCGCCGAGAGTCAATACCTATTCCCTTGAAAGTACCATTGCCGAAAAACTTGACGCTATCTTGCAACGGTTTGAACTCACCGGGCGTATGAAAGATTTTTATGATATTTATTATTTGGCAAGGACATTTGATTTTGATGGTTTGAAACTCCAAAACGCAATATTTGAAGCGCTGCAAAACCGTGGAACAACCTATGAAAAAAACAGTTTTGAGCGTATAATACAGCTTGCTAATGATGCTGACATGCACACTAAATGGAAGTATTTTTTGAAGAACATAAAAAATGAATCGTTGGATTTTGCTGTTGTTATAAATGAAATTAAGGTGTTCTTGGAGCCTGTGTATGAAGCGATTATTAAGGAAACGGAGTGGCAGAAGAAATGGAATTGCGTGAAAACGATATGGAGATAGACTCGGTGAGATATTCCATTGTCTTGATCAATACCGATCCCATTGAACCTACATTCCGCAAAGCAAAACGGCAGAGTCTTTCCCTGCCGCATACTAACCGGAGTTCCGGGTTTATGCAAGTGCATTCGTTATTCTTCCTGGCTTTGTAAATTTGCTTTTTCCAGTTCGGCGATTTCTTCAGTGCTTAACCTAAGCTTCTGCGCAATAGTCTGTATGTCCAGGATACCAAGCAAACTCTTGGCATCTTCTAACCTCGCTTCCTCTCTGCCTTCCTCTCGACCTTTCTCCAAGCCTTTCTCTAAGCCCTCCTCCAAGCCCTCTTCTTTTCCTTTATCAAAACTTCCTGTCATATCATTGTAATAGTCAAGCTCAGCCTTCTCCCGCATCGCCATCTCGTAGCGCAGCTTTTCCTCGGCGCTCACATAGACAAGCCGTTGTATCGCTTTTTCCATCATCGGGTCCCGTTTTGCTAACATTTCAAGCACCTCCCCGCTTTCGGCAGATAAGAACTGCATCCACATATCTTTCACGTTGTCATTTTCTGTCATGCGTACTTTCGGCAGTTCGATAAAATGAAGTTCTATCACGTCGGTCAACTCGTCGTGGGTTCTCGTATTTTTCAATCTGTACTGATTATGGTATTCCGCATAGGGTAAGCAAGCAAAGTCCATGATATTGATCGCGATTGCCGGGCATAAATCCTTAAAATCCATGCTTTGCAACATTTGTTCTATGAAAAGCTTGGACATATAAAAAATGCTTCGCTTATCCATATTATACCTGTTTTCGAGCTGCAGCTCAAGATCAATATGCTTTCCAGACGTCTTAATTCGGATGTCCAATCGGGAAAGCCTGCCGGATTCATGTGCCGGAACCAGTTCTGTATTAAGAACTGCCAAATATTCTGCTTGAATGTCGATTTCCAAAATGCTTGACAACAATGACGCAAGCAATGCCAAATCGCCGAGGAAAACCTCTTTGAAAATTAAGTCATACTTGGCTTTGTAAACCGTCATACCTTGGTATTGCAATGTTTTTTCTGCCAACCTGGGTATCCCTCCCAAAAAGGAATAAACTGCCATAAATTAATAATAATGGATAATCGTGGAAGCGTCAATACTTTTTGTATCATTTGAAAAGGGAGGGCCCGAACCGCAGGGATCATCAAACAGCAGTAGTAGCGGTACCAGCGGGTGAATAGACACAGTTTTCTTGTAACTGTTATGTGATATTTAACGGCTTTGTATTGCGCAACAAAGCAAACTATACTATAATGAACTCGTCTTTTTATTGGCTTACCCAGGTGTTATGGAAGCTTATCTAAGGAGAGGAAGGATGACTTTGGAAGTAGTACCGGCGCGGCGCCTCTGCGGCAGCTCTGAATCATACTGCCACCGCAGGGCGCGATTTGTTTTTTTCAGCCTTCCCGGACGGGAAAAGAAAGAGGTGCAGGGACATTGACAAAATATATCATTAAACGTATTCTGTGGATGATCCCGGTTTTGCTTTGCGTCGTCACGATTGTATTTACTATCACATACTTTACGCCAGGCGACCCGGTTTTGATCATCCTCGGGGCGGGGAATTACACCCCTGAGGCTTATGCGAAGAAAGCTGCGGAGCTTGGACTCGATAGAAGCTATATAGGCCAGCTCACTACTTATATATGGAATTTAGTGACAAAACTAGACTTGGGGAGATCCTTTTTAACGAATATCCCCGTATCAAATGAATTGATGGTGCGGATTCCCGTCTCCTTCCGGCTGAGCCTGATGGGCATAGCCGTTATGGTATCTGTGGGCTTGCCCCTGGGCATGATCTCCGCGCTGAAGCAGTATAGCATACTGGACACCACGCTGACTTCGATCTCCCTGATCATCGCGGCAATGCCCGCTTTCGTCATGGCGATTCTGAACCTCCTGATCTTTGGCGTCATTCTCAGAGTACTCCCTACTACAGGGCTGGATAGTTGGAGAAACTATATTCTGCCTGTAGTCAGCGCCGCCGGAAGCGGCATCGGGGTATATCTTCGCATGACCCGCACGACGATGCTGGAAGTCATACGGCAGGACTATATCCGTACAGCCAGGGCGAAAGGCCAGATTGAGAGAGTCGTCATACAGCGGCATGCCCTGCGGAATTGTCTGATCCCGCTGGTCACAGTCATTGGCGCTTTCGTCGCGACCGTGTTCTCCGGATCGATCATCGTGGAGACCATCTTCAACATCACCGGTATGGGAACCTACCTGATGGGCGGACTGCTGGGCAGAGACTATCCGATCATCAACGGCACCGTATTTGTGATCTGTACCTTGGTGTGCACGGTCAACCTGTGCGTAGACATCGCCTACGCCTTCATCGACCCTCGCGTTAAAGCGCAATTCACTTCTCCTCGAAAGAGGGCTAAGATTGTGAAGGAGCTCATCGAAGTAAAGGGGGAGGCGAGCTGATGCTACTGATGCTGATGACAAAACAAGGTCAGGAAAAACTGGCCCGGGATATGGCGGAAATCGCGAAAAAGAAAAGCCAGTGGGGCGATGTTTGGAAAAGGCTGTTCCGCAACAAGCGGGGCGTATTGGGCATGGGCATCGTCGTCCTTCTGTTGATATTCGTCCTGGGCGCAAATTTTTTTACCAACTATGATTATGCCGTACAGGACGTCACGAATCGATACGGCATGCCGGGACGCGAACATCTCATGGGCACGGACAATTACGGCAGGGATATCTTCACGCGCCTCCTCTATGGCGGCAGAATCTCGCTGATGGTTTCGATGATGTCGGTCATCATATCCGGCTGCATTGGTATTGCGCTGGGATCCATCGCCGGCTACTTCGGCGGCAGAATCGACCTGGTGATCACACGGTTGCTGGATATCCTGATGGCGATCCCCGCGCTCCTGATGGCTATCGCGATTTCATCCGCACTGGGCTCCGGCCCGGTCAATACCGCGCTGGCGATCTCCGTATCCGGTATTCCCCACAGCATGCGTATCATGCGATCCACGGTGCTTTCCATTAAGAGCAACGATTTCGTGGAAGCGGCCAGGGCGACCGGTTCGAAGCATATGCGGATTATTTTCCGACATATCCTGCCCAATACCGTGGCGCCGCTCATTGTCAACTCGACGCTTCAGATCGGCGGCAACATCATGGCCATATCCGGATTGAGTTTCATCGGGCTGGGGGTACAGCCGCCAACGCCGGAATGGGGATCGATTCTCGCCGCGGGGCGTATCTTTATCCGGGACTTCTGGCCCATCATCGTGTTTCCGGCAATGTGCATTATGTTGACTGTTTTTGGCTTTAATATGTTCGGCGACGGGCTCCGGGACGCCCTAGACCCAAGACTAAAGGATTAGGAGACGGAGGATTATGAGCTTACTGGAGATAAAAGGCTTAACCATCCATTATGAGACCCGGGAAAGCGTGATCAGCGCGGTAAACGGGCTCGATCTAAGCATCGACGAAAGTAAAACCCTTGGCCTTGTGGGAGAAACCGGCGCGGGCAAGACAACGACAGCCCTGGGCGTCATGCGCCTGGTGCCGGATCCCCCCGGGAAGATCCTGGGCGGAGAGATCCTGTTCGAAGGAAAGGACCTGCTGAAAGCCACGGATAACGAGATCCGCAAAATCCGGGGCAACGACATATCCATGATCTTTCAGGATCCGATGACCGCACTGAACCCCATTATCCGTATCGGGGACCAGATTGCCGAGGTCATCCAGCTCCACGGTAACTGCTCGAAGACGGAGGCGATGGTGCGAAGCCTCAAGATGCTGGAAACGGTAGGCATTCAACCGGAAAGGAGCATCGAATACCCGCACCAGTTCTCCGGGGGAATGAAGCAGCGCGTGGTCATCGCCATGGCCTTAGCCTGCAGCCCGAAGCTGTTGATCGCCGACGAACCTACCACAGCCCTGGATGTGACGATCCAAGCCCAGGTACTGGAGCTGATGAACGAACTGAAGCAGCAGAACAAGACCTCCATGCTCCTGATCACCCACGATCTGGGCATTGTAGCGGAGACCTGCGACGAAGTGGCGATCATGTACGCGGGGGAAATCGTGGAGTACGGTTCATTGGCGCAGATATTCCGCAATGCCTTGCATCCCTATACGATCGGCTTATTCGGATCGATACCCTCCCTGGACAAGGATGTGGACAGGCTCAACCCGATCCAGGGCCTGATGCCGGATCCGGCGGATTTACCGGAAGGTTGCAAATTCCATGAGAGATGTAACTTTATCGACGAGAAATGCGAGACGGGCGAACTGGAGACGGTAGAGGTAGAGCCGGGGCACTTCGTCAGATGCCTGAGAGTTGCGAAGGGGGAGATATAAATGGCGGAGCTTCTCAAGGTAGAGCATCTGAAAAAATATTTCGCTACGCCGGCGGGGCAGTTGCATGCTGTGGACGACGTGAGCTTTGTAATCAACAAGGGCGAAACGCTGGGGGTCGTGGGAGAAAGCGGCTGCGGGAAGTCGACGCTGGGGCGCGTTGTACTGAAGCTGCTCGATCTCACGGACGGAAGGATTGTCTTCGAAGACAGGGACATCACGAGTATCAGCGAGAAAGACAGCATAGCGCTACGCAAAGAGATGCAGATTATCTTTCAGGATCCCTATTCCTCGCTGAACCCCAGGCTCTGCGTGTCGGAGCTGATCGGCGATCCGCTGATCGTGTACAAGATGTACAATAAAGATGGACGCCAAAAAAGAGTCTATGAGCTGATGGACTTGGTGGGCCTGGCCAGGCGCTTTGCCTTTTCCTATCCCCATGAGCTGGATGGCGGACGCAGACAGCGTATCGGCGTGGCCAGGGCGCTGGCCCTCTCGCCGAAGTTCATTGTATGCGACGAACCGGTCTCCGCGCTGGATGTATCGATCCAGGCGCAGATCCTGAATCTGCTGCAAGATCTGCAGGCGCAGCAGAACCTGACCTATATCTTTGTCACCCACGACCTGTCGGTGGTTAAGCATATATCGACCGATATCCTGGTGATGTATCTGGGCGTAATGGCAGAGAAATGCGAATCCAAGGAACTGTTCAGGAAGCCCTATCATCCGTATACAAAGGGGCTCCTGTCCGCAATCCCCGTACCGAATATCGACCACGTGAAGCGGCCGGTGGAGCTGCTGGGCGAGTTGACCTCCCCCATAGAGCCGAAAGACGAATGCCGCTTCCTGGCGCGCTGCAAATACGCCACGGACGTCTGTCGTCAGGGCGCCCCGACGTACCAGGAAGTTGAGCCGAATCATTTTGTGACCTGCCACAATGTCAGGGAGATCAACAATTTGTAACGAAGGTTCGTTCAATAGCGGAGGACGGAGGATTATCAGCATTTGAAAAAGTACATTATCGAACGGATACTATGGAGTATACCGGTCATGATGGGCGTGATCGTGATTGTGTATACGATCACGTATCATACCCCCGGCAGGCCGGCAGTCAGCGCAATCAAAGCGTCGGCAATCGGTTTAAACAGGCCCTATATCGTACAACTCGGCAACTATCTATGGAATGTGTTCACCAGGCTTGATCTGGGGAAATCGTACTTGACCAACATTCCCATCACAGCGGAACTGGCCGACAGGATCCCCGTTACGTTCCTGCTGGGCGCTATGAGCATTTTGCTGATGATGATCATCGGCGTACCTTGCGGTATGCTGTCCGCGCTGAAGCAATATAGTGTGCTCGATGTAAGCCTGACTTCCTTTTCCTTAATTATGTCGGCCATACCCGGCTATGTCCTGGCGCTCTTAAGCGCTGTTTTTTTCGGCGTTGTACTCAGGTGGCTCCCGCCATCCGGTCTCGGAAGCTGGAAATCCTGGATCCTGCCTGTGACCTGCTCTGCCGTGGGGAGTATCGCTGTCTTCATTCGCATGACGCGCACAGCTATGCTGGAAGTGATCCGGCAGGATTACATCCGTACGGCAAAGTCAAAAGGCCTCAAAGACAGCGCCGTCATCCGCAGGCACGCCTTGAAAAACTGCATGATCACCCTTGCCACGGTTATTGGCTTGTATAGCGCGGCTGCATTTTCCGGATCGATCATCGTGGAGACGATTTTCAATATTCGCGGTATGGGCTTATATCTGATGGACGGGATTCTGGCGCGGGACTACCCGGTGATCAACGGCGCCGTGCTGGTGATCTCTCTGCTGGTGTGCGTGGTAAACCTGGCGGTGGATATTGCCTACGCCTTCATCGACCCGCGGATCAAAGCACAGTTTACTGCTTAGTGGAATAGACGCCATACTCTTAACGAACGCGAAACAAAATGTGGAAAATAGTTGAAGCGCGAGTTTAGTAGTATGGTCTGGTATGGTATAATTAATCATAGGATGAATAGGGAGATGCTGCGCATGAAGTACAGGACGAACCCCAGGACGGGGCAGGAACACTCTTTGTTGGGCTTTGGCGCCATGCGTCTGCCCGCCCCGAAAGACAATCCCTCTGGTATCGATGAAGCCGAGTCGATCCGGATGATCCGCTATGCGATCGAACAGGGAGTGAACTATATTGACACGGCTTACACCTATTATGAAGGCGGTAGTGAGGAAGTCGTAGAAAAGGCGCTACGCGACGGCTATGGCGACAAAGTCATGGTCGCGACCAAGCTTCCCACGATGCGGCTGAGAAAAGCGGAAGAGCACCAGGCCTTCCTGGATACCTCCTTAAAGCGTTTGCGACGGGATTGTGTGGACTTCTATCTTCTGCACGGTATGAAGGAGCGCTACTGGCCGGTCGTACAGGAATTGGAGACTGCTTCTTTTCTGGTCAAAATGAAAGAAGCGGGAAAGATTAGGAATATGGGCTTTTCCTATCACGGGGAAAGCCTTGCGCTGTTTAAGGAAATGCTCGCACACGCGCCCTGGGATTTTGTACAGATCCAGCTCAACTACATGGACGCGGATAAGCAAGCCGGGGTGGAAGGACTGCGTTACGCCGCTTCAAAAGGATTGGCGGTGATCGTTATGGAACCCTTGAAAGGCGGGAAGCTTACGACCAGCATCCCTCCGGCAATCCTGCAATACATGGATTCCTTCAAAGTCAGGCGATCTCCTGCCGACTGGGGACTCAGATGGGTGGCAAACCACCCGGAGGTCACGACCATCTTAAGCGGGATGAGCAGCTTTGCGCAGGTTGAAGAGAATCTCCGGATCATGGATAGCGCCGACGCCGGTTGCCTGAATCAGGACGAGCTGGCGACCATTGACACGATCGCCCGCGAATATGACAAGCTGATCCCTTATGCCTGCACATCCTGCGGGTATTGCCGTCCGGGCTGTCCGATGCAAATCGAGATTCCCTTGATCATTGGCATGCGCAACGAAGCTTCTATGTATGACTGCCATGACAGGATTCGCTATGAAATCAGCCATATGATGCGGAAGCCACCCTCTCTTTGCACCAAATGCGGGCAATGCGAAGAGGTATGCCCCCAACATCTGCAGGTTTCCGCGATTATGCAGGAGTGCGGGGAGATGTACGAAGATGAGAGCTTGCAGTATTGGCGGGAATATGTAGAGCCGGAAGAGCCAAAGGAGACGAAGCAAACGAAGGGAAAAGAAGGGTAATCCATCATGCGAATCACAGAAGAGACAATGAGAAAACTCAGCGGCCTAGTTAAAATCAACCTGACGGAAGCCGAGTCTTCCAGACTGGCTTTAACGATCGAAGACATGTTGCATCTGGCGGATAAGCTCGAAGAAGCGGATACGGCCGGCGTCGCAGAGACTTCGCACGCGGTGCAACTGCAATCGGTATACAGGGAAGACGTGATGGTTCGGTCGCCATCGAGAGAAAAAATGCTGGCTAACGCGCCGGAGCGGGACGAAACCTGCTTTATAACGCCGAAGGTGCTGGAGTAGTACCTTACGGACTTGGGTCTGTGATAAAAAACGCGAAAATGTAAGGTACTAACGCTGCGGAATCGCAGCGCCGCGAAGCGGAAGGGATGAGCGACACGCGCGCGAATCCCGACAGGGCATGGGGCAGAGCCCCATGTAACATTCACCCAAGGGGATGCTGCTTCACTTAGGGATGGGCGGCAGCCCATGTTAGGAGGAAGTTGGATGCAGGCAGCGCAGGAACAAGGATTGGCAACCCTTTCCCTGGTACAGATCGGAAAGCTTTTGCAAAATCGGGAAACCACCAGCAGCGAGATCGCCGAAATCCTGCTGGACAGGATCGGAGCAAGCGGGAACAATGCCTATGTGCTGACGAATGAGCAAGCACTGAAAGCGGCTGCGATTTCCGATAACCGCCGTATAGCGGGATCGCCCTTAAGCGGGATAGACGGCGTACCTGCCGCGTTGATGGATAATATCTGCGTCGAAGGTATGCGGACAACTTGCGCGTCCCGGATGCTGGAAGGCTTTGTACCGCCTTATTCCGCTGCGGTTGCGGAGAGCTTGGAGCAAGCGGGCGTTATACTCCTTGGCAAACTGAATATGGAGGAATTCGCTGTTGGCCCGACCTTGGGTGAACGCGCTGAAAACACTCTCTTTGCCACGACAAAAAATCCTGTCGACGCCGCATACACCCCCGGGAGTTCATCCGCCGGTCCTGCCGCAGCGGTCGCCGAGGATACGGCATATTTTGCTCTGGGCAGCGATGTGGGCGGTTCGGCAAGGCAGTCCGCGGCTTTCTGCGGCGTAGTCGGCCTGCGCCCCGGCTTCGGGCGGGTATCCCGTTACGGACTGGTGCAATGCGCATCCTCGCTGGATCAAATCAGCATTACCGGCAAAGACGCGGCAGATTGTGCACTGGTTCTGTCGCTGATTGCCGGCTATGACGCCAGAGATCCCGCCGCCTGTAAGGACCGGACGCCGGATTATCTCCGGAATCTCATGGGGGCGGTCAGGCTGAAGGAACTCAGGATCGGCGTGCCCAAAGAATATATGGGCCAGGAAGTCGGGGAAGAAATCCGGCAAAGCGTCAAATCCTTATCGGCGGCGATGCAGGAAGCCGGCGCAGTGGTCGAAGAATGCTCCCTGCCCCATACGGACTATGCCGTCAGCGCCTATCAGGTGATTGCGGCGGCGGAGTTCAGCAGCAACATGAATCGCTATGACGGCGTGAAGTTCGGCTATCGGACCGCCTCGTATGAGAATTATGACGATATGCTGCGCAAGACCCGCACGGAAGCCTTCGGCGAGGATGTGAAACGAAAGATGCTGTTCGGGGCCTATATCCTGAGCCAGGAAGGCTTTAACGCTTGGTTCAAGCCGGCGCAGCGGGTCAGAACACTGGTTCGGGATGACTTTCAGCGTGTATTTGGCAAATATGATATTTTACTTGCGCCGACGTCGCCGGTCACTGCCTGGCCGGTGAGTAAACAGTTTAGCGATCCTGCTGAGGCATGCGCCATGGATCTTTGTACGGTTTCGGCGAGTCTTGCCGGACTCCCCGCCATCAGCATACCTTGTGGCAATGACAGCGCGGGGCTGCCCATCGGCCTTCAGCTGATCGGACCGGCTTTATCGGAAGATCTCCTGCTGCAGGTTGCCCGCGGGGCTGAAGAACTATGCGGTCTAGTATAATCAACGGTTGCGGCGGCAAGGGCGCCCCACACAATCTATAAATCGAAAAGGTGAGCGTATATGTCCACATATCAACCGGTAATCGGATTGGAAGTCCACGCGGAACTGGCCGCTGAAAGCAAGATTTACTGCGGATGCTCCACTGCTTTTGGCGGCGAAGAAAACACGCATATCTGCCCGGGATGTCTGGGTATGCCGGGTACCCTTCCCCTGCTCAATCGTAAGGTAGTGGAGCTGTGTGTGAAAGCCGGTTTGGCGCTAAACTGCAAAATTAATCCGTATTCCCGGCAGGACCGTAAGCATTACTTTTATCCGGATTTACCGAAGGGCTTCCAGATCTCCCAATTGGAGCTGCCGGTCTGTTATGACGGCTACTTGGATATCGAGCTTGCGGGACAGCGCAAACGGATACGGATCAACAGGATTCATATAGAGGAAGATGCGGGAAAACTGATTCACGGCGCAGGCGAAACCAGGGTCGATCTTAACCGCGGCGCCGCAGGCTTGATCGAAATCGTCTCGGAGCCTGACTTGTCCGGCCCGGACGAAGTCTACGCCTATATGGAAACCTTGCGGCAGGTATTGCTATATACCGGTGTTTCCAATTGCAAAATGGAAGAAGGGGCGCTTCGTTGTGATATCAATATTTCCCTTCATCATGAAGGAGAGCCTTTCGGTGTACGGACGGAAATGAAGAACCTGAATTCTCTTTCTGCCGCGAGGGCGGCGGCGGCTTACGAAATCAAGCGACAAACGCGGATCCTGGAAGAAGGCGGCGAATTATTTCAAGCGACGCTGCGCTGGGATGACGATAAAGGCGAAAACTACGTAATGCGAGTAAAAGAGCATGCGGAAGAATACTATTATTTCCCGGAACCGGACGTCATGCCCATTGTCATTTCCCAGGAGGAAGTGGAGACGATCCGGGCTTCGCTGCCGGAGATGCCCGAAGCCAGAAGGCGGCGCTATCGGGAACAGTATAATCTGTCGGATTACGACGCCGGGATCCTGACGGTTTCGAAAGCCCTGAGCGACCTTTTTGACCGTGCGGCGGAGACAGGCGCGCCTCCCAAGATTTGCGCCAACTTTATCATGGGAGATATCATCCGGCTTCTGAATGAGAAAGGCCTGGAAGCCGAGCAGCTGCCTTTCGGCGGAGCGGATCTGGCGGAGTTGGCGACTTTGGTCAGCACGGGCGCCATCAGCAGTTCCGCCGGCTCGAAGGTAACGGAGCTCCTGTTTCAGCCGGTCAATGCCGGCAAAAGCCCGGGAGAAATCGTGAAAGAACAGAATCTGGAGCAAGTCAGCGACGATACGGCAATCCGGGATATGTGCCGCGATGTGATCGAGCAGAATCCGAAAATTGCGGCGGATTACCGCGGGGGAAAGAAACAGGCCATATCCGCATTGGTTGGTCAGGTGATGAAAGCTTCCCAGGGAAAAGCCAATCCGGGCATGGTCAATCAAATTTTGCAAGAACTTCTTGAGGTTTGATATGCGCAACATCACCATCATCGGCGCAGGGGGTTGGGGCACGGGGCTGGGCGTGAGCCTGAGCTTAAACGGACACCAGGTCCGTATTTGGGATATATCCGCGGAGAATCTCCGGGATATGGAAGCATGCCGTGAGAACCGGCGTTATCTGCCGGGCGTCTCTCTGCCCGACGAACTCAGGATCGTATACGGGCATGAGGAAGCCCTCAAGGATGCGGAGATCGTGATCTTTGCGGCGCCCTCTCAGCAGTTTCGCAGCGCGTTGCTGTCTGCGTTGCCCTATCTGCGGCCTTCCGTGACAGTTGTCAATGTCGCCAAAGGCATCGAGCAGTCCACGTTGATGCGGATGTCGGAGGTCGCGACGCAGATTCTGCCTGCCACGATGAGGAGTGGATACAGCGTGGTGTCCGGCCCTTCCCATGCGGAAGAGGTAGGCAGGTCGCTCCCTACAACCTTGGTCGCCGCAGCGGAGGATCGGAGCAGAGCGGAAGACGTGCAGGACTTTCTGATGAACGACCGGCTGCGGGTCTATACCAGCACCGACCTGAAAGGCGTCGAACTGGGCGGCGCATTGAAGAACATCATTGCCCTGGGCGCCGGCATATCCGACGGACTGGGATTCGGAGACAATACCAAAGCGGCGATGATGACCAGGGGCATTACGGAAATCAGCCGTCTTGGCGTGGCGCTGGGCGCCAGAGAAGATACGTTCTACGGGCTGGCGGGGATAGGCGACCTGATTGTAACCTGCACCAGTATGCACAGCCGCAACCGCCGCTGTGGAATCCTTATCGGTGAAGGTATGCCGCCGGCGCAAGCCATAGAGAAAGTGGGCATGGTGGTGGAAGGTATTGATACCACAGAAGCCGCCTATGCTTTAGCACAAAAGACAGGCGTTTCCATGCCCATCACCGAGCATATCTATGCTGTGCTGAAGGGCGCGATCAGCCCCAGGGAGGCGGTAGAAAGCCTGATGACACGCAGCAGGAAACGCGAACGCGAAGAGGACTTATATTAAAGTGGGCTGCCGCGCATAGAATGAATCTTTATGCGGAAGCCCGATTCATAGAATAGGAGGTACAGATATGGCCAAAGGAAATGAAGCATATGACATCTGGTGGGAAAAAGCAGGAGAGAAAGAAAAAAAAGAAGCCTTCCGCTTCAGTGACGAGTATATGGCTTTCCTCCAATCCTGCAAAACAGAAAGGGAGGTCAGCGCTTACGCGGTCTCCTGTTTAGAGAAACAGAAATACGCAGATCTTGATGTACTAGTAGAGAAAGACAAGGGCAAAGGAAATTTGCTGGCGCCGGGAGACAAAGTGTACCGCAACTGCCAGGGCAAGTCGATACTCGCCGCCGTGATCGGAAAGCAGCCGCTCAACCGGGGCGTCAACGCAATAGCGGCCCATATCGATTCTCCCCGGTTGGACTTCAAGCAGAACCCGTTTTACGAAGACAGTCACTTAACGCTTGCGAAAACCCATTACTATGGAGGCATCAAGAAGTATCAGTGGGTTTGTATGCCTCTGGCGCTGCATGGCGTTGTTTTTCTCAAGAACGGAAATAAAGTCGAAGTCCGCGTTGGCGACCAGGAAGGCGACCCCTGCTTTGTCATCACCGATCTGCTGCCCCATCTGGCGCAGAAGCAAATGGAGAAAAAAGTCGCCGAAGCGGTTACGGGGGAAGGGCTGAACGTTTTGCTTGGCTCTTTACCTGATAAAGAAAAGCCGAAAGAAAAGGGCGCTGATCAAGAGAATGCCGGTCAGCCGGTAAAATCCATGCTTCTTCGGATATTGAAGGAGACGTACGGCGTCGAAGAGAGGGATTTTGTTTCCGCAGAGATCGAGGTTGTGCCGGCTTTGCCTGTCAAAGATATTGGCTTTGACCGGAGTATGATCGGCGGCTATGGACACGACGACAGAGTCTGCGCCTATGCCGCTTTGAAAGCCCTGTTGGATAGCAAGGGCGTACCAGAGAAAACGATGGTCCTTTATTTGGCGGATAAGGAAGAAGTCGGCAGTCAGGGGAATACCGGCGCCCAGTCTGTGGCTTTGCGCAATTTCCTTTCCGAATTGTGCGCCGCCACAAGCGATCGCTATCAGGATTTGATCGCCTACCGCTGCTTTGCCGCTTCACACTTGCTTTCCGCCGACGTAGGCTCCGCCGTGGATCCCAACTTTAAAGACGTCCAGGATCCGCTGAACGCAAATTATCTCGGGAAAGGTATGGTATTGGAGAAATACACCGGCCGCGCGGGCAAAAGCGGCGGCAGCGACGCGAACCCGGAGTTCATCGCCGCCCTGCGTCAGCTCTTTGATAAGGACGCCATTGCGTGGCAGACCGGGGAGATCGGCAAAGTGGATCTGGGGGGCGGCGGCACAGTGGCGGCATTTATGGCTAACCTGGGTATGCAGGTTGTCGACTGCGGCGTACCGGTGCTTTCCATGCATTCCCCCTATGAAGTCGTCAGCAAAGGAGACCTCTATCAAACGTATCTGGCATACAAGACCTTTTTTCTGAATTTCGGTTAAGGGCGGCGGAACCGGCGCCGCTTTGGGCAATGCATACAGCCCCTATTCGTTTTGTCGATGGAAATTACGAAACTCGGTATATCCGTCTTTTCCCAGCTGCTCTCTTT
The DNA here is from genome assembly GCA_009777025.1 of Clostridiales bacterium. Classification (GTDB taxonomy): domain Bacteria; phylum Bacillota; class Peptococcia; order DRI-13; family UBA5745; genus WRMS01. Next base: position 6,885 of record WRMS01000028.1, on the reverse strand, counting down.
GAAACTTGCTGTTTTTATTCTTTGGCGTAACCAGTACGGAAGCGCCTGTCCCGCGTTCTTTGCCGGCTTCTGAAAGCATGGCGCAGAGTTCCTCGTTGGACAAGCCTTTTTCCGCGAGGAAGGCGATCTTTCTCTCCGGAGAAGGCGGTTGGAATCCCCTGTCGGTCAGTATGGAGATGATGCGCTCAAAGCCGATGGAGAACCCGCAGGCCGGCGCCTGGAGGCTGGTGAAATTGCCGACCAGCTGGTCGTAGCGGCCGCCGCCGGCGACAGAGCTCCCGAATTCTTTCACGGTAATCTCAAAGATAGGACCTGTATAGTACCCCATCCCCCGAACCAGCGTAGGATCGAAGACCAAGGCAAACTCCCCTTGGACAGCCGTATCCTTCACCGCTTCCATACAGGTGATAATGGTGTGCAGTTCTTCGACGGCGGCGGCGGCGGCTTGCCCGCTTTCCTCCGCCAACATGCCCAGCCCGGTTGCGCTGTCCGCGGCGGATACGCCGGCAGGCGCCAGCCGTTCCGCACAAACCTGAAGCAGGTCTTTGCCTTCTGCTTGCGTAAAGAACGCCAGGTAGGACTCCACCGACTCCCGGGCGAGGCCTTCCGAGAGGAGCTCCCGGGCAACGCCTTCCAACCCGATTTTGTCCATCTTGTCCAGAATGATGAAAACCTTGTCGTTACTGGAGGGAGGGAAGCCGGCGTATTCGGCCATCGCTTTAAGAAGCCGGCGATGATTCAGGCGGAGGGTGTAGTCGCTGAAGCCCAGCTTCCCCAGAAGGGTCGTGGTAGCGGTCATCAGCTCTATTTCCGCCAGCATGGAAGCGTCGCCCAGCACGTCGATATCGCATTGGGTGAATTGCCGGAAGCGCCCTTTCTGCGGTTGGTCCGCCCGCCAGACACTGCCGATCTGTAACGCTTTAAACGGATTCGGCAGTTTGTCCAGATTGTTGGCATAGAACCTGCACAAAGGCAGGGTAAGGTCATAACGCAGTCCGTTATCCACCAGATCGTCGGGGGAGGACGCCTCAGCCAGGGAGAGCTTTTCGCCCCGCTTCAGCACTTTGAAGATCAGATTCTCATTTTCTCCGCCCTGCTTGCTTGTCAAATTGCCGATATGCTCCATACAGGGCGTCTCCATCGGACGGAAGCCGAAAGATTTGTAGGTTTCCTTAATCAAATGAATGGTATAATCCCGGAGCGCCATTTCTTCCGGCAGCACGTCTTTCATACCCTTCACGGGCGCCTTTGTCAGAACCATATACCTTATCTCCTCTGTGATCAATCCAGATCATCCTGCTATGATTTGCGAATAAAATTGGTCATGACCCGTTTTTCCGCTTCGGGAACCGCGTTGCTTTGGGAAGCCAGGGCATTCAGCATCCAAGCCATATTTCTGCCCAGGGTTCTCATGATTTGTAAGCCTTCCAGATCCTGAAGCACTTCCTCAACCGTCGTCCCGTGGGTGGCGTTCCAATATTGAGAGGGAACGACAGGCATGTTGGAAATCGTAAAATACTTATTCAGCCGGTCAAAGGCGCTGGCCGCCCCGCCCCGGCGGCAATTCACGATCGCTGCCGCGGGTTTGTAGGCATAGTGCTGCGCCTTGCCGAAAAACATCCGGTCGAGGAAAGCGCAGAGTGCTCCGTTGGCGCCACCGTAGTATACAGGGGAGCCTACGATAAGGCCGTCGGCTTTGATCAGGCATTCGATCGCCGCATTAACGGGATCCCCGTCAAAGATACAGGACGTTTTCCCCCTGCAGGATCCGCATCCCGTACAGCCGTAGATGGGCTGCACGCCGATAGGGAATATCGTGGTCTCAATATTTTCTTTATGCAGTTCTTTCGCAATCTCCGACAATGCTGTGAATACGCAGCCATCCTCATGGGGGCTGCCGTTAATCATTAAGACATTCATCCTATCCCTCCTCAGAGTCAGTATACGGGTTACCGTTACAACCAATCGCGTATAGCACTTCTATTTTCCGCGAAAGCCCGGGTATAGTCAAGTACATTTTAACATGCGAGGTGACGCCCAATGAAAATCGGATTGGTGGGATTGAATCAAACAGGAAAAACTACCTTGTTTCAACTGCTTACCGGCCGGGAGGAAGGCGGGCAGGCAGCCGCCGCTAAGGGATCCGCCAATGCCGGAACGGGTATTGTACCGGACAGCCGCGTCGATTTCCTGTCTGCGCTGTACCGCCCGAAAAAAACCACCTATGCCAAAATTGACTTAGTCGACGTCGCAGGCTTTTCGGCCTCCGGGGAAAACCGGAATTCAGGCGCGGCAAAGTTCCTCAACGACGTCAGGCCTTGCGAAGCCCTGGTGCATGTATTGCGGGCTTTTCAATCCGAAACGGTAATGCATGAAATGGGAGAAGTCGATCCGGCAAGGGATCTGGAGGCAGTGGAGACAGAAATGCTTTTCGCCGATTTAGAACTGGCAGAAAGAAGGATGGAACGGATCAAAACCGGCAAAAAGATCACGAAAGAAAATGCCGAGGAACTTCAACTATTGGAGCGTTGCTTCAGCTGGATGGAGGGAGGCGGAGCAATACGGGAAATGGCGCTTTCGGAGGAGGAGAAGCTGGGGATTCGGCATTATGCTTTTTTGACTGAAAAGCCGCGTATGGCGGTGGTGAATCTGGATGAAACGCAGTGGAGCGCAAAGACATGGCCGAAGGAGAAGGCCTTACGGGATCTCTGCGAGGCGCTGCGCATCCCGCTGTTGACCCTATGCACGGAAATGGAACTGGAGATCAGCAGGCTTCCGGAAGAGGATAAGGCCATGTTTATGGAAGATATGGGAATTGACCAGCAGGGAATCACCGTACTGGCGCGCGCCGTATATGGGCTTCTTGGCTTGATCTCCTTTCTCACCGCCGGCGAAGACGAGGTGCGGGCCTGGACCGTCGAGGAGGGCGCAAACGCAAAAAGCGCTGCGGGCAAGATCCATTCCGATATCGAAAGAGGCTTTATTCGGGCAGAAGTGGTCAAGTTTCACGATATCCAAGAGTTGGGATCCATGGCTAAGGTAAAGGAAAATGGTCTGTTCCGGCTGGAGGGCAAAGAGTACATCGTTTTGGATGGGGATATCATCCATTTCCGTTTTAACGTATAAACCAAAAAGGAGGAATGCCCTATGAGACAAAGACACTGTGCGGGAGGCGTGATTTTTGCGGGAGATAAAGTGTTCTTGATGCAAAATGACAAAGGAGAATGGGTGCTTCCCAAAGGCGTAATCAGAAGTGGAGAACACCCCGGTGAAGTAGCGCTTCAGCGGGTGAAACAGGAAGCCGGTATCCAAGCGAAAATTCTTGCCCCTGCGGGAGAAACCAATTATGAATTCTTTTCCCTTTCCCGGAAAGCCCCGATTAGCAACAAGGTAGACTGGTTTATCATGCAAGCCAACGATGAAAGCTGCGAGATTAACAAGAGCGAAGGATTTCTGGACGGCGGTTATTTTTTAACGGAAGAAGCCGCGGACAGGATCACTTACAGTCAGGATAAGGCATTGGTTCATTTGTCCTTCGAAAAATATCTGACCTTCCAGGAGGAATCCTGATCTCCTTTGCGGGTGTAGGTCAGTGCAATAGTAAGCAGGCTGCCGTGCCATAAGGTATTGCTCGGAAACAGCGTTGTTAATATTTTTATTTACATTTATCGATTTTTTTGTTTTTTTATGTATTTTTTATGGTATAATAAGCTTTGAAGATAACCAGGTCTCAAGCTTCGCAATGCCCAATGACTGTATTACAATCGGTGCAGATCGGTTACGTTGGCATTCTGGCTTTGAGCGAGACGGTCGCTATGATATGCTGAGGAGGTGATTCCCGGAATAGACGCGTGATGAGGATTCCCTGCATACCGTATTTGTATTATTCCTTTACTAGCCTCGAAGACACCTTATGAATCCTGATTTATCCGCAAATTGGCCGGATAGATTCGACTTCGATTCCATGGCGGGCCTCAGCGCCCTGCCGAATCAAATCTCATATTATCACAGACCCAACTCGTTCTAATACCCATGACTTCAGTCGTGGAATAAGAACTCCTAGGGTCTGCATGGACTCATCTAACGTTCAACATGGGTCTTCATCCTATGCTGAACGAAGATTCGTTCAATTGCACTTAATTATAATTTATAATGGAAGGCAAGGTGATCTTTTCCATGGCAGAAACCGGACACACCACTTTGGAATCGGCAGCAGTTAAACTGTCGAATAAGGAAAGATTCTGTTACGCTGCCGGCGTTATTGGTATGATCATACCTTTTAACCTACCGCTTGGCTACCTTACATACTACTGGACAGACGTAGCGCTGATCCCTATGAGTATTGTTGCTACTTTCTTGATGCTGAATAAGCTGTGGGACGCCATCAACGATCCCATCATCGGCGCTATGGCTGACCGTACCCACACGAAGAACGGCAGATACCGCCCCTGGATTATCCCCGCCGGCATCACGTCGAACCTCACCTGTCTGCTGCTGTTCATGCGGATTCCGGGCGCTTCCCAGACCGTACAGACCATCAGCTATTTTGTATCCTACTTTATATTCGTGGCGGCGTTCACGGCCCTCGAGATACCGCATCTGGCCATGAAGTCCACATTAACTACGGATTATGCCCAGCGCGGTATACTCACCTCCTGGCGGCAGACAAGCGCCAGTCTGGTCATGGCGACCATTGCCGCCACCTACCTGCCGATGACGATCTACCTCGTACCCGGTGACCGTGCGGCAGGATACTTCTACGCAACATGTATTTTCCTTGCGATTTCGACACCCTTCTACTTCATTTGCTACTACGGCACCAAAGAACGCATCCTGCCGGCGGCAGATGAGAAGGATCCGCCTTTTAGCGAAAGTTTGAAGTGTCTGAAAGGCAACAAACCGGCGCTTATGCTCATGGGCGCCCACCTTTGCCACGGCTTAAACGGCGCGTTGGCCGGGGGCGTGGGCATCTACTTCTGGACCTATTACGCCGGCAACGTGCTGTATCAGGCCCAGAACGCGACCTTTTCCTCATTCGGCGGTACGATTGCCGCCATGCTGATGGGCGTTCTGCTCAAGCTCTATCCGAATAAGCGCAACCTGGGCATCATGGCCTGGTCTTTCTCCTGCGTTGTCGCTGTCTGTATGTACTTCCTGGCGCCCATGGTCCTTACCCCGGGCGGCCGCCTTGCCTGGTACATCATTAACCTGTGCAGGGGCGCCATCGGCGGCGTCGGCTTTGTTTGCCTCTTCTCCATGGTGCCGGAAGTTACCGAGTACACCATCGCCAAGTATGGCCTGCGCGCCAGCGGCTTCATCGTCGCTATCGTCAACTTTACATTCAAATTCGGTACTTCCTTCGGTCAAGGCGCCAGCGGCTGGATCCTGGCTGCCCTTGGGTATGTACCCAACCAGCCTCAGAACCCCGTGCTGTTAGGTTACCTCAGGTTTGCGCTGACTATGCTGAGCGCGATCATCACCGGTATCGGCGTATTGTTCTTCTCGGGTTATAAGATCACAAAAGAATCCCATGAAGAATTGCTCAAGACGATCAATGCCGACGCGTAAAGCCGGATAAGGCGAAGCGCGTCTGAAGCACGGATCGGCAACTACGCAAGCGGCGGACCCCGTCCGCTGATGCACATTGAATCATCCCATAAGGAATCCCGCCTGCAATGGTATTCGCAGGCGGGATTCTTCTTTCAAAGGTGCGAGTCGGATTTGAACCGACGAATGGCGGCTTTGCAGGCCGCAGCGTTACCCCTTCGCCATCGCACCAGACTTCCCCATGATAACACGGTTTTATGGGATGTTCAAGAGGGTATTGCAGGAAATAAATGGGAAAATAGCTTGCCAAAGTAGCTTGTGAGCGGCAGCTCATGTTAGGTCTTGGTGATCATATGGGCAGGAAGCCATTTTTTGAGGCAGAGATTAAGCGCCTCGATCTCCAAAGGCTTGGGCAGGACGTCGTCCATGCGATTGCCCAGAAAAATCTGGTCCATGCCGCTGACCACATTGGCGGTTAGGGCGATGATGGGGACGCTTTCATTCCAGTTCCCTGACTCGCGGATCAGCTTGGTCGCCTCCAGCCCGTCCATGCCGGGCATCATATGATCCATAAAAATGATATGGTACTGGCTATTGTTGGCCATTTTCACCGCATCGGCGCCACGCATGGCCAAATCGGGAATAACCTCAAAGGCGCTGAGCAGAGCTTCGGCCACGGAGAGATTGATCTCGATATCGTCAACCACGAGGACTCTGGCTTCCGGTGCCCGGAAATCGTAGATTTCGTCAGGTTCTTCCAAGATGTCCTGCTCGGCGTAGACATAGGGCACGCTGACCGAGAATATAGAGCCTTCTCCATAGACGCTGCACAGCCAAAGGTCCCCACCCATGAGTTGGGTCAACTTGTAGCTGATGGCAAGCCCCAGCCCTGTGCCCATGACATTTCTGTTCCGCTTCTGATCCAACTGGACAAAGGGGTCAAAAAGCAGTTCCTGCTCCTCGGCGCGTATGCCGATGCCTGTATCGGAGACGTCAAAGCGCAGGTCGCTGCCTTCAAGACGGGCGGATAAGGTCACGCTGCCCTTCTTGGTGTATTTGACCGCATTGGACATTAAGTTGGTCAGCACTTGGCGTAGCCGGTTTTCATCACCAAACACCCGATCCGGCAGGTTGTCCGCGATGTCAAAAGTCATGTCGAGACCCTTGTTTCTGCAGAGGATGGAAAACATGGAATACAAGTTGTCGATGAGCATTCTGGCATTGTAGTTGACTTGGATCAACTCTACCTTGCCAGCCTCGATCTTTGAGAAGTCCAGGATGTCGTTGATAATGGACATCAAGGCAGAGGAGGACTTGCGGATGTCCGTAAGGTATTTC
>WRMS01000027.1 GCA_009777025.1 Clostridiales bacterium | reverse complement strand
AAAGCCGGCGTAAAAATTCTTCTTGAAAGAAAAGTTGCAAGCATTGCTGGTAACTAACGCTGGAAGCCTTCGCTTTGTTTTTAAGTTTTGCAAGGACAGACGCACCTATATCCGGCATCACAGCCACACTCCAATCAAATCCTTGACCTTTTTCTGCACACGCAATGGTTTTGCGTACTGCAGAAGGTTTGGTATATTCTTTTTCGAGTCTTTAACGTAACCTTGAATCGCTTTATTAAAAATCTCTTTGTCCATCTTGCCCATATAACGCAGACAATCGCAAATTGTACGATCACGATCATAGATATGAACAGCATTTGAGTCAATGCTTCCGTCCGTAACACCAAGATTCAAAAGGCTGGATTCATGGAAATAGGTTTTGATAAATGGGTAATCTATTTTTACTCTGTACTTGGAAATATCCTTATCCACTGCCAAGTGCCACTCGGAGGGGGTGCGGTCACTGTATCCGTAATAAAACAACGCGGTATTCATGCAAAGAACAGCGTCAGGGAATAGACGGTTGATGATATTTACTTCGCTGTTGTTATTCTCATCAATAAAATGGTAATATCCTTGTTTAACTTTTTCGATTACGCTGTCATTCAATAGCTTTTGAATATCCTCATAATATATCTTTGAAGCACGAAGCTCGGCTGTGCGCATAACATAGCCATGCTGCTCAAATATATTTTTGATTTCATCCATCGTTCGCACTATCTCACCTCTGCAAAATTCAATTGTTCAAATCACTCAAGCGGTTGTTTTGATAATTATCCATCAAACTATCGAAAATGTCAATCCTTATTAACTCGGAAATTCAAGCGGTGGTTTTAACAGTAATTCGGACGGGATAGTCTGCGTAGTCGTTAAGTTTGAAGTGCCTACCACCACGGATAGGATCACTTAGTTCTTCCATCATTTTATAGTTATCATCCCCAACAATATCCTCATTCTTCACCATCCTATTTTTCCCATTATTGCACATTTTCTTTTTTCTTTTTGTTTACCCAAGATTTTGTTATGCACCATTCTTTCCTTGTTTTTTCAACGGAATTGTTTATAATAAATCTGATGAACGCAATAATCCTGACCAATAACCCGCTGGTAGCCGCGCGCTGCGCCGATTCCCTATCTGTCGAATATGCGGCTGTTTCCCCTATGGCGGTCCTGGTCATGGTAAGGGACAGGGTTCATCTGGGTCACGCGCTGCTCAGCCACCCGCTGTACGGCAGCATAAAGCCCAATGAAAACCCCTATCGGTCCATCCTGATCTCCGGCAGTCCTGGCGGCGCGTTGGATCTAGACTCCCTGGGCATCATTGAGAACGGTGTGTATGCCTACGAAAAGCGCCAGCCAAAACCCGCTCCGCTATCGGAGGCGCTGCAGAGAGACTATCAGGAAATCGATTACCAGATCCTATCAAATACACTCGCACAACTTTAGCCGGGCCTATACCAAACGCAAGGGAGGATTCCTGTGAAGCTTGAAATCGACAATATCCTAATCAACGATATCCGCCTCTCTGACGAAACAAAGATCGAGAAGGGCGTCCTGTATGTCAATCCAGCCGAATTACGCGCCCAACTGCTGGAGGACCCCCATATCCGCGACGTCGCGATCGATATCGCCAGACCGGGGGAAAGCGTGCGGATCATACCGGTCAAAGACGTGATCGAGCCCCGGGTCAAGATAGAGGGGCCGGGCGGCGTCTTCCCGGGCATGGTCTCCAAGGTGACAACGGTAGGTTCCGGTATAACACGGGTACTCAAGGGCGCAGCCGTTGTGACAGCCGGCAGGGTGGCGGGTTTCCAGGAAGGGATCATCGATATGGCCGGCGTCGGCGCCGCGTATACGCCCTTCTCCCAAACCTGTAACCTGGTGCTTGACTTTAGTCCTGCGGAGGGATTGAGCGCCCATGAATATGAACGCTCGCTGCGCATGGCCGGGCTTAAGGCAGCAGCCGCACTGGGCGAAGCGGGAAAAGACGCCGAACCTGACGAAGTCGTGGTGTATGAGAGCCTTGACCTCATGGAAGGCGCAAAGCAATTCCCGGATCTCCCCCGCGTAGGCTATGTCCTGATGCTGCAAAGCCAGGGCTTGCTGCACGATACCTACGTTTACGGCGTCGACATGAAGCAGTCGCTGACCACGCTCTTGCATCCGACGGAAGCGATGGACGGCGCCATCGTCAGCGGAAACTGCGTGTCCGCCTGCGATAAGAATACCACATACCATCACCAAAACAACCCGGTCATCCAGGATCTCTTCGAGGCGCACGGGAAAACCCTCAACTTCGCCGCTATGATCCTCACCAATGAAAACGTATACCTTGCCGACAAGGAGCGTTCCTCCGACTGGGCGGCGAAACTCGCCGAGTATCTGGCCCTCGACGGCCTGATCATTACCCAGGAGGGCTTCGGCAATCCGGATACGGACCTGGTCATGAATTGCCGAAAAATCGAAGCGACCGGGATACCTACCGTTCTCATCACCAACGAATACGCCGGCAGAGACGGCACATCCCAGTCCCTGGCCGACGCGGATCCCGCCGCGGACGCCGTGATCTCCGCCGGGAACGCCAACCAACTGGTTACCCTGCCTAAAATGGACAAAATCATTGGTTCCCAAGCCTATGTGGACAGGCTTGCCGGCGGTTTTGCAGACAATGTCCTCGCCGACGGCAGTATCGTCGTAGAACTCCAGGCCGTAACCGGCTCCACCAACGAACTCGGCTTCGGCTGTCTGAGCGCAAGATAATCCTAATCAACGAATCGGGGGCAAGCGTATGAATAAACTGAAAGTAGTGCATTACATCAACCAATTCTATGCCGGTATCGGCGGGGAAGACAAAGCGGACTACATGCCGGAATTACGGGAGGGGGCAATCGGCCCGGGTACGGCTTTTGCCGCCGGTTATGGGGAACAGGCGGAAATCACGCACACCATCGTATGCGGAGACTCGTATTTCAACGAACACACGGAAGAAGCCGTCAAGACGATCCTGGCCATTATCCATTTATGCAAACCGGATCTCTTCCTTGCGGGTCCCGCTTTCAACGCGGGACGCTACGGCGTCGCCTGCGCTACGATCTGCGACGCGGTCCGGCAGGTATACGATATCCCGGTATTGACCGGAATGTATAAGGAAAATCCCGGTGCGGATATGTATAAGGACATGCTCCTTATCACGGCTACCGGCGGCAGCGCCGCCTCTATGCGGGAAGCCATTGCGAAAATGATCCCTCTATCTCTCAAACTGGCGCGCGGCGACGCCATCGGCGCTTCCGCGGAAGAAGGCTATCTGCCCAATGGCGTGCGGGTCAATTTTTTCGAGAAAGAACGGGGCTCGAAACGCGCCGTCGACATGCTGCTGAAGAAGATGGCGGGCAAGGACTTTGAAACCGAGTATCCCATGCCGGATTACGACCGTGTACCGCCAAACCCGGCGGTAATCGATCTCTCGAAGGCGAAAATTGCCCTGGTCACATCCGGCGGGATCGTGCCCAAGGGCAATCCGGACCATATCGAATCCTCCAGCGCATCCAAGTATGGGGAATACAGCATAGAAGGTCTGCGCGGCTTATCTGCGGATACCCATGAAACCGCCCATGGAGGCTATGATCCTTTGTATGCCAATCAGGACGCAAACCGGGTGCTGCCGGTGGACATTATGCGCGAATTCGAGGCGCAGGGCCTGATCGGCAAGTTGCATAATACCTACTATGCCACAGTCGGAAACGGAACGGCGGTAAAAAGCGCAAAGGCTTACGCGGCGGAGTTTTCCCAGAAGCTGCGGGCGGATGGCGTGGAAGCCGTCATCCTCACCTCCACCTGAGGGACCTGCACTCGTTGCGGCGCAACGATGGTGAAAGAAATTGAAAGAGCCGGTATGCCGGTAGTCCATATCTGTACCGTCACGCCCATCTCCATGACGGTAGGCGCGAACCGGATTGTGCCCGCCGTCGCTATCCCTCACCCCCTTGGCAATCCCGCCTTGCCGCCGGAAGAGGAAAAGCAGGTTCGAAGAAAAATTCTAACCACAGCATTGGAAGCTTTATCGACAGAAGTAGAACTGCAAACCATATTTCCCGTCAAATAGTAAAGGAGGCCTTGGCGTGAATGTATTTACCGGAAAGAAAGTCCTGATCCTCGGCGACCGGGACGGCATAACAGGCGAGGCGATAGAAGAATGCCTGCGGGAGACGGAAGCGGAGATCGTATTTTCTTCGACTGAATGCTTCGTCTGAACCGCTGCAGGCGCGATGGACCTGGGAAACCAAAAGAGGGTCAAAGAACTCGCGGATCAGTACGGTCCCGGGAACCTGCTCGTCCTTCTCGGCGCGGCGGACAGCGAAGCCGCCGGCCTTGCGGCGGAAACCGTCACAGCCGGAGACCCTACCTATGCAGGTCCATTGACAGGAGTCCCGTTGGGACTCAGCGTGTATCATATCGTGGAAGAAGAAATCCGATCGGCGCTCGACCCGGACGTATACGGCGACCATGTCGCTTCAGCGGCAGCCGCATTGGATGGTCCAGCTATTTCCGAAATTATGGAATCGATGCGAAAACAATTTGGCAAGTATTCTTGAGAACGAGTTGGGTCTGTGACAAATGAAGAAGCGTTTCCTGTTCCCGCGCCTTAACCGGCGCTTTTTACAAGAGGAGGATGCCCATGATCAATCAGTTTTGCCATTCGCCCCTTTGGGAAGTCAGCCGGAACCTGTCCGCCGTGGCGCAGGGCAGCAAGCCGGCTGATATCGTCATTACCGGCGCCCGGCTCGTCAATGTCTGTACCAAAGAAATATTGCCCGATACGGATCTGGCGATCAGCAGCGGAAGAATCGCCCTGGTTGGAGACGCCGCGCATTGTATCGGGGAAGGAACGGAAGTGATCCGTGCGGAAGGGCAGTATATCGCGCCAGGCTTTCTGGACGGCCATATCCATGTGGAATCCTCTATGCTGAGCGTAGGCGAGTACGCCAGAGCGGTCATCCCCCACGGCACGGTCGGGATCTATATGGATCCCCATGAGATTTGCAATGTACTCGGTCTGGAGGCTGTCGCCTGTATGGCGGAAGACGCAAAGCGCACGCCGCTGAAAGCCATGATCACTACGCCTTCCTGTGTGCCCGCGGTACCGGGATTTGAGGATACCGGCGCCTTCATCGGTCCAGCGGATGTGGCGAAAACCATGACTTGGAACAATGTCGTCGGCCTTGGTGAAATGATGAATTTCCCCGGCATTCTCTACTCCGACGACCATGCCCATCAGATTGTGGATGAAACGTTGAAAGCCGGCAAGATCGTTACCGGCCACTATTCCATGCCAGAGACAGGAAAAGGCCTGAATGCTTACGCTGCGGCCGGGATACGCTGCTGCCATGAATCCACCCGGGCGGAGGACGCGCTAGCCAAGATGCGCCTGGGCATGTACGCCATGATCCGTGAAGGCTCCGCCTGGCGCGATTTGCAGGAAGTCATCAGGAGCATCACGCAGCACAAGATAGACAGCCGTTTGGCGGTTTTGGTTTCCGACGATACGCATCCCCATACGCTGGTCGCGCAAGGACATATGGACCATATCGTCCGGCGGGCTATCGAAGAAGGCGTAGATCCCGTCACGGCAATACAAATGGTCACCATTAACTGCGCCCAATGCTTCCAAATGGATCACGAGCTGGGTTCTCTGTCGCCTGGCAAGTGTGCCGATATCGTATTTCTCAGCGATCTGGAGAAAGTGAAGGTCACCCGTGTGCTCATCGACGGCGTTGTGGTCAGCATGGACGGGCGCATGACACAGGAGTTGGCGCCCTATACCTATCCGGCTTGGGTGACAGACTCGATGCATATCGGGCGCAGCATCACGCCTGAATCCTTCGCCATCGAAGCTGCCGGCGACACCGCCGGGGTAAGGGTGATTGAAGTATTATCCGGCAAAGTGGGAAATTTGGAAACCAACGCCGTCTTGCCAGTTGTCGGCGGCCGCCTGCAGTCCGACGTCTTGCAGGATGTGCTAAAGACAGTCGTCTTCGAGCGCCATCACGAAACCGGTACAACGGGCTTCGGCTTTGTGAAAGGCTTCGGCATACAGTCGGGCGCTATGGCTTCCACGGTGGCCCACGACGCCCATAACCTGCTTGTGGTAGGCACAAACGATGAAGATATGGCCCTGGCAGCCAATACGCTGATCCGCTATGGCGGCGGCATGGCTGTGGTGCAAGAGGGTAAGGTATTGGGCTGCGTTCCTCTCCCCATCGCCGGCCTGATGAACGACAAACCTGCCGCCGAGATGGCCGCCCTGGTCGCGGAGCTGGAGGAAACCTGGGCAAAAATCGGCTGCACAATGGTTTCGCCCTTTATGACGATGGCGCTGATTCCCCTGGCCTGCCTTCCCGCGCTTCGCCTGACCAACCGGGGACTGGTGGACTGCAACACATTCTCATTCGTTCCCTTGATTCTTTGATATAATTTGGAAATTTATGGAGGAGGATTCTCTATGCCTGTTGAAAAAAAGAAGTATTGCGTGAATGGAGTCTGGAAAGAAAGCAGGACAGACCGATGGATGCCCGTGACAGATTCCAGCACGGGCGAAGTCATTGCGGAAGTGCCGTCCTGTACGGCAGACGAGGTCGACGAAGCGATCGCCGCTGCGGACAGCGCCTTTGCCGGATGGAGTATGCAATCGCTCAGCGCACGGGTTCAAATGATGTTTAAATGGCGGGACAAGTTGGTTGGGCGCCTGGAGGAACTCAGCTATCTCTGCGCGAAAGAGCTGGGAAAGAACCTGGATGAAGCACGGGGCGATGTGTTGAAAGCGATAGAAGCAACGGAACTGGCTTGCTCGCTGCCGCTGATCACACAGGGTTCCGCTAGCCTGCAGGTGACAACGGGATTCGACACCGCCTCCTACCGGATGCCGCTGGGGGTTGTGGCGGGGATCGTCCCTTTCAATTTCCCAGCGATGATTCCCTGGGGCTGGATGGTTCCCCTTGCCATCGCCACAGGCAATACCGTCGTGCTCAAAGCCGCAAGTTACACGCCCTTGACCGCTATCCGGATCATGGAGTTATTCTGTGAAACCGGCTTCCCGGAAGGCGTCGTCAATCTTGTCACCTGTTCCCGCCAGGAATCCGGGCTCTTTCTGACGGATCCGCGCGTGAAGGCGGTGACCTTCGTCGGCTCGACCGAAGTCGGCAAGCAAATCTACTCCGTCGCCGCGGCAAACGGCAAACGGGTCCAGGCACAGACCGAGGCAAAAAATCACGCGCTGGTCTTGGAAGACTGCGATATGGAAAGCACGTTGAACGCCGTGATCAATTCCACCTATGGATGCGCCGGCATGCGCTGCATGGCGCTTCCCGTGGTCGTCGTACAGGAAAGTATCGCCGATGAATTTGTCGCCCGGCTGAAAGAAAAAGCGGAAGCCTTGACCGTCGGCTGCGCCTATGACCCTGAGACCAAGCTCGGGCCGCTGGTTACGGCGGAGCATAAAGCATTCGTATGCGATTGGATTCAGAAAGGCGTCGAGGAGGGCGCGGAACTGGTACTCGATGGGCGCAACTGCGTCGTACCCGGCTTTGAAGGCGGTTTCTTTGTCGGACCGACCATATTCGATCATGTGAAGCCGGACATGGAGCTGGGCAATCGCGAGATATTCGGCCCGGTAACGGCCATCAAGCGCGTCAAGAATTTTGACGAGGGCCTGCGGCTGATGAACGCAAACCCCTATGCTAACGGATCCGTGATATTTACACAAAGCGGATACTATGCGCGCCGGTTTGAACTGCTGACCGAAGGGGGCATGGTCGGGATCAACGTGGGCATCCCGGTTCCCACCGCCTACTTCCCCTTCTCCGGCAACAAGGACAGCTTCTTTGGCGACCAACATGTGTTGGGGATAGACGGGGTGCGCTTCTATACGCGATGCAAGACCGTCACCAAACACTGGTTCGACGAGGAGTCGAAGAATCGGGTCGTCGGGACCTGGGGCGGCGCCGTCGAACGTGTTTAGTACTCCATAGCCCAATCTATTGACAGTCAGCGTTTCTTTACTATAGTATTACCTTGTCCTCACCGGCAGACAGCAATGGTTTTCTGCATAGGCTATGAAATAGAGAGGGTGAATATCATGAACAAACGGGACCTGCTTTTCACTATGGCAAACTTTTTGGAGGCGCTGATTCACAATGACCCGAAAAGGGTAAAGACGGCCGCAAACTGCAAAGCAACATATGAAGGCGCGCAGACGCCTCTCGGCGCCGGCGACATCTGGGGACGGCCTCGCAGAATCCCCTATCGCCAATCTTTCGTGGACGAGCTGAACCAGACGGTTTGCTTCAGCGGCGTCGTCACCAACAACGTAATCCGCCAATTATGGGAAATGACGGAAGCGGAAAAAGCAGCAATCGTGGACAGCCCCGACCGCTGGATGCAAAGATGGTGGATCTACTTCGCCCGTCTCACCGTCAACGCAGCCGGGGAAGTCTGCGAAATCGAAGAAATCGCCCGGCGGGAAACCGGCGCGGGCATGTCGGTCCGGCCCGAGAATATGGAAGTACCCCGCATCCTGGAAACCCCGCTGCCGGAAGACGCCCGTTCCACGCGGAAAGAAATGATCAAAATCGCTTCTCAGTATTGGGACGGCGTCAACAAGCTCATCGACCCCGACATTGTTCCCATGCATCCGGACGCCAGGCTTTATGAAGTTGGTACGCCCGTCACCGATGAAATGGCCCGTCCCAACAGCATGAAAACCAACTATATCACCCCCCGGTTTAAATGGGACTGCATCAAGCGCCGCTTCCCCGTAGTGGATGAAATCACCGGCGTTTGTATTTCCACCAATCACATGATCGCCCAGGAGATCACCTCGCCTACCGGCTATGTGACGGACATCTTCAAGATTGAATACGGCCTGATTAAGTACATCTATGCCTTCCATGACCACGGCATCTCCTTTGTGGACTGGGAAGGCGTCGGTCCGCAGACCTCAGCCGAATGCGACTGATCCAGGTTAATGGGCTGACCGCGGCATTCCGGCATCCCGGCGGCGCATTTCCAGTCCTCCGGGATGTTTCCTTCGCGATCGACCGGGGAGAAACCGTATGTTTGGTCGGGGAATCCGGCTGCGGCAAAAGCCTAACCGCTCTATCCATGCTGAGGCTGTTCGGCCGGAGCGGGAGCAGCGCCGGTAAACCGTTGCTTTCCGGTGAAATCCTTCTGGATGAAACCGACCTGCTCAAGCTGCCCGAGAGGGAGATGCAAGCCATCAGGGGCCGCCGGATTGCCATGATCTATCAGGAGCCCATGACTTCCTTGAACCCGGTTTTTACCATAGGCTGGCAGATTACGGAAGCCGTCCGCTTACATCAGAAACAGAAAGCCGGAGAAGCGAAAGCGCGGGCGCTGGAAATGCTGCGCCTGGTGGAGATACCCGACCCGGAGAAACGCTATCACGAGTATCCGCATAGGCTCTCCGGCGGGATGAGGCAACGGGCCATGATTGCGATGGCGCTTTGCTGTCAGCCGGATTTGCTGATCGCCGACGAGCCTACGACCGCCCTGGATGCGACCATTCAGGCGCAGATACTGGCTTTGATCGACAAACTGAAGAAAAGCCTCGGTATGGCCGTGCTCCTGATCACCCACGATATGGGCGTCGTTGCGGAAATCGCCGACCGGGTCCTCGTCATGTACGCAGGCCGCATCGTTGAAGAAACAACCCGGATTTCCTTGCTAAACAACGCCTTTCACCCATACACGAAAGGGCTGCTGGCTTGCATCCCCGGGCTGGGAAGCCGGCGCAAACTATTGCCGGCTATCGAAGGTGTGATCCCGGATGCGGACAGTTACCCCCCGGGCTGCGCGTTCAGCCCCCGGTGCCCGGTGAAACAGGAGGCCTGCGATAAACATGTGCCGCTGCTAACGCCGACCGCCTACGGAAAATGCGCTTGCTTTGTCGCGGGAAAATCCGCGTGAACGGGGTCCTGCTGGAAATCAACAACCTGTCGCGACATTTCGTCACAGGCGGTCATACGCTTAAGGCGATCGACGAATTGAGCCTCTCGCTTCAAACCGGTGAAGTCCTGGGGATTGTCGGCGAGTCCGGTTCCGGGAAGACCACCCTTGGCCGCGTCGCTATGCGGCTCCTCGAACCGACCTCCGGCAGCGTTCTCTTTGAGGGCAGGGATATATGGAAGACCCGCGGCAAGGAGCTGAAAGCTATCCGCCGACGCATGCAGATGGTGTTTCAAGATCCTTTTGCCTCTTTAAATCCTCGTATGACCATCGCCCGCAATGTCGAAGAGCCCTTGATCATTCATCGTTTGAGCGGACGAGCCGGCAGGCGTCTCATGGTACACGAAGCCCTGGACGCGGTGAACCTGCCGTCCGGCTGCGCGGATCGCTATCCCCACGAGCTTTCCGGAGGCCAGCGACAGAGGGCGGTCATCGCCAGGGCGCTGGCGCTCAAGCCGGCTTTGCTCATTTGCGACGAAGCGGTATCCGCTTTGGACCTGTCTGTACAGGCGCAGATTCTCAATCTTCTCACCAACCTGAAGGCCGCTTTCGGTCTCTCGTATCTGTTTATCGCCCACGGGCTGAACGTAGTCCGCCATATATCCGACAGGGTGGCGGTCATGTATATGGGGCAAATCGTCGAATGCAGCGAAACAAACGAACTGTTTGAAGCGCCGCGCCATCCCTACACGGAAGCGTTGATTTCTTCCCTGCCCGATCCGGGCGCCGGAGATACGCGCCGGCGGATTATCCTGAAAGGGGATATCCCCAGCTTGATTGAACCCCCCGCCGGCTGCCGTTTCCATACACGCTGTATCTACGCGCAAGATCTCTGCCGCCATTCGGCGCCTGCGCTGCACGCTGAAGCCCATCCCGCGGCCTGCCATTTTCCTTTGAGGTGACTGATGGAAGCCACATTGCTTCGCAACATGATCGACCACATCGATTCGCTGGATCCCGCGCTCTACGCGCAAGATACCCGGCTTTGCCTTCTGGACGCCCTCGGCTGCATTTTATACGGCGCCACCCTGCGCGACGGCGCCGCTGTCATCGACGGGGTATATGGCTTCGGCGCGGGCAATGTCCCGCTTCCGGCTTCGGACCGATGCTTTACGCCGGACGCCTGCGCGCTTGTCATGGGCGCCCTCTGCCATTTGCGCGAGCTGGACGACGTGCATGTATCGATCATCCATCCGGGTGCCTGTGTTGTGCCGGCAGCCTGGAGCGCCGCCTTCTTTCTGGATCAGTCGCTGGGCGCGCTGACGGAGGCGATCTTTGCCGGTTACGAAGCGGCTGCCCGGATATCCGAAGCCTCGGGTTTCCTGGCGCACAGGGAAAGGGGATGGCACGCCACGGGAACCATCGGTCCCTTTGGCGCGGCGATGGCTGTATCGCGATTGTTGCGCCTGCATGCGGAGGAAAGCGTATGGGCCCTCGGCATAGCCGGCTCGCGTACAGGCGGAACCTGGGCCTTCGCCCAGGACGGCGCCATGACAAAGCGCCTGCATCCGGGCATGGCTGCCAGGGACGGCCTGCAGGCGGCTTTTCTGGCCAAAGCCGGAATAAGCGGCCCGGCCTATGTGCTGGATGCGGCGGACGGCGGCTTGTTCCACGTCATGAGCGAGGGAGCGGATCCTTCGAAGCTGACGCCATCCGGAGGTTTGCCGGCTGTAAGCAGCGTCGAATGCAAGTGTTATGCTTCTTGCAAGTCGGTGCATTCGCCCCTGGAGGCTGCGGCGGCGCTGTACCGGATGCGCCGGGAGGCGCTGCGGACTGTGCTTCCCTCTGCGGTGAAGGTCTATATCAATGCCTCCGCCATGCATATGGCCGGGCGGATGTATGACAAAGGCTCCGTCACTTCCGCGCAGCTTTCCATACCCTATGGCGTGGCTTTGGCCCTAAATGGGCGTCAGGGTTCGGCTGCCGACTATAGCGATGAATGCATAGCGGACAATCGTCTCTACGAACTGGCTTCCCTGGTTGAAATGGAAGTCTCCCCGGATATGGACGCCCTCCGCAGAGAAGCGTCTACCTCCTCGGCTGTCGTCGAAGTTCTCTGGGCGGATGGCAGTCATTCGCGGGAATTTGTCAAAGCCGCGAAAGGTTCCATCGAAAGGCCGCTCTCTGCGGACGACAAGATCCAAAAGTTCCTTTCCCTGGCGGCAGCGCGGATCGGGGAAAACGGCGCGGAGAGACTTGCCGATACTATCCTGCATGCAGCTGCAGAAACCAAAGTCCGCTCCCTTTTTCGTAACTGACGCCCTTACCGCAACCATTTAAAACAAGAAATCAAAAGTGTAAGTTGCTAACGCTGCGGAGTCATAGCGCCGCGAAGCGGATGGCATGAACGACAGCCTACGTTGACAAAGGAGGCAATCCACTATCATGGAGACAGCAAACAGCCATAGCGAAGGCTTCTTTGAACGCACGCAGGGCGGCATCCACCCGGTGGTACTCGAACACTATTACCAGAACTTTGTGGCGTCGTCAGCCTCGTCGTCGGGCTATTTACTGGACGTAATGCGCGCCCATGTCTGTATGCTGGCGAAGCAATCCATCATCCCCCTTGCCGCGGGCGCCAGGCTTGCGGATACGCTGACCGGCTGGCGTAAGGTGGGCGGCCTGACCGAAGACAAACTGGATCCGGCTTTAGAGGATTTATACATTAATATGGAGCATCTGCTGAAAAAGGAGCTCGGCGAGGAAATCGCCGGACATCTGCCGGTCGCCAGGAGTCGAAATGACGTCGAAGCCGCTATGTGGCGGATGGAACTGAGAGAGAAGCTGAGCGTTCTGGCGCTGACGGCGCTGGCGCACTGCGCCGTGCTTGACCGGCGCGCCGGGGAACACGCGGGCAGCCTCATGCCCGGCTACACCTATCACCAGCAGGCTATGCCTGTGACCCTCGGTTTTCAGCTGAGTTGCGTCTCCACTGCGATGCTTCGGGATATCGGCCGTATCGTCGATTGCATCGAACGACTCGACGCAAGCCCTTTGGGCAGCGCCGCCCTGAGCGGCACGGGCCACGATATCGACAGATCCTATACGGCGCGCTTTCTGGGTTTTTCCTCGCTGCTGGACAACGCCGAAGACGGCGTTTCGGCTTGCGATTACATGCTGGAATCCGCCTCCTGCTCTCTGCAACTACTCGTGACCCTTGGCCGTTTCGCGGAAGAAGTCGTCAAATGGTGTCAGAACGAATTGGGGTTTGCCGACCTCTCCGACAGTATGATCGATTCCTCCTCTATCATGCCCCATAAGCGAAACCCGGTTATCCCTTCCGCCGTGCGCGCCTTTGCCAGGCTCAAGGCCGGGGATTTCGCCGGGCTGGCTTCCGCCTGCGTCGTCCCCTTTGAGGCAAGCCGCGACGTAACCATCGTATACGCCAAAACCATAGAATTTGTCGCTTCCGCCTGGGATATGTGCGCCATATCGTCCGCTTACACCAATGAACTCCACTTCCATACGGAAAACATGCGCGCAGCCCTGGATCTGGGCTTTTCCTTCAGCGCCGAATTGGCCGATTCTCTGGTCCGCGAGGGGCAGATGACCTTTCGGGCGGCGCACAGTCTTGTCGGCAGCGCGGTATCCCAGCTTTTCGATGCACAAAAAGGCCCCGCGTATTTGACCTATGCCTTCCTCGATCAATGCTGCCGCAGCCTGACCGGCGCCCCGCTTCCTCTATCCGAAGAAGCCTTTCGCAAAGCCTGTGACATGGAGGAAAACATCGCGCGGCGCAGCCATGTAGGCGGGACCGCGCCCGCGCGCGTACTGGAGAGTATCGACGCCCGCGCGAACCAAGCGAAGGTCCTTCGCCTGCGTATCGAAAAAAACCAAGCCCGCTGGGAAGAAGCAGGAACAATGCTGGACGACGCCTGCGCCGCTTTGTCCGATGGTTAACCCGCACTAAGACTCCCCTGCAGTAGACAGATTGCTGCCAATCGAGCTGCAGCGGAAGCCTTACTCTCTTTGGCAAGTCCACAGAACGCAAGTTTGAAAGGAGAGGATCCCTATGAAAAAAACTACCCGTCTTATCGCTTTAACGCTGCTGTTCCTATTGACGCTGTCGCTGACCGCCTGTCAGGGAAACAGCGGCAATCCCAGCGGCGCCGGTTCACAGGAAGCCGCGCCCCCTCAAGAAAGCGGCAGCCCGCAGGAAAGTGGCGGTCCACAGGAAAACATCAGCCAGCAGCCCACTCCCTTTCCGCCGACGAGTCTCCCGGACCTGATCGTCGCCACCGGGACCGACGCCTCTCAGCTCGACCCGCATTTGTGCACCGACTCGGCGACAGAAGTCTTAAATCGCAATATTTATCAAAATCTGGTCCGTTATAACGCCAACATGGAGATTATTCCGGAACTGGCCACCGATTGGAGCGTATCCGGAGACGGGCTTACCTGGACCTTCCATCTCAAAGAGGGCGTATTGTTTCATGACGGTACTCCCTTTAACGCTGAGGCGGTGAAAGTCAGTTTCGAGCGCATCCTTGCCCCTGAGACGGCTTCGCCCCGCAGATCCGTACTGGAGATGATCGAAGAAGTCCGGGCCATAGACGATACAACTGTGGATATTCTCACCGCCTACCCCTGCGGCTCTTTTTTGCAGCAGCTCTGTCACCCGGCCGGCGGCATTATCAGCCCGAAGGCTGTGGAAGAATTTGGGATTGAGCGTCTCCTGGAGAATCCTTGCGGAACGGGCCCGCTTATGCTGAGAGAGTGGCAACGGGGCGAACGCCTGATTTTTGACGCCTTTTCCGGCTACCATGACGGCGCGCCGGCATTTAACAGCATCACATTCAATATCGTACCGGACGACGCCGCCAGGGCGATGCTGATCGAAGCCGGTCAATGCGACATGGCCCTCCGTTTGCCGGTTAACGAAGTCAAGCGGCTGCGCGGTACGGCAAATCTGAACATCATCGAATCTCCCACCATTATGACCATGTATTTTGCGCTGAATAATCAGAAGGATACCATGAAGGATCCACGGGTCCGCCAGGCTTTGAACTATGCCGTGGATATGGACAGCATCGTCAGAAACGTGGTGTCCGACTTCTCCGAACCTGCCGACTCTGTGATTTCGCCTTATACCTGGGGTTATGCGCCTGTCGGCGGTTATCCCTTCGATCCGGAAAAGGCAAAGGACTTACTGAAGGAAGCCGGTTATGAGGATACCTACGAATTTACCCTTTGGACGCCGGTGGGACGTTACCTGATGGATCTGCAGGTTGCCGAAGCCATTCAGGCACAGATGAAAGAAATCGGCGTAACGATGCACATCGAGCAGTGGGAATTCCAGGCGCTGATGGAAGAAGTGAAGAAAGGGGAGTTTGACGCCGTCTTACTTGGTTGGAGCCCCTCTACAGGCGACGCGGACCAGGGTATGTCCCCCGTATTCCACTCGAGCCAGTTCCCGCCCCAGTCCAACCGCGCCCATTATGCCAATCCGGAAGTGGATGCGCTTTTAGATGCGGCAAAGCGGGAAGTGGATCCGGTCAAACGCGCCAAAATGTACGAAGACGCGCAAAGGATCATCATTGAGGAAGCTGCCTGGCTGCTGCTCTACTATCCGAAGCAGGCGCTGGCCACCACCTCCGCGATCTCCGGCGCCGAACTGTTGCCGACGGAACATATCCTGTTTGCCAAAGTAAAGAAAGGCTGATCGAATTGAACGAATTGGGTCTGTGAGAAAAGACAGATATACTATGTTACGATACTTGATGAAGAAATTGCTTCTGACTGCCGGCGTGATTCTGGGAGTAGCGACCTGCTCCTTTTTTCTCCTGCGGGCGCTCCCCGGCGATCCGGCGCAAGCGTTAGCGGGACCCCAGGCCACTTTGTCCGATATCGAAAATGTGCGGAAGGCCTTCCGTCTCGACGAACCGATTTCCAGACAATTCGCCACCTACATCGGCAATCTGCTGCGAGGGGATTTAGGGTATTCGTTCAGGACCCGGCGGCCGGTAATGACGGAGATACTGGCCCGCTGGCCCAACACCTTGCGATTGTCCCTTTTCAGCATGTTGGTCGCCATCCTGATCGGCGTACCTTCCGGCATATTTGCCGCGGGCAGACACGGCACGTCCCTCGACGCCCTGAGTATGACCGGCGCCTTTCTCGGCGTCTCCATACCCTCGGTTTGGCTCGGGATGCTGCTGATCCTGCTGTTTTCCGTCAAGCTCAAGTGGCTGCCTTTCTATGGCATGGATTCCCTTGCCAATTATGTACTTCCCGGACTGACGCTGGGGCTTGGGGTAGCGGCCAATATAGCCCGATTGACCCGGGTCAGCATGCTGGAGGTACTGGGTTCCGACTATGTGAAAACCGCCAGAGGGAAAGGCGCTTCCGAAACACGCACCGTGTATATCCATGCCCTGCGCAACGCCGCCATTCCGATTGTGACCATTATCGGCTTGCAACTTGGCGCGCTTCTCGGCGGTCAGGTAGTGACCGAAACCCTCTTTTCCTGGCCCGGATTAGGCCGGATGATCGTGGATTCCCTGTCTTCACGAGACTACATGATGGTACAAGGAGGGATCCTTGTCCTTGCCGTGACCTTCGCACTGATCAATCTACTGACCGATTTACTCTATGCCCTTCTCGATCCCAGGGTAAGAATCGGCTGAAAGCAGGTCTATGAATCGATTACACCTTATATTGAAACGTCCTTCCGCGCTGGCCGGCGCCATACTGCTGCTATGCATTCTGCTGTTGGCAGTCGGCGGCGCATTACTAAGCCCCTATTCGCCTTATGCGCAGAATCTGGACAATAAACTGCTGCCCCCCAGCACCGCGCATTTCTTCGGGACGGACGACTTTGGCCGGGACTTGTTTACCCGTATAGCCGTCGGCGCGCGCTACTCGCTGAGCGCCGGATTCGTTTCCGTCTTTGTGGGCTTGCTCGGCGGCCTTCTCCTGGGCGTCCCCTCCGGTTATTTTCGACACGCGGACAAAGCGATCATGTTCTTCTGCGACGTGATCCTGGCTTTCCCCGGCATCCTGCTGGCTATGGCCATTTCGATGATCATGGGATCCGGGATCTATACCCCGATGATCGCCGTGGGAATCAGTTCGGTTCCGGTTTTTGCCCGCTTGATCCGCGCCGGGTTTCTGGCCATCCGGGAACTGCCCTTTGTCGAAGCGATGAAGGCCGCCGGCGCTTCGCCGATCCGTATCGCGCTCGTTCATATTCTCCCCAACTGCCTCGGTACGATATTGGTACAGGCGACGCTGCGCATGGGCGTGGCCATCATCACCTCCTCTACCTTGAGTTTCCTTGGCCTTGGCGCTCAGCCGCCCGAGCCGGAATGGGGCGCTATGCTGAACGCCGCACGGGCATACTTCTGGCAGGCGCCGCACCTTGCCGTCTTTCCGGGCCTGGCGATCACCGTCACGGTGATTGGGATCAACCTGCTCGGCGACGCGCTGCGGGACCAACTGGATCCGCTAATGAGAGGATGAGGGCTATGGAAACGAAAAAATCAAGCGCTGCTTTGTTTACCTTCGACTACATCGTCGCGATGATCGGAAATATCGGAACAAATCTGGTGAATTCCTTCTTCTTCCCCACGCTGCCCTTGTATATGGAGATGCTTACCGGCACGGCCTTTTACGGCGGCATGATGACCGCCATGTACTCCGTCGCCGCCCTCGCTTCACGGCCGGTGTCCGGCGGCTTATCCGACAAATTTGGACGGGTCAAGCTGCTCGTCCTGGGTACGGTGATATGCGCCGTATCTTGCGGGCTCTACGGCGCGACGACTTCGGTGGTCATCCTGCTGGGTATCCGCGCCCTCAACGGGCTGGGCTTTGGCATCAACTCCACTTGTTCAGGCGCCGTGGTGGCCGACGTAGTTCCCAATGAAAGGCTGTCGGAAGGGATAGGCTACTTTGGTTTGTTCGGAACAATCATCCAGGCGGCGGCGCCGGGGATCGCCCTTGCCATCGTCTCCGGCGGCGAAGTACAGCACTTTCACAGCCTGTTCATGATTACCTGCGGGATCTGCGTTTTCAGCGCATTTGTCAACAGCCAACTTCGCTATGAACGAAAGCGAAAACTGGAGCAAAGCGAAAAGGACCCCGCGATCATCGTCGCCGATGAACCGGAAATGGAAACCGACAACCTCCCGCCGCCCAAAACAATTTTAGGCTACGAAACGAGGATCCTTCCACTCATCGTGGTGCTGACGATCCAAAACCTGGGCCAGTCCGGCATCATGGGGTATATCACGCTGTTTGCGAAATGGAAAGGGATAGATAACGTCGGCTTGTATTTCACCTTCAGCGCCTGCGGCGTGTTTTGCGCCCGGTTGATGTTCAGCAAGATCGCCGACAGGAAAAGCGCGGACCTGGTAATTATCCCGGGCTTGGCCGGCTTGGCCCTCTGTCATGCGCTGCTTCCCTTTACCAACTCCACGATCAGTCTCGTGGCGATGGCGATCCCCATGGGCTTATGCAATGGCGCGGTTGCGCCGACGCTGAATTCGGTCCTGTTTAAACGCTGCTCGCCCCTTAAGCGCGGCGCCGCTTCCGGCGCTTACTATACCGCGCTGGATATCGGCAACGGCCTGGGCGCCCTGGTGTTGGGCGCCATAGCCGACGCGACGGACTACCGCTATGTCTATTGGACAGCGTCTGTTCTGGTCGCACTTTCCCTGGTTGCGTATATCCTTAGCGCATCCGACAGGCGCTATAACGCCAAATACGCCGTCAGATAGCGCCAAATACGCCGTCCTGTTTCGTTGACATTGCCCGCAATAAATGCTACGATGGACGAGTGCTTTTGGAGAAATAAACGGAGGATTGAGGGAAGAAACCATGAGCGAAACTTCAAGCTATCAAAGCCAATTGGAAATCCATTACTCGGGCAGCAGGGACTATATCGTCACCGAAGAACTCAAAAATGTGGTCAACATCGCCATCGCCCTTCAGAAACCGCTCCTGATCAAAGGGGAGCCTGGTACGGGAAAGACGATGCTGGCCAGCTCCCTTGCGGAAGCCTTAGGCAAAGAACTGATCATCTGGAGTATCAAATCCACTACTACCGCGCAAAATGGGCTGTATGTCTACGATACGGTACAGCGGCTCTATGACTCGCAGTTTGGCGAAGGCGACATTTCCAATATCAGGCAGTACATTAAGCTGGGGATGCTCGGGATGGCCCTCAGCGCGGAGGATCAACCTGTCCTGCTGATTGATGAGATCGACAAAGCCGATGTGGAATTTCCCAACGACTTGCTTTGGGAACTGGACAGGATGCAGTTTTTTATCCCGGAGACAAGGGAGACCATCACAGCCAAAACAAGGCCTCTCGTCATTATTACCTCCAATGCGGAAAAAGAACTGCCGGACGCGTTCCTCCGGCGCTGCCTCTTCCATTATATCGCTTTCCCCGAGCCTGAGCAGATGGCCAAGATCGTATACGCCCACTATCCAAAGATCGATAACACCCTCCTGCAAAGCGCTATGAAAAAGTTTTACGAGCTGCGCGAGGTAGACGATATCCAAAAGAAACCCAGCACCAGCGAGCTGCTTGACTGGCTGACGGCGCTGCGGATTTCCGGAATATCCCCGGACAACGGGAACAAGAAAGACATTCCCTTCCTCGGCGTACTCTTAAAAAAGAACGAAGACATCGACACCCTTGAGGAATTCCTGGAGAAAGGGCCTAAGGCTGTCTACAGAAGGAGATGAGCGCGCCATGTTTATTCCTTTTTTCTATCTTCTGCGCGCCCGCGGCCTGAAACCGTCCATTATCCAGTGGATGACCCTGATGGAAGCGCTGGACCAGAATTTCGCCGACTCCAGCCTCACCGGTTTTTATCACCTGTGCAGGTGTATTTTGTTGTGTTCCGAAGCGGACTTTGACAAATTTGACGAAGTGTTCATTGAATTTTTCAACAGCATAAACGACCGGGGCAAGATGCCGGAGGAAGTGTCCACCAGCCTGATTCCGGAAGAGATGCTGGACTGGCTTGGCGCGCCGGAGGATCCCGCGTTTCTGGAACTCTACTATTCCGAAGAGCATATGGCCATCCTTGAAGGTTTGATGGAAGTCATTGAGCGTATGCTGCGCAAGCTGGAAGAGCAGATCAAGAACGGCAATCTCATCGGCGGCTGTGAGGTTTGCACCGGCTGCGGCCTTTGCTCCAGAATGTTTATGAAGGACGGGAAACTGCCGGAGGAAGCGGATATGATGCAGGGCGAAGGGCAGGGGTCCGCGCCCGGCGGTAAGGGCTGGAAGCGCGGGAGAAACGCGATTGCCATGGCCCATGACCGTATTTTCAGAGATTTCCGCGACGATACCGTTTTGGATATACGGCAATATCAAATGGCCTTTCGAAAGCTGAGGCAGTATTCCTCCATCAACGATTCAAATATCGTCGAACTGGATATCGACCAGACGATCAAGCGGACTTCGGAGAAAGCCGGCCTGTTGCAGATCGTATTTAAGAAGCCCCGAAAGAACATCATCAAGCTGATCGTACTTATCGATTCCGACGGTTCCATGAGCCAGTTCGCCGAGATTTCCAATAAGCTATTTCAAGCTGTGAGTAAGGCGAACCACTACAAGGACTTAAAGTTCTACTATTATCACAACTGCGTCTATGACCACTTGTATAATGACCCTACTTGTGTAAACGGGAAATGGATCGATACGGAACACGTCCTTCGCAACCACGATACCGAATATCGGGTGATTTATGTAGGAGACGCCTCCATGGCGGATTCGGAGCTGTTCCGTATGGGGGGCAATGTGCTCTTTGAACGCTCCAATGCTTTGCCGGGTATCGAATGGCTGAAGCGGATGAAGCGCAAATATCGCCGGTCGGTCTGGCTGAATCCCATAGCGAAAGAGGAGTGGGAACGCCTGTACGGAGGGGCGACAATACAGGCAGTGAAAGAAGTCTTCCCGATGTATGAGCTGACCGTCAAAGGTTTAGGCAACGCCATTAAGAGGCTGCTCTCCGATCGCTGAGCCACCAGCCTTATCCCGAGCATCCTAATCCTGCGCATCCTAATCTGCATATGCCCTCTAATTGGCAAGCGCCCCCATGGGTAGGGGCGCTTGCTTTCTATCATTCTGTCATTTTTTCACATTCACACTATAAATGCGATATGCGTGTCAGCATGGGTCTGAATCCTGTGCTGACCGAAGATTCGCTCAAGTCCTGTACAGGCGTCAACTTGCGGCTGCCAGCGACGCGGCGCCGATAGCGCCCGCGTACACAGGTTCCTCCGGTACCACAAATTTGACCCCTGCTATCCTCTCCAGCGCTTTCAGGAAAGCGCCGTTCTTCACCAGGCCGCCCATAATGACTACGCAGTCCTTGTTCTGCTTGTAGATATCATTGATGGTCATGCTGGCTCTCCAGGCGCAGGCTTCATTCAAGGCCTTCCCGATTTCCTTCAGGTCCGTTCCCCGGTTGGCCAGG
>WRMS01000026.1 GCA_009777025.1 Clostridiales bacterium | reverse complement strand
CCGGGTCCTCCACCAGCTTTGTCGTCTGGTTGGTGAGCGTGAAGCCCGGCGCAAGCGCATTGACACGGATTTGATACGGCGACAGGTCGAAGGCCATATGGCGCATCATGGTCAAGACGGCGCCTTTGGTCGCGCCGTATATGACGGAGTTGGGCCGTCCTACCAGGGCGCTGATGGATGAAGTAAGTATGATGGATCCGCCGCCTGTGCCGGACATGGCTTTTGCCGCCGCCTGAGCGCAGATAAAGATGCTTTTTGCGTTGTTGGCCATCAGGTAATCAAAGTCGTCACCGGTCAAGTCGAAAAAATGCCCGCGGCGGTTGTCGCTGCCTGCATGCGCCATAAACACATCCAGCTTCCCGAAGCGCGCCAACGTCGCGGCAATCAGGGCGTCTACGCTGGCCTTGTCCGCCGCGTCCACCTGCTGCGCCATCCATAAATCCGCTGAAGCGCCTGTCGATGCAGCCACATCCTCTGCGCCCTCGATTTGCCTGTCCGCAATGACGACTTTAGCGCCCTCCCGGAGAAAAGCCTGTGCCGCCGCTGCGCCTATACTGCCGTTTCCGCCCGTGATCACGGCTACTTTTCCGTCCAATCGCCCCACACCAGACACCTCCTGCTTTTTTCAAAAGCATAACACATTTGGGCGCAAGCGAAAAGCCCTTGTCATGTGAGGACTCAGTCAAGCAATCATAGGCAGTAATTTTTTCCAGACCTCGAAAATCATTTTCTTTATCATACCCGCCCAAATCGAATTGCTTTGTATCCCGCCCTTCATAATGAAAGTCAATGCGAGTATGCTGAATACTGCTCCACACAGGATAACGCAGAGGATTCATTATATCAATTTAAACGCATATGGGCTGCATTATCGTGAGATAAGTTATTGAAAGTAATATCTCAATATGGTACACTACGCGTATCGTTTTGAGACTTGAGCATCGTGAGGGGAAACAAATGGCAGTAAGCTATAAAAAGCTGTGGAAGTTGCTGATAGACAAAGAAATGATGAAGAAAGACCTTCAAAAAGCATCTGGTGTTAGCTGGGGGGTCATGGCAAAGCTGTCAAAAAACGAGACTGTAAATATGGAATCTCTCATAAAGGTATGCAGGGCTTTGGAATGTACCGTTGACGATGTTATGGACATATTACCGGAGGAAGATAGCGACAGTGGCGTTTCCGCGCACAAGGCATAATTCGTTTTGTGATAATTGTCGTATTCCGACAGGAAGGTAACCCATGTGGATTTCTCTTTACGATGGCGTGAAACGCAACTATGAGCAATTCGTCGATGTATTGGCGAAGATATAGGAGGATACGCATATGAGCAGTATCATAGAAATGAATCAAGAGGTGAGAGCAGAGCTTGACCGTTATGTATTATTCATTTCAAAAATGGACGGCGTGATGCAAGTATATTTATTTGGCTCTTTTGCTTATGGATTACCGACTACGGACAGCGACATTGACCTACTGGTTGTTGTTAAGGATGGTATTGACCCAATAAACATGGTGCGAGAGGTCAAGCGTGGGTTGCAAAACAAAAAAGTTTCCTTAGATATACTCGCAATCAATGACACCGACTTTGCCGAGCGTTCGAATCCTGACCGTGTAACATTGCATAGGGAGATAAAAAACAGAGGGGTGTTGGTGTATGGCTAGTAAAGACTGCCTCGAATGGCGAAGATATGCGAGTATGGACATTGATGCTGCTCAGCTGCTGTATTCCCAACAGCAGAACCCAAGGCAACGGCCAATTGAGATTATTTTATATCACTGCCAACAAGGTGCGGAGAAAGCGCTAAAAGCTTTCATGGTTCAAAATGGCTATTTTCCACCAAAGATCCACGATTTGAATGACTTGCGTTTGATTTGCATACAATGGGATGCAAAGTTTGACTCTGTTCGTATCGTGAATCACTGTGATTTCTTAGATCCTTTTAGCGTTGTTGTGCGGTATCCGAATTTCTATAACTCGCTTGACTCGTCACATGCCGTGCGGGGTCTTAATAGTGCCAAACGTATTTATGATTTTGTCAGTGAGCGTTTGGGGTTGCAAAAGGTCTATACATCATAGAAAGCAGTGCCAAGAAACAGAGAGCTTATGCGCGTGTTTAAAGATGTCGAACTTGTTGAGGAATTAGGTTCTGGCATGAAGCGAATATTAGAAGCATATGATCGATCCGTGTTTGAGATAACGCCGAGTTTTGTCGTGGTCACATTCCCCTATGCTTCTGATTTTGAACGAGTCGGCGCCAACAGAAGCGGGTACTGGAAAATCGTTTTAAATCGATAAATCGTTGTTTAAGGGAGCGGCAGTATGCAATATAGTATAGATCCAAAATCAGGGAATTCCCTCTCCGTCCTCGGATTCGGCTGCATGCGATTCCCGCTTGACCGCGCAAAGACAGAAAAGCTGATCGTCGCCGCCGTCCGGGGAGGCGTCAACTACTTTGATACCGCGTATCTCTATAACAATAGCGAGGCGACATTGGGCGATATCCTGCACAAACACAATCTCCGGAACGAGGTGTATATCGCCACGAAGCTGCCGCACAAGAAATGCAGGAGCGGCGCGGACTTTGAAAGCCGGTTCCGGGAACAGCTGGTAAGGCTGAAAACCGACTATATCGACTATTACCTGATCCACAACATATCCGATCTGGCTTCCTGGCGGCGTCTTTGTGACATGGGGATGGAAGAGTGGGTCGCCGGCAAGAAGGCGGACGGCCAAATTCGTCAGTTCGGCTTCTCCTTCCATGGCGCACAGAATGAATTCATGCAACTGCTGGACGCCTATGACTGGGATTTCTGTCAAATCCAGTACAATTATGGGGATGAGAACTATCAGGCAGGTCGTGCGGGTTTGCGCAGGGCCCATGAAAAAGGGCTGCCCGTCGTCATCATGGAACCGCTGCTCGGCGGGAAACTGGCGACCGGGCTGCCTCCCAAGGCAAGGCGATTGTTTCAGGAAGCCGCAGCAGATAGAACCGTGGCGTCCTGGGCCTTTCGCTGGCTTTGGAACCAGCCCGAAGTCTCCGTCGTCCTATCCGGGATGAATGCGCCGGAGCAGCTCGAAGACAATCTCCGGACAGCCGAAACAGCCGCAGCCGGCATGCTGACGGAAGAGGAAGCCGCCGTCTTTATACCCGTAACCGCGGCGCTGCGCGAATCCTATCGTATCCCTTGTACGGGCTGCAACTACTGTATGCCCTGCCCGAACGGGGTCAATATCCCCGGCTGCTTTGCCGGCTACAATACCTATTATACGATGGGCTTTACTGCCGGCATGATACAATATTTCACCGGCGCGGTGATGAACCATCCGGATAAGCAGAGTCACGCGGGGAGTTGCATACACTGCGGCGCCTGCGAGAATGCCTGTCCGCAGCATATCGAAATCCAGCAATCCCTGGAAGTGGTCGTCAAGCGTATGGAGCCTTTTTGGTTCGGCCCCGTATTATGGATAGCAAGAAAAATCATGGCGTCATGAGATGGAACGAATCTTCGTTCAGCATAGGAGGCACAATTTATGGTAAAGCTAATCGATATCACCCGCTGCGTACAGGAAGCGCCGATCTATCCGGGATCCTCCCCGGTGACGGTAGAGCAGGTATCCGATATGAAAAAAGGCGACGTCGCCAACGTCAGCCTGATCATTGCGGGGAGTCATATGGGCACCCATGCCGACGCCTATCGGCACTTTCTTCCGGACAGCGATATCGGGATTGACCGGATGGAGCTTTTTCGCTACTTCGGCGCCTGCCGCGTCGTGACCGTAGCCGAAAATGCGATGATCGGCAGGGCGGCGCTGGAAGGCAGGATCGAGGGCTGTGAGCGGCTTGTCCTCCACAGCGGCGGCGGCGGTTACCTGGAGAAAGAAGCTACGGAATACATCATTGCCCAGGGGATCCTGACGGTTGTCACCGACGCCTGGAGCGTGGGCTCTCTTGGGAATGAAGCGGAAATCCATACGCCTCTTCTCCGCGCGGGGCTGGCGCTGGTGGAGAACGTGATCCTGGACAGCGTAGAAGACGGCGAATACACTCTTTGCGCCTTCCCCCTCAAGATTGGCGGCTGCGACGGCGCGCCGGTTAGGGCCGTACTCATTCAAGAAGACTGACCGCTGCGGCAACGCCAGACACAGGCCTCATCCTAGCTTATTGGCGAATGTTGTTCAGCGGACGATGATCGTGTTCGGACTGCGGCGCCCGGAGTCCATCTTCACGAGATCATAGATCAGCGGATCTTTGATCAGCCGCTTCCAGACAGTATACGTGGCGCGGATAAAGCTCCTGTTCAGCGGGATTTGTTCCGTGATCAGGGGGCAAACATAGGGAAGAGCATCCGTATTGAGTATCAGATGGAAGCTGCCGCTTTTTGTGATGTGCGGCGCCAGGGGAAAGGTCCTGCATTGGATCGGCCGCAGCTTCCTGACGCAATGGGGCGCGTTGTTACATTTGATAAAGTACACCATGCCCCGCCAGGAATCGGGGAAATCATAGTATTCCACAGGGTCGACGCTCCAAGTGAGCCAGTCCTCTCTCCGCGTATAAACCTTTTCTTCTCCCGGAAGAAGGTACATTCCCATATCGGAAGCCTTGGACGCGTCGGCAGCCAGGTCGTCGCAATCGCAGCAGGCCTGCCCGCACAAGGCCCCGCAGTCTCCCCGGATCGGGGAAACCCTGTCTAACAGCCGGTAAATCGCGACATATGTTTTTTTGAGTATCGTACTTTTCATATTCGGTCCCCTTATTTGGACCGGGGAATCGGCTTGTGCAAAATCTTCGACCCGATCAGCAGCGTAGAGATGAAATAGACAATGGCGCAGGCGACGATCAGGGAGGCCATGGAGTAAAACCTGCGAATGCCTATAAATGTGATGAGAACGCCGCCAAGCATATTGCCGATAATGGCCGCAATGGAATTCATCGCGCCATTGAGGGTGTGGGCGGTGGAGTTGAGGCCGTCCGGCGCCATAGTATAGACATAATTTGTGCTTGCGCCGATCATCAGGCCGCCGCCCAGGCCATGGATCGTCTGGATAGCCAGTATCTGCAGCAGGCTGTTCGCGCCGGCATACAGGCTGAACTCAATGGTAAACAACGTGCCGGCCAGGATGACGGCCACAGGAAGCGGGAAACGTTTGCGCATTGGCGCCATCAACAGCAGCGTAGGCACTTCCAGCAACGCCTTATAGCCGGAAATCAGCCCGAATTGCGCCGTGTCGCCCCCGACCATATCCACAAGATAGGGCAGGAAGGTCATAGAAGTATTCACCGGCATATGCATAAATATCGCAAATACCATATAGGTCAGAAAATAGTAGTTTTTAAACAGCCGACCGAACTGCATTTCTCTGAAGGAGAGGCTTTTTCGCGGGGCGCCCGCGTCCGTGGTATCCTTCATCCGGGACAGGATCAATAATAGGGGGATGAAAGCGATGCCGTACATATAAAACGAGGCTTCGACCCCGGTCCAGGGCAGAATCGCGCTCAAGGACAGCGACATGATCGCGAAGCTGATAGAACCCCATATGCGCACGCTCCCATAGGCTACCCCCTCCCTGGCGCAGGTCTGTACATTGAACGCGTCCATCAGGGACTGGGCCGGCAAGCGGAAGAAGGAGCAAAGGGGGATAAGCAGATGCAAGAGGAAGATCGGCCCAAGCACAATGCGGGAGGAAGCGGGTACGAGAGCCCATAGTATCGAGGCGACGCCCATACAGAATACAATGATCTTGCGGTTGGAGCGGACCTTATCCGCGATCACGCCCCAAAATGGCGTCGCGCATATGGAGACGGCAAAATTGATCCCGTTGATGACGCCGACCTGGGCGGTGGAGAAACCGCTTTTCTGCAGAAAAACCGTCAGATAAGCGCTGGTCGCCCAAGCAAAATAGAACAAAAACGCAACGGACGATAAAGTCCAATAGATTTTTGGCATACCGGCAAACTTGTTTCGCAAATATATATACGGCGCCGGTCGATGGTTCTGTTTTGCCTCCGGATCCTGCCTCTCCACTTATCTACTCCCCTCTACAGCATTTCGCTATCTCAATTCCGTAGACGCCCATGATAAAAAAGTATACCGCAGGTCCGGAGAGATGTCCACTATGCCACGTTTTCAATCAGCGATCAGCATTTGTCGCCCATTAGAATCAAAGGAATTGTTCTCAAACGTGTTAGACGCATCCCACTCAAAATCAGCCTGCTCGATGAGCGCATCCGCAACATTATCTTTGAATAGCGTGTTTTTCACCACAACGTTTTCCGAATCTGAGAAGGAGAACATCGGGACGGGGAACCAATCGCTGGTATTCCGCAAAAACTCGCAGCGATCGATGGTAAAGCGTTCGCTATCCTTGACTTCGACCATACTCAATCCCGTATTATCTCTGAAAACACAATTTTCGAACATAATGTCCGCGGAGGAGGATACCATCATAGCGCCATAGGTGCATCCATAGACGCTCGAACCGGCCACTTTCATATCCGCTACCCACGCCAATTGTAACCCGTAGGTGCCGCAGCCATACATCAGCGTATCGTTGATTTGGATGCCGCTGCTTCTTTCAAAGGAAAAGACGCCGCCCTCACAATCCCCGGCTTCCGTATGTCCGGCTTTGATATTCGTTATATTGATACGGGAGCAGTCTTCAAAGCACAGGACAAAAGCATAACGCGGCTCGATGATAAGTTCGCTCTGCTCGTCGCCAACGCCTTGTATATGCAGATTATCTATGCCCGTAAGGACCAGCTCCGGACCGTCAGAGGCTTGACGAAGGGACACAGACGGATTGTGGATATAGCTTGCGCTTACCGTACTCAGGTTGTACTCTCCTTCCTGCAGCAGAATCCTCCTGTTCGAACCTAAGGCGGCGACGAACTCCTCCGCCGAGCTGACCGTTATTTCCTTGATTTCTTGCGGGATCGATTCACCTATGTACACGCTGTTGGTAACGCCGTCCCATTCCACAGTCATACCCAATGCTTCGCTGACCGCGCGGATCGGCAAATAGGTTGCGCCGTCATAGATAAACGGTTCGACAATTCTCCCCGAAGCGTCCGCTGTTACAACAATCTCTCCGTCAACATAAATCTTGATGTCCCTGTACCGTACTTCGATCATTTTGGTCAAATTTAGGGCAAACACCGGCGCGCCCAGGATAACGGTCACCAACAGTACGGCAGCAATCCCGATAAGCATTCTCCTTGGTTTTCTCATGGTTAACGCCCTCCTTATAGTCGATATAGGTTAGTATACATCGACGGCGTATCATCCTTGTATCTTGTTTTGTACATTTGAATGAGAGGAATGCAAAAATATCCGGCCATTTTGTGATACAATAAGAGAGTCGGGATGTACGGAATATGAAATGTTAGGAATGGTTAGTATGCCAGAAACAGAAAAAGCACGGAATGCGAAAGAGATGATCCAAGAATTCGGCAGCTTCTCTACCGGGAACCTGTCTGACGCCATGGACAATCTTGGCCTGCAGAGAAGCGTCATCACGGGTCTCCGCCTGCTTACCCGGCACGAGGGCAAACGCCTTGTTGGTTTCGCCTACACCATGAAGCAAATGTTCAGGCATCCGGCGTCGTCCGGCGCGAAACTGGCACGGCACAGTGAAGCGATCAACAAGCTGGTGAAACCCGGGCACATTCTCGTCATCGATGCGGGCGGCAGGACGGACGTCTGCAATGGCGGCGGCTTGCTTGCCTTGCGTGCGAAAGTCAGGGGCCTGGCAGGTTTTGTCGTTAACGGAGGCTACCGGGATATCGATGAAATCAACGCTTTTGGCTTTCCCATTTATGCGAGAGGCGCAACACCGGTCAGGAGTACGCCCGATCTGGAAACGGTGGGATTTGAGATTCCCGTAGAAATCGACAGCGTACAGATTCATTCAGGGGATATTCTTGTCGCCGACAGCGACGGCATCCTTGTGATCGCTCCCCGTTTCGCGCAGC
This sequence comes from Clostridiales bacterium, assembly GCA_009777025.1. Classification (GTDB taxonomy): domain Bacteria; phylum Bacillota; class Peptococcia; order DRI-13; family UBA5745; genus WRMS01. The sequence continues at coordinate 14,457 of WRMS01000026.1, read as the reverse complement.
CTATATTGGAGGAAGCCCGGTCTATCGCCGAAAACGAAGAAAAGCTCCTGCAAATGGTTAGGGAAGGGATGGATTTTGAACTGGCCTACAGTAAAGTAAAGCTTTAAAACTTGACAAAACAGATAGATATCTGATTATATAGGAAGAAGAGTCCTGTCGCGAAAGACAAGCTGCGGTAAGGGCCTATACGATTTATTATTGTAAATAAAGGGAATAAAAATAAGAGAGGGGTTAACACATGGAAAGAGTCGTAGTTACCAGTTTTGCCCGCACGCCGTTTTCCAGTCAAAACGGCAAGGAATTTCAGGAGATTAAGCTTCCCGATCTGGCTTTTGTCCCCATGATGGCGGCTATGGAGCGTTCCCGGTTAGGGAAGAGCGACGTGGACGGCGTCATTGCCGGCGTGATGAACCAAGCCGGCGAAGGCGGCAACCTGGCGCGCGTTCTGGCGCTGAAAGCCGATCTGGATACCTCGACGGCTACGGGATACACCCTGAACCGTATCTGCGGATCCGGATTCACCACCGTCACCAACAGCATGATGGAGCTTTGGACCGGCCAGGGCAAAGTAAACGTCGCGGTGGGCGCTGAAATGAACAGTCACAGTCTCATTTCGCTGCCTTTGTCCGTTGCTTGGACCGGCATTCCCAGAGGCGGGGTCATGCTGGGCGGCAGAGCCGGCGGCGATGGCACTCCCCAGAAATATGGCGACACCAGCCCGATGGGCACGACGGAGAAACAGGCGGAGATCTATGGCGTAACCCGGGAAGATGCGGACTTCTTTGCCTATGAATCCCAGATGAAAGCGAAGCGGGCACAGGATGAAGGCCGGCTGGCTGTGGAAATCGTACCCATCGAAGCGCCGCAGACCGACAGAAGAGGCAAAGTCACCATGATCCCCCACGACAAGGACCTGCATCTGAAGCCCTATACGCAGCTCGACGTCCTGGCGACCCTGAAGCCCGTCTACAAGGAGAACGGCGTCGTCACCGCCGGTAACGCCAGCGGCAGTGTGGACGGAGCGGCGTCGGTGGTCCTGATGACCGAGAGCGAAGCAAAGCGCCGCGAGCTTCCGCCCGTTGCGTTCCTGAACGATTTCGCCTTTGTCGGCGTGGATCCCGACGTGATGGGTACAGGCCCCGCCCCCGCCATCCAAAAGCTTCTGAAGAAAACCAACCTTAAGCTGGACGACATCGACGTGATCGAGATCAATGAAGCGTTCGCGGCGCAGGTACTCGCCTGCATGAAGATCCTTGAGGTGGATTTCAAATCCAGTTTCTACAAGAAGCTGAACCCCAACGGCGGCGCGGTCTCCATCGGGCACCCCGAAGGCGGCACAGGCGTCCGTCTCACCATGACCGTAGCGGAAGAATTGAGAAGGACCGGCAAGCGCTACGGCATCGCCAGCGCCTGCATCGGCGGCGGCATGGGCGTCGCCATCCTGCTGGAAAACGCGCAGATTTAAACATCGAAGCAGGCTAGTGGTTTGGCAGCTTTGGACTTGCCAGACCACTTGGATCGTAGCGAACCAAATCCCGGGCAGCCCTGTTGAGCTGCCCGGGATTTCGCATTCACCTGCTTATTGTACTCTTGCCCGATTGATGATACTATATTTTATGTGTCGGCGATTAGGGAGTCATAAGCGGCGGATGTAAGGAACAGGGAGACAATCATGAATACGGAAAGACAGACAAACCCGGAGACGAATGAAGAGGCCGATAAAAGAAAATGGCTGATTCTCACCGTGGTCGTATTTAAAGTAATCATGGACGGCCTGGACGGCAGCATGCTCAATATCGCCCTTCCTACCATAAGCCAAAGCCTGGGCGTGACCTCCGGCGCCATCATCTGGATCGTCAGCGCGTATTCCATCACCACGTCCACCACGGTGCTGTTTTTCGGCAGGCTCGGCGACATCATCGGCAAGACGCGCTTCTACATGATTGGGATCTCCATCTACGCGCTGAGTACGCTTTTCAGCGGCATGGCCAATTCGCTGACGACGCTGGTCATCGCGCGTGTGATACAGGCCATTGGGGCAGGCTGCACGATGGCAAACAGCCAGGGCATCATCACGATGGTATTTCCGCAGCATCTGCGCGGCAGGGCGCTGGGGATATACGGGGGCGCCATATCGCTGGGTACCTTGGCAGGGCCTACCATCGGGGGCCTCATTGTCGTCCATATGGGCTGGCAGTATATATTCCTGACAAAGGTTCCCTTCGCCATTATCGCCTTCGTGTTGGGACTCAAGTATTTCCCCAAGGACGAACCGTCCCGGAAGGAAACTATGGATTACCCGGGCGCGCTCCTTTACACGATCGCCATCGTATCTCTTCTTTATGCCATGCAGGAAGGCTATGCCATCGGCTACACAAGCGTGGTCATCCTGTCATGGAGCGCCATGGCGCTTGTAGCGGCCACCGCTTTCTTCGCCATGCAGAGAAGAAAAGCAATGCCTTTGCTGGATCTCAGTATATTTAAGAACCCTCTCTATTCTGTCAATGTATTGACCGCGTTCATCCTGTCCTTTACCAATTCCTTCCGCGGCATTATCGTTCCCTTCTACATGCAGGGCGTACTCAGCATCCCCGCCGACGTCGCCGGCCTGTATATGTCCATATCGCCCCTCCTTGTTTTATTTATCACCCCGATAAGCGGTTATCTCACTGATAAAGTCGGCGGCGAAAGGCTTTGTCTTGTCGGGCAATTCATCAATCTCATCGGCTTGCTGCTGATGGCGACCCTGGCAAAGGATTCCCCTGTGATGGTAATGGTCCTCTATTTCTGTATCATCAGTTTTGGCGCGGCTCTTTTCCAGGCGCCAAACAATACCTTAATCATGTCCAGCCTCCCCAAAGAAAAACTGGGCATAGGCGGGTCGGTGAGTATGAGCACGCGAAACATCGGCATGTCCACCGGTATCGCGTTTACCACCGCTATCCTCTATGGGGGGATGAGCAGCGTACTGGGTTACCGGGTGACCGGCTATGAACGCGGACTCGGCCAGGAGGATGCGTTTATGTTCGGTATGCGCAACGCCTATCTGATTGCGTCCTTGATCTGTACAATCGGTATAGCGCTGTCTCTGGCGAGGATCATCAAATTGCGAAAACAAGCCCGGACTTGAAGGAGTGTAGTGTTCTATGTACGCGATACTGGCCATTTTACCCATCGCGCTGGCTTTGGTACTGATGACCGCTTTTCGTGTCAAATCCGGCGCTTCCCTGCTCTGCGCATGGCTTGCGGGAAGCCTGATCGCCCTTAGCATGTGGAAAATGGACCTCCCTCATGTTTTGGCTTTTTCCCTGTCCGGTCTTATCCGCTCCTTTGACGTGATGCTGATTATCTTCGGGGCAATCCTGTTGCTCAATACGCTGACAAAGATAGGCGCCATCGACGCCATCGGGCAGGGCTTCAGCAAAATATCCGGAGACAGGCGCATCCAGATCCTGATCATCGGCTGGATGTTCGGCGCCTTTATCGAAGGCGCGGCCGGTTTCGGAACGCCGGCGGCGCTGGCCGCCCCCCTTATGGTGGGCCTGGGAGTTCCGCCCTTCGCGGCAGCTATGGCTTCCCTGATCGCCAACAGCACCCCCGTATGCTTCGGCGTAGTGGGCGTCCCCTCGATGACCGGCTTTGCGGCGATTCTGCCCGGCGTGCAGGCGCTGCCCGGCGTCAGCCCGGCTGCGTACGCTACCCAGCTCTACGGGACGGTCGGCTTGATGAATATGTGCGTCGGTATTTTCATCCCCTTCATCATCATTCTGCTGGTCGTCTATCACTTCGGAGAGAAGAAGTCCTTCCGTGACGCGCTGACGTTCTTCCCTTTCTGCGTATACGCCGGCGCCTGTTTCTCCCTGCCGTATTATCTGATCGCGCGCTATATCGGGCCTGAGCTCCCTACGCTCCTGGGCTCGATTATCGGCTTTATCCTGCTGGTCGGCGGCGTGAGAGCCGGTTTTCTTGTGCCGGCTGCTGTGTGGCGCTTCCCCGGAGATGCGCCTTTGCAGATAAGCCCGGCGGAAGAACACAGGGATATATCCTTGATACAGGCATGGTCCCCCTATGCGCTCATCGCCCTGTTTCTGGTCGCGACCAGGATGCCCTGGCTTCCTTTCAAAGGTTGGATCGACAGCAACCCGCTGGTAATCCGGAACATAGGCGGAATCGCCGGCGTGGAGTATAGCTGGAAAATAGGGAATAACCCGGGCCTGTTCCCCTTCCTTATCGCCGCCGTGCTGGTTATGCTGCTTTATCGCATTAAGGGCCGGGAGGTCAGCAGCATCGTGAAGCGGACTTTTGGTCAGGTGACCAATGCCTGCATTGCGCTGGCGGGCGGGGTCGCCCTTGTGCAAATTATGACCAATACCCAGATCAACGCTTCCGGGATGGAGAGCATGACCACCATCGTCGCCCAAAGCCTGGGTGCGGCCTTCGGCGGCGCTTATCCCCTGATCGCGCCGCTGGTGGGAGCCTTTGGCGCCTTTATCGCTGGATCGAATACGGTATCCAACGTGATGTTCGCCCGGCTCCAGTTCGATACTGCCCTTTATGTGGGGCTTCCTACCGTATTGATCTGCGCGCAGCAGTTTATCGGCGGCGCAGTCGGCAGCATGATCTGCGTCAATAGCGTAGTAGCGGTAGCGGCGACCACAGGCGCCGGGGGCAAAGAAGGACAGCTCATCCTGTCCGCCGCGATCCCCTGCCTGCTCTACAGCCTCTTGATATCCGCCCTGGCTTTCCTGCTTCTGACGATGGGGATACAATGGGTAGCCTGAATTCGACTAAGATGTCGAACCGATTCAACTTAGGGAAAGGAAAGGAGTCGCACAAATGAAGAAATTGCTGATCGTCGTCGACATGCAGAATGACTTCCTTACCGGAAGCCTCGGCACGCCGCAGGCGGTACAAATTTTGCCGAAAGTGGCGGAGAAGATCGGGGAATACAGAAAAAATGGCGACGCTATCCTGTTTACGCGGGATAGCCATGACGCCGCCTATCTTTCGTCTCAAGAGGGACGCTATCTCCCGGTTCCGCATTGTATTGTCGGTACGGAAGGGCACCGCATAGCAGGCGCGTTGCAAACCGACGGCTGCATCGTGCTGGACAAACCCTGCTTTGGTTCCCTGGAGCTGGCGGATCAAGTCGCTGCCGGCGCGTATGAGGCAATCGAGCTTTGCGGCGTATGCACGGATATCTGCGTCGTCTCCAACGCCCTCATTCTCAAAGCGAGACTGCCGGAAACCCGGATCAGCGTCGACGCCTCCTGCTGCGCGGGGGTGACCGAAGAAAGCCACAGGGCCGCTTTGCTCACGATGAAAATGTGCCAGATCGAGGTGATCCCCGACGGCTAGTGCGGAGTACTGGCTCTGCGAATGTAGAGCCCCATTCGACCTGTTGGCGTAATAGGAAACCGGATTGAAGAAAAGAAGAGAAAAGAAGAGAAAAGAAGAGAAAAGAGAAATAGCGAACGATGAAAAAAGACAATCAAGCGCTCACAGAAAAAGAAAAATGGCTCGTTCTTACGGTTATCGTCATTAAAATGATCATGGACGGTCTCGACGGCAGCATGCTGAATATCGCGCTTCCTTCCATAAGCCAAAACCTCGGCGTGTCCTCCGGTGCGATCATCTGGATCGTCAGTTCTTACATGATCACCACGTCGACGACAGTCCTTTCCTTCGGCAGGCTTGGCGATATCATCGGCAAGACGAAATTCTACCTGATCGGCATCGCCATCTATGCCGCAAGCTCCTTAGTCAGCGGGATGGCAAATTCCCTGGAGACCCTCGTAATCGCCCGGGTCATACAGGCAATCGGCGCCAGTTGCACCATGGCCAACAGCCAGGGCATTATCGCGATGGTGTTTCCCCAAAATCAGCGCGGAAGGGCTTTGGGCATATACGGCGGCGCCATATCCCTGGGAAGCCTGGCTGGACCTACGGTAGGCGGCCTTATCGTAGCCTATATGGACTGGCGCTATATCTTCCTGTTGAAAGTACCCATCGCCATTCTGGCCATCATTTTGGGTATCAAGTATTTTCCCAGAGATACACCCGAAAAGAAAGAAAAAGTGGACTATCCGGGCGCGATTTTATACGCGGTGGCGATCGTTCCCCTTCTGTATTCCCTGCAGGAGGGCTACAATGCGGGATATACGAGCCTCGTTATCCTTTCGGGTTTGGGCTTATCTGTCGTCGCCTTCACCGCCTTCTTTATCGTACAGAAAAAGAGCAAAGCGCCGCTGCTCGACCTCAACCTGTTTAAAAACCCGCTGTATTCGGTCAATATCCTGACTTCTCTCATCCTGGGCCTTTCGAATTCCTGTTTCAGCATCGTCATCCCTTTTTATATGCAAGGCGTGCTGAATACCCCTGTCAATATAGCTGGGATGTATATGTCTATATCGCCGATTATCGTGATCCTGGTTACGCCCCTCAGCGGGATATTAAGCGACAGGATCGGCGGTGAAAAACTGGCGCTGGTCGGGCAATTTCTGAACTGTGGCGGTTTGCTGCTGATGTCGACCCTGACAAAAAGCTCCCCCGTCATCATCATGGTCCTGTATCTCAGCGTCATCAATTTCGGCAACGCGCTTTTTCAGGCGCCCAATAATGCGCTGATCATGTCCAGCATTCCCCCTGACAAACTGGGCATTGGCGGCTCCGCTAGCCAGGCTATACGGAATGTCGGCTGGACTGCCGGCGTCTCCTTTAGTACGGTGGTTCTATACGGCGGGATGAGCAGCGTACTCGGTTATCGCGTCACCGGTTATGTGCAGGGAAGCGGCATGGAAGACGCCTTCATATTTGGTATGCGCAACGCGTTTCTGATCTCCTCCGGCATTTGTATAGTCGGCATTATCGTGTCTGTGATCAAGTTGTTAAGGAATAAACGAAGCATACAGAAGGCCGGCATATGAGTTTTATCGAATTATTCCTGATTGCCGTAGGGCTGTCCATGGACGCTTTTGCTGTGGCTATATGTATTGGCCTCAGCGCCCGTCATGCTTCCCTGAGAATGAGTCTGACCGTTGGCTTGTATTTCGGCCTGTTTCAGGCAGGCATGCCGGCAATTGGCTACATGGCGGGTTCGTTATTTGCTGAAATTGTTGCCGCCTATGACCACTGGATCGCATTCGGCCTCCTTGCTTTCCTCGGCGGCAAAATGATCCTGGAGAGCATGAAAAATGAGAATGCCTCCGACAATGAGGATTCTCTTTGTGAAACGCCCGGCGCAGAGAGCGATTTGCGATTCTCGTATATGATTCCCCTCGCTTTCGCTACGAGCATCGACGCTCTGGCAGTGGGCGTTTCTTTTGCCTTTCTTCGGGTCAGCGTACTGCCGGCTGTCGTATTGATCGGTGTGACCACGCTTGTGATTTCCATGGCTGGCGTCAAAGTCGGCAGTGTATTCGGCGCAAGATATCAATCTGTCGCCGCGCGTATCGGCGGGATCGTTCTGGTACTGATCGGCCTGAAGATACTCGTGGATACTTACATCAATATATGAATCCGGGAACCATCGAGGAAGGAGCGTTATCCATGGAATACAGAGAGCTTGGGAATACAGGCAGGCAAGTCAGCGTGATCGGGCTTGGCTGTGAACATCTGGATCACAAACCCTATGCACAGGTCAAAGAAACCATCGACGCCGCCCTGTCCCACGGCGTCAATATCCTGGACGTCTTTATGCCGGGCAAAGAGATCCGGGAGAATATCGCAAGCGCGCTGGGGAGCAGGCGCGGCGACGTCATGATACAGGGACATATCGGTTCCACGGACGTCAACCAGCAGTATGATATCAGCCGGGATTTGCCTACGATACAGAGATATTTCGAAGATATCCTGCGTATCTTCGGCGGCTATATCGACTTCGGCATGATGTTTTTTGTAGATTCGGAAAAGGATTATCAGAGTATATTTGAAACCGGCTTCGCCGACTATGTGGCGGGTTTAAAAAGCAAAGGTTCTATCGGGCATATCGGCTTCAGCTCGCATAATCCGGAGACGGCTGTCCGGGTGATCAACACAGGCTTGCCGGAGCTCATGCTGTTCAGCGTCAATCCGGCTTTCGACATGCTCCCCTCTGAAGAGTATACGCTCAAGCATTTTGATAAAGGCTTTGCGCCGGAACTCTTCAAAGGCATAGATCCCAAGCGGGCGGAACTGTACAAGCTTTGTTCTCAGAAGCAGATCGGCATTACCGTCATGAAAGCCCTTGGCGCCGGTAAGTTACTTTCTGCGGAACAAACGCCCTTTGCCGCGCCGCTTTCTGTGGCCCAGTGCATCCACTACGCCCTGTCCAGGCCATCTGTCGCCAGTGTGCTGACGGGCTGCCAGACGGCGGCGGAAGTGGAGGAAGCGATGGCCTACTTCAGGCTCGACGACGCGCAGAAAGACTACAGCGCGATCCTCAGCGCCATCCGCAACGACTTCCGGGGAAGCTGCGTTTATTGCGGCCATTGCCAGCCCTGTCCGGCGGAGATCGACGTCGCTACGATTAACCAATGCCTGGATATCGCCCGTCTGGATCCTGCGCATATCCCGCCGACGCTGGTTTCCCGCTACGCTTCCCTTTCCCGGAAAGGAAGCGACTGTATCGCTTGCGGCAGTTGCGAGGAACGCTGTCCTTTTGGCGTGCCGGTTATCGAGAATATGCAACAGGCGGCGTCTTGGTTTGGCGGTAACTGACTCTTCCGCGCGGCGCTTCCTGCTTTCGTGTGGATTAGCCGCTTACCTCTTCTGTTTCCGCCGGAGACGGCGTTTTGCCGTCCTTGTACCTTTCCAGTATGACGCTCACCATGTCCGCGTATTCCCTTTCAAACAGATGCAGAATATCATTTTCGAAGCCTGCATAATCCTCGCCGTCGTAGCGATGGAGCTTTTGCAGCAGATGCAGGAGCGTCTCCATTTCCTCTACGCTGAAACTGTTGAAAATGGCGGCCATAAGGGCTGTACCGGTTTCTGCATATTCCTTTAAAGCGTTCATCCCGGAATCGGTTACCTGTAGGGTTACGCCTTTTCTAGTCCTCTCGCTGGAACTTCTGGCCAGAAAGCCTTTTTTCTCCAAGACAGGAATCATTTGATTGATATTCTGCTTGGTCGTACCCAGCTTTCTTGCGATACCGACCATCGACGCCTCGCCAGGGGGCGTATGCTGTATAGTCAACAGAATCAGAAACTGCCTTAGGCTCAGAGCCGGCGTCTTTCTTCCGTCCTGTTTCTCCATCTTTTTGGCGAAAGAGAGGAGTGTTGAGCAAATCTGCTGCATCAGAGACAATTCTTTTTTTTCATCAAGGTAATTCGCAATCCGTACCTGCTGCTCCATGGTTTTTCCTCCTGTTGCATGAAACGAAACCTGCCGCAGCGGGCGCTTATACCCACCGCAGAATCCCGGCTGGACGCCTATCGGATCCATTGGCTGCATTTCTCGATTACTTCGTTGACGTCAACGGGTTTTCCCAAGTGTCCGTTCATGCCGGCGCTAAGACAGCGCTCAATATCTTCGCGAAAAACATTGGCGGTCATGGCGAGGATGGGGATACTGCCGGCGCCCGGCAAACCGGAGGCCCGTATGCGCTTCGTCGCTTCATAGCCGTCCATCTGCGGCATTTGTATGTCCATTAGGATCAGGTCATATGCCTGCGCGTCGGAAATATATTTGTCCACTGCCTCCTCTCCGTTGACGGCAAACGTGATGGCCACACCGGTATCCTCAAGGAGCGCCGCGATAATCTCCCGGTTCACGTCCACATCCTCCGCGATAAGCATGTGTTTTCCTTTGAATAGATTGTCTGAAACCTGTGTTTCCGACGCCGGATTGCAGACAGTATCCGGGGATATCTCCAGCTTGACATCGAAGAAAAAGGACGCGCCCTTGTCAATCTCGGATTCTACCTGGATCGACCCGCCCATTTTTTCAATAATCCGTTTGGAGATGGACAAACCAAGGCCGGTACCGCCAAATTTCCGGGAAATACTTCCGTCCGCTTGCACAAAGGGTTGAAACAGGCATTCCTTCTGCTCATCGGATATCCCAATTCCGGTATCTGTAACGCGAAAGTGGATGGTACAGAAGCCGTCCGCTTCATCCAGCTTTTTGACTGTCAGCGTGACCTTACCCTCGACAGGCGTAAATTTCACGGCGTTGGAGAGGAGGTTCATGATCACTTGCTTCAAATGCTGTTCATCCGCGACCACATGGGGGGGGATGCCCTGGTCGACGTCCACAACGAAGTTTTGCTTCTTTTCAGACACTTGATACTGGATGAGATTGACGACATGATCCAGCATGGCTTCAAAGGAAAACGCGCTGTCGGACAGTTCAAATTTATCCGCTTCGATTTTGGACATGTCCAGGATATCGTTGATGACGCCCAGCAGATGGGTCGAAGCATCCTGGATTTTCTGAAACGCATAGTCCTTCTTTTCCATATCCTGCGCGTTCTTTCCGATCGAGGTCATGCCGATGATGGCGTTCATGGGCGTGCGCATTTCATGACTCATCATCGCAAGGAACTCTGATTTCGCGCGGGTTGACTGCTCCGCGATTTCACAAGCGCGTTCCGCATCCCGCCGAGCCAGTATGATGTCTGTCATATCATGAAAAACAACCACCGCGCCCATCGCTTTCCCATTTTCGCAATGCATAGAAGCCATGTCGATGAAATAGCTTCTTTCTCCTTCGCCCTGACCGAAGTCCAGGTTTTGTTCCGTGGTCGCCATCTGTCCGCCGGCAGTCACTTCGCGAAACAGGGATTCTAAACATTGCAGAAATTCTTCTGAGGCTATAGGGGAAAACAGTTCCCGGAAAGTCTTGCCCTGCAGCGCTTCCTCGGAAAGCATACCGCTGCATTGCTTGTAGGTTTCACTGGCCAGAACTGCTTTCCCCTGTGTGTCCAGCACCAGAATGATGTTCGGTGTGTTAAGAAGGAGCAGATCGATGTATTGCTGAAGTTTAGATTTCTCGCGGGTATTCTTTTTCTTCCGTTCCTCCAGTTGTTGGGCCATCATATTGAATGCTTGGGCAAAGTCCCCCATGAATTTCACGCGCTGCTGGTAGTCGCCGTTTGCGACTTGCTGTGTCTGCCAGGTCAAATGCCGCAGCGACGCGTGCAAGGATTTCAGCGGGGAAGCTATCTCGTTGTCCGGGGATGGCACTTTTCCGCTCAGATCGCCTTTGGACAAGGCCAAAGCCAAGGACTTGGTTTCCATAACGCAATTCGCGAAATAGCTAAGCCCTTTGCCGAAATCCTGGAAGCTTTCCGGCAGTTTCGTCAGATCCAACGATGCGTGTTCAGGATCGTAGATCACATTCCGTAAATATTCAAATAAGGTTTCCGCAACAGCATCCATACCATTGCCCTCCTGTAAAAAGTAAACGATATCCCGGTCATCATACCGGATGCGTCGGAATGAATCCCGCTAAAGTAACGGGATTCATTCCGTTACACAGCTACGCCTTTATTGTTCCGCTGAAGCGGCAGACCCTGTCGCCGTTAGCCCAGCAATCCACTTCCCGGACGTCATATTTCTTACCGGTATAGTCTTCAAGGATTCCGGCAATAAAGCCTTCATCATAGACGCATACGTTTTCGTTCGTGATTGGCAGCCCGCTGCAATCCAGGTCTTGTCCGACCGTGAGTACAATATCTCCGGTATCCGGATTAAAAGCTTCCATGCGCAGAATCCCGATTTTTAAATCCTCCAGCGCATTTTGCAGATTGGCGACAAAGGCGTTGAAGTCCAGGCTCTTATCTAAAGCATGTTTGGAAAATTCGACGCCTGCCAAAAATCCGGCTTGGCGAAAATACTCGTTCGCCGTATCCATGCTATGGGCCTTGCTCAGCACGTCCAGCATCGTATATTGCATCAGACGGTAGACCAGCACCGGCATTTCCTCTCCCAGGTCGCCTCGCCCTGTTTTGATATCACCGAGATTCTCCCAGGAGAAATCGGCGTGTTTGGCTTCTTTTTTAAAAACGTTTTCCATTTGAATCGTTCCTCCTTATGTTGATAGCGGCTTTTCCTTCGTATTACGCCGCTTGACAAATTCACTATATTGATTGTAAATGGTTCAAGCGCTTGAAGGTCAATAGGTTGACGAAAAATGTCTGTGTTTTTCTTTTCTGTGGAGGGCATACCTGCGAAAACCTAATGAAATCAAGGAGACGCGATGGGCATGCAAAGAATTGCCCTTCTTTTTCTTGAGAGGAAGGATTCCATGTTATGGTAGAAACAGCGATGAAACCTGAAAGCCCCTTGAAACTAGGAGGGCGTCAATCACAGACCCAACTCGTTATACCGGAAAGGAGGATTGTTCAGGTTGTGCAAATCACCTTTATTTGTTACTATAAGAATGAAAATGTGTAATACAGTCCATCGAGAAAAGAAACAAATCATGATGAGGAGGAAAAGAAATGGGTTTGGGAAGGGGTATTTTTGTTGTTGACACACATGTTCACGCACAAAGACATGCTTTCAGGCTGCAATCCAGGGATGTAGCTTCGGAATTCTCCGCGCTCAGCTCCGGCATGCACACGGTCGATACCTACGCCAATGCCGACAGGCTGTTGTATCACATGGATAAATATGGTATCGACGTATGCGTGATTCAGCCTGCATTTGCCATGACCAATACCATCGACAAGGAAATCGTGAAGAGGGATCCGGACCGCTTCGTTGCGTTCGTTCTGGATGTCGAGACCCGGAGGAAGAACAACGAAGGAACGGAAGAATGGACGATTAAAGCCGCCATCGAGGAGCTGGAGCGGGAACTCGACACGGGGATGTATGTCGGCATAGGGGAAGGGATGCCCGGTTCGCACAGGGTCTGCCCCGGCGGATGGTCCGAACGCTTTGAAGAGATCTGTCAGGTTATGGAACTGGCAAAGAAATACAAGGTCCTGGTGACCTATCACTGCGGCTTCCCTGCCGGTTACGCAGGCGCTTCCCAATCAGCAGCCAGACAGGGCCATTTCGAACACGACCATTCCAACCCTTTCCTGTCCGGCGAAGTCGCGGCCGCTTATCCGGACGTTCCCATTATCCTGCAGCATGCGGGTATTGAAGGCAGCGGTTATCGAACCGATATCTACGAGCAATGCCTGGCGGTAGCCCGCAGCCACCATAACCTCTATCTGGAGTGCGGCCAGTGGTGGGCCGAATTATATGAGAGGCCCCTGAAGGATCCCAACATCGGCTGTGAGAAGCTGCTCTGGGGTACGGACTGGGGCGCGGCTTCCACTCCCCAATCCTGGATGCCCGGCTGCCCCCCGGAGACCTTCTGCGACCAGAATATCAATATCGGCTTGCCCGCCCATCAAATCGACATCTTCGGATGGGCTCTGAGAGAAATAGGTCGCTTGAATATTCCCCAGGACGATCTCAACCTGATCCTGGGCGGCAACGCCGTCAAGCTGATGAACATTAAGACGCCTTTTACCAGACTATTCAAGCAGTATATTAAGAAATAAGAAGGCGGCGCCGGATCCGGCAGAAAAAAGCAACAAAGAGGGAAGCGCTTATTTAGGATCAAAAGCAAAACAACACCCCGGAAGCTTTACCGCATACGCGTAAAGCTTCCGGGGTGTGTTACAGTCAATCGTGGAATATATTACCAACCTTGACAAAGCCCCATGGAAATGGTATAAACGAATAAATGCGTGCGCGCTGTGCGGGGAATTGACAGAGCCTTTTTTTAATGATACTATGGCTAATCAAAAGATGGATATATACTCAGCTATAAAGTATGGCGCTTATATGCTTGTAAAACGTAAGCTGCCTTGAAAGGAATGATGGATTGATGAAATTTTTGGTAATCGAATCTCTGGAACTAGATAAACAACAATTGGAACTTCCCAAGCGAAAGGAACCGAAAAACCTGATTAAACACAATTCGTTTTATGATGTAGATGAGACCAACATTAGGCTCGACAGAAAAGGTGGATATACCTCCAGCGTTGGGATCTATAACACAATTCTTAATGAAACGCAATCTTCAGGGCGCATAGAGTAACATCAACAGTATTAATATGTATTGAGGTATACAAAAACAGGAACTATCAAGGCAAAGCCAGGACAGTTTCTTTTTTATGCAATACTATATAATAGGCAATGACATGCTGTAGGGAGAAAACGGATATGAAGGGCTATATACTTTGTTTGCTTAAGCATTATTTAAGTTCCGGAAATCCGATAAGTTATGAGGAAACAGCGAATCGTGCGATCACTTGCTTCGGCTATTTCGGCAGGATGCAATTGGAGGTTATTGAGGATTTCAAAGATTTTATACAGATTGCGTCAACAAAGAATATAGATTTTCTCGGTAATCGCAAGCAACTACTGTTATACTCGCCAGCTAACATCGAGCAGGAAAGACCTCTCTCAAGGATGAAGGCGCAGTTCCATACCGATTTCAATGCGCCTGAAGAAGGATATTACACAAGCCAT
>WRMS01000025.1 GCA_009777025.1 Clostridiales bacterium | reverse complement strand
GGCCGACGCCGCCGCCTGTAGAGCCGCCCAAAGTGCCGGAAGAAGAACTGCCTGTCAATCCGCCCGTAGTGACGCCGCCCGTCATAGAGAGGCCGCCGATGCCGCCTATCCCGGAGGGGAAAGAGGGAGAGTGGCACTGGGATGAGGATACGGGCATGTGGGTGTTTGACGAAGCGCCGCCGCTGGGCTTTATCGACCCGGATCTGCCCAAAACCGGCGACGGAATGGTCGATTTTGCGCTTTCGATCAACCTTTCTTTCCTTGGCGCAGGGATAATCTGGCTTTGCCGAAAAAAAGAACGCGGGACACAGGGACAAGAATAAATGATATTATATTCAGCACAGGATGCGGACCCATGCTGAACGAGTGGGGGCTGTGATAAAATGAGTTAGGCCTGTGATAACGCGGTATGCGTACCGGGATACCGAATGATACCGGAATATCAGCGCCCGAAGGGATCCACATCCTGCCGGGCGCTTTTGTTATTTTAGTTGTCATGGGGCTGGGTTTGTGTTAATTTATGAATAAAAGGGGGGCTGCAGAGTGAAAAGCGTCTTCTTGCCCTATGGCAGGACAAAGCTGGAGCTGTCGCTGCCTGAGGGGCATCCTGTACAGATTCTGGAACCTGGCGCATATCCGCGTGTAAATGCGGCGGAGGATATCCTCCAAGCGGCCCTGGCAAAGCCTATTGGTTCACCGGGATTGGATGAATTGACCAGGGAGGCAAGAAAAATCCTGATCCTCACCAACGACAATACGCGCCCAATGCCCAGCAGCTTTACGATTCCCGCGATGGTAAGCCATTTTTACCACCCTGCGGAGTATTATACGATTACGATTCTCATCGCGACTGGCTTACATCGCCCTATGACGCAGGCGGAAATGCGGGAGCAGTTCGGCGATCCAGTATGCGGCGCCTACCGGATCGTCAATCATGACGCCCGGGATAAGAACAGCCTGGTCAGCTTTGGCCTGCTGTCTACAGGCAACGAACTTTACCTGAACAAGCTTGTACGCGAACAGGACCTGGTTATCGCGGAGGGCTTCATCGAATCCCATTTCTTTGCCGGCTTCAGCGGCTGGAGAAAGAGTATCCTGCCGGGCGTCGCAGGCGAATCCACCATACTGGCTAACCATAAACCGGAGAACATCGCCCACCCCGGCGCCAGACAAGCGAATCTGTCCGGCAATCCCATCCATGAAGAATGCGCCGAAGCTGCCGGTAGGGCTGGTTTGCGATTTATCCTCAATGTCGCCCTGGATAAGGATAAGCGAATCATCGCGGCCTTTGCCGGCGACCCGGCGAAAGCGCATGAGGCAGGCTGCCGCTTTGTGGAAAGCACAATGTCCGTCGACGCAAAGCGGGCGGATATCGTGGTCACGTCCAACAACGGCTATCCGCTGGACAGGAATCTGTATCAAGTCGTCAAAGGCGTCGATACCGCCGCGGGGGCAGCCGCCGAAAACGGCGTGATCATCATCGCCGCGCGCTGTGAAGATCAGGTGGGCCATGCGGATTTTCAAAAGCTTCTGTTATCCTGCGATTCCCTGGATCAACTCCGGGAAACCATGTCCGTTTCACCCAGCGCCATCGATAAATGGCAGGTACAGGTACTGGCGAAAACGCTCTTGCATCACAAAGTCATCCTGGTCAGCGAAGGGATCGATAGCGAGTTGGCCGAACGTATGTTCTTCAGCACGGCAAAAACCATCGACGAAGCGATGGCTATTGCGATTTCTCTAAAAGGCAAAGACGCGTCCATCTGTGTCATCCCGGAAGGGCCCGTGATCATACCCAGAGTATCCGATTGAGCAGGGAACGAGTCTTCGTTCAACACAGGATTCGGACCCATGCTGAACAAGTTGGGCCTGTGATAGGCTTTGATCGAGGCGCAGGCCTCATACTGGAAGCGAAAGGCTGAGATGATGTTGTCGGAAGAAAAAACATGGATCGCCCTCTGTGTCGACGGCGACAGGCAAGCGTTTGAGCAATTGGTTCTCCGCTATGAAAAAAAGATCGTCGCGGCGGCTTGGCGCCTGTGCGGAGACCGGGAGGAAGGAGAGGACCTGGCGCAGGAGACCTTTCTCCGGGCATGGCGCGCCATAGCCGGTTACCGCGGGCAAGCATCCTTTCATACCTGGCTGATGACGATTCTGACGAACCTGTGGCGGGATCGGCTGAGGAGAAATCGTCTCCCGCAGGAGTCGTTGGACGAAACCGTAGAAGGCGAAGAGAGCCGTATGCAAAAACAGTTCCGGGATGAGGGGCCCGGACCCGAAAGCCTGGCGGAGAGTCATGCCCTGCAGGCCATTTTAAGCGGCATGCTTCAGGAACTGCCGCCGGAGTATAAAGAGGCGCTGATCCTGCGGGATATCCAAGGATTCAGCTACGAAGAAGTGGCGGTGATCACCGGCAGCAATCTGGGTACGGTCAAATCAAGAATTAACCGGAGCAGGTCCATGATGAAAGAGAAAGTATTGGCCTATCAGGAACAAAATCCGGGTTTCTTTCGTCTGTCTCAGGCAGGGAAAGCTAAAGCAGCAACAAGTCAGGCGGAAGGAGGTGAGCCGTATGAAGGATGAACAAAGAACCGAAAGGATCATGGATTGGCTGGAAGGGCGTATGAGCGCCGAGGATAGCGAAGCCTTTCAGATTGAGAGGGAAAATGACGCCTCTCTAGCGGAAGAATCTGCGCTGATGTCGGATCTGATCTCCAGCCTACGTGACCTGGACGACGATGTGCTGCCTTCCGCGGCGTTTCACCAAAGCCTGATGGCCAGGCTTTCCTTGGAAGAAGATTCTGAGAGAAAGCCGGTGAACGACATGACAGAGGAACAAGAAGGAATTCGTGGGGCGGGTCTGCCAGATAAGCAAGAAAATAAATTAAAAGGAAAGAACGGGAAAGAATCCGGCAGGAAGCTGCTTGCTTTCGTCGGGCGGCGCAGGGGCCTGCTGGCCGTTGCTGCCTGCTGCCTGGTGGGGATCGTACTCGTTGCCGGCAGCGGCGGTATGCGCCCGCTGCAAAGAGCATTGAATTTCAACAATATCTCCGGCAGCGGATCGTCGCCAAGCGCTACGCTGTCGTCGCCCCTCGCCATGGCGCCTGCGATGCCCTCTCCGGAAATGGTACTCAGAGACGAATACGGGTATGATACAGGGATGGTCATGGACGCCGCAACGGATGATTACCGGATAGAAAAAGAAGCGCTTCTCTCCATGGCGGAAGCCGCCCCTGTATGGGAGGAGGCGGAGGAGGATTCAAACGGCATGCGGGACGCCGGCGCGGGGGGGGCGTTTGAGCAAAAGATCATCCGCACCGGGTATATCAACCTGGAGGTCGACAGCTTCGATGAAGCGCTGACCGCTATCAAAGCGATGACGGAATCTCAGGGCGGCTATGTGACCAGCGAGAGCAGCTATATCATCGACGGCAGGGAACGAAAAGCGGGCAGGATCCAGATCAAGGTGCCTTTCGGCCGCTATGACGCGCTGGCCGGGCAGGCTGAATCCCTGGGAAAGGTTTTGGACAGCAGCAGTTACGCGGAAGACGTCACGGCGCAGTATATCGACCTGGCGGCCAGGATCGGCGTGTATGAGACAAAGTATACGCGGCTCATGGCCTTGCTTGAGCAAAGCGGCGAGCTGGAAACCATCCTTTCCATAGAGAAGGAACTGGCCGTTACCAACGCCGAGCTGGAATCCATCAAAGGGCAAATGCGCTATTTGCAAAGCAGAACGGATTATTCGACCCTGGATATCTCCCTGACAGAAAAAATGATCGAGTCGGTGGAAGTCCGCCTGACCGGGTTTCCGGGATTTGCATCCGATGTAAAATCGGCATTTAATGTGGGGACCAACAGCATGATCCGAAGCATCAGCAACTTGATCCTTTGGCTGGTGTATCATCTGGCGACGATCGCAGTCCTAGGGCTCCTGTTCCTCCTGTGCTGGGCGTTATGGCGGAGGCGGCGCGGGAAGAGAGGGAAGGCGAAAAAGCAAAACCCGGATCCGGTCGGTTAGCAGTGCGGCGATTTGACAGCGTGGCAATTTGACTCTTGTAAAATGACAGGAAAAGGAATATAATTATTAAGTTGTGGACAAAGCCTCGAGCGATTTGTCTTCTATCCGGCGGAATTCCGCTGCGGGTAGGGCACACGTTCGAGTTCTTTTTGTGAAAACAACAAGATTTGGCAAGCAGGCGTCGCTTTTGGCGATGGGCGCGGCTCATCTTAATGAGGCGTCTGACGATTACTGATCGCTGACGGAAAAGGAAGGAAACGGGGACATGGAACAGAACACACAGCCCACAGACAGGACCATTCAGTTTGCGGAGGACGGTATCATTCGCCTGATGTACAGGTATTCTTTGCCGTCGATCGTAGCGATGCTGACGATGATGATGTTTAACCTCATTAACATGGCTTTCGTCGGACGCAGCGTGGGCGCGCTGGGGATCGCCGCCATAGCGATCAGTATGCCGCTCATGATGATCCAGGGATCGATCAGCCAGTTGGTAGGCAATGGCTGCGCCGCGATGGTATCGATTACGCTGGGGAAGGGCGATAGGGAAGGCTCCCAGGGGATCCTGGGCTGCTCCATTACCGTCAGCCTGATGGTAGCGGGCATTAACATGGTATTGGGATTTATGTTTATGACCCCGCTTTTGCGCGCCTTCGGCGCCAGCGAGGCGATATTGCCGCTGGCAAGGGACTACATGGCGATCTCCTTATTTGGTATGGGCTTCAGCGCGATCAGTACGATGAACCCTATCCTGCGTATCGAGGGCTTTCCCCGGCAGGCCATGTATACCATGCTGTGCAGCACTTTGCTGAATTTTGCTTTCGCCCCTTTGTTTATTTTCGTTTTCCACATGGGGATCAGAGGCGCCGCTCTCGGTTCGTTTTGCGCCCAGATCGGATCCGCGCTCTGGATATTTCTCTTTATGATCAATAAAAAACGCGTTGTCAGACTGGAATGGAGGTTTATTCGCATCCGCTTCCGGACGATTCTGGAAGTCATGCAGCTTGGACTGCCGACCTTTCTGATGCAGATCACCCAGAGTCTGTTGTCTGTCGTCATGAATACCAGTTTGGGTTCCTATGGCGGTGATATCGCCATATCGGCCTGGGGCGTGACCAACAATATCAATAATGTTGTCGCGCAGCCGATATTTGGCTTGAATCAGGGTATTCAGCCTATCATAGGCTATAATTACGGCGCGAAGAACTACCGGAGGGTGAAGCAGACGCTGATTTACGCCCTGACGGCGGCGACGATCTTTTCGGTAGTCAGTTGGATATTGATCTGGCTTTTTCCGGAGCCGATCATCGCGTTCTTTAACAACGACCCGGAGCTGATCCGCATCGGCAGCCGCATGCTGATCATCTTTAGAATGTGTATATTCGTCGTTGGTTTTCAACAAGCCGGCGCTTCCTATTTTCAGTTCTGCGGCCAGCCGGGCAAATCGATTTTTCTCACCATATCCCGGCAGGTATTGATTCTGATTCCCTGTATCCTGATTCTCCCGAGATTCTTCCAACTGGATGGGATTCTGTACTCCGGGCCGGTATCCGACGTCATTTCCACCATACTGACCGCGTTCTATGTCTTTGCCGAAGTGAGAAGGCTGAATACGTTGATCGCGCAAACAGAGTCGGAACCGAAAGCAAATTCGGATACGGCGCTTGATCCGGCTTAAGAATCCTTAATGCCCAGGCGGATAGGCGCGTGCATGACATGCGCCCTGCCGATTGCAGAATCATTTCCGGGATGTATCATGCATTGCACAGGAGGAAGCAAGCCATGGCGACAAATACCAGGACAGTAGACAGAACCGGCCGCTTAGGCGAAGACAGTATTCTGAAATTGATGATTAAGTATTCGCTGCCTTCGATCGTGGCGATGATCGTTTCCTCGTCTTATCACCTGATCAACATGTCCTTCATTGGGCGGGCTGTCGGCCCTTTGGGCATAGCCGCCATTGCGGTGTGCCAGCCGATTTCCCTGATCCAGAACGCGATCAATCAGCTGGTAGGGAACGGCTGTGCCGCAGGGGTAGCGATTCGCCTCGGGCAGGGGGACAAAGAGGGGTCGAGGCAACTGTTAGGCAGTTCGTCGGCGGTCAATATCGTTGTGGCCGCGATCAACATCATCATCGGGCGACTGTTTATGACCCAGTTCCTGGTGGCTTTTGGCGCCAGCGAAGCGATACTGCCTTATGCCAGGGCTTATCTGAGCATTACCCTATATGGTATGCTGCTATCCTGCTTTATGACAATGAACCCGATATTGCGCATCGAAGGGTATCCGACCCGCGCGATGATCACCATGTTGCTCAGTACAGTGGTGAATCTGATTTTCGCGCCTACCTTTATTTTTGTATTCAACATGGGGATCAGGGGCGCAGCCCTGGCTACGCTCTTTGCGCAAACGGCGACCGGCTTATGGATATTGCTCTTCTTAACAAACAAAAAAAGGACGATCCGGCTCCAGTGGAAGTATTTTCGCATACGGGTCAGCCATATCCTGTATGTGATGCATCTTGGCCTTCCTAATTTTCTCATGTCCCTCACCCAAAGTATGCTCTCTGTCACCATGAACAACACCCTGGGAACGTATGGCGGCGATATCTCCATCTCCGCCTGGGGGATCACGAACAGTATCAACAGTCTGGTGCAGCAGCCGGTTTTCGGCCTGAACCAAGGCGTACAGCCGATTATCGGCTACAATATCGGCGCCGGGAAACATGCCCGGGTTAAGGAAGCTTTGCTGTATTCGCTGGTCTTGGCTACGGTGTTTTCTTCTGTCGGCTGGATTGTCACCAGGCTCTTTCCCGCCCAGATATTCGCTTTCTTTAATGACGACCCGGAGTTAATCGCAGTGGGAACACAGATGCTTATCGTGTTCCGGATGTTTATCTTTGTGGTCGGCGTCCAGCAAGCCGGCTCGGCGTATTTTCAATATTCAGGAAGGCCGAAGACTTCGGCCCTGCTCACCTTGTCCCGCCAGGTGCTGATCCTGATTCCCTGCCTGTTAATCCTGCCGAGATTTTTCCTGTTTGACGGAATCCTCTACTCCGGCCCGGTATCCGACCTGGCTTCCACGCTGGTCACCGTTGCGTTCCTGTTCGTTGAAATCAGGCGCTTGAATAAGCTTATCCGGAAAGAAAAAGCCGCAGGAGAGGGTATGGATGTGGTGACTTCTGCTTCTGTTGAACAATACCTATAGTTGTTGTACAATATATATGAATTCCCTAAAGGATTCTATTCAGAGGGATTTATTATTAAACAGGAAGAACGGGGCGTATCACAAGCATGGAGAAACTGATACTGATTGACGGAAACAGCCTTGCAAACCGGGCCTTTTATGCTGTTCCGCCCCTGACAAACCGGGATGGCTTCGTTACCAACGCCATCTTTGGTTTTATTAATATGCTGAAAAAAGTACGGCAGGAGGAAAAACCGGAGTATCTCGCGGTCGCTTTTGATGCGGGAAGGACTGTTTTTCGCCACGAACTGTATACGGAGTATAAGGGCAGCAGGAAGGCGACCCCGGAAGACCTGAAAGCCCAGTTTCCAGTCTTGCGGGAACTGCTGTCGGCGATGGGGATCCCCTGGCTGGAGCTGGCGGGTTTTGAAGCGGACGACTTGATCGGGACGCTGGCGGCAATGGGCTGCCGCGAGGGCGTCGAAGTTAAAATCATTACCGGCGACAGGGATTGCTTTCAACTCATCGGTCCGCAGACGACGGTCTTATTTACCCGTAAGGGCATATCCGAACTGGAGTATTTCGACGAAGAACATCTGCGGGAGACGTATGGCTTGCAGCCCTGGCAGATTATCGAACTCAAAGGCCTGATGGGAGACAGTTCGGACGATATCCCCGGGATACCCGGCGTCGGCGAAAAGACGGCGCTCAAACTTCTGGCGGATCACGAAAGCGTCGAAGGCGTACTGGCTGCCGCGGGACAATACGCAGGCAAAAAGCTGGGCGAGAAGCTGACCGCGTATCAGGATCTGGCTTTGCTCAGCCGCCGGTTGGCGGAAATTCGCCTCGATGTGCCGCTGACGGTAAGCATTGCGGATTGTAAGCCGGGAGCAGGTGATCGGGAAGAAATGATCCGTCTTTTTCGCTTACTGGATTTTCGAGGGCTGCTTGCCGAAGCACTGAAAGCCGGAGAAGAGGCCGGGCGCAAAGAAACAGCCGGAATTGCTGAGACGGTCGGACGCGGAGAAGCGCCCGGAAACGGAGAAGCGCCCGCACGCGCAGAAGCGTCAAGGGAAGCGCCCGCACGCGGAGAAGCGCCCTGGGAAACACAAGGGGAAAGCGAAGCCGGTCAAGCCGCAGCCCTTAGCGCCGAATCCGGACAAGGAAGTCTTTTTGACTCTGCGGAAGATCCCATTTCCATGGGAGCGCTTTTTGCTATCCCGGTTATTGCGGGGCAGATCCGCGACGCCGCGGAGCTGACGGCCTACCTGTCCGCGCGCAAGGAGGGAGGCAGGCTCTATATCCTGCCTGTCGTACAGGCGCAGAATCGGCGGTCCTTCTCCTGTCTGGCGCTGGGATTGCTTACAGAAGAACAGGAACCGGTCTTCTTCAAAGCGGAAGAGGATTTCCGGACCGCTTTGTCCGTGCTGCAGCCCTACCTGGAGAATCCGGCGATAACCAAAGTCCTGATCGACGCAAAGCAGGCCAGTCTGTTTTTCCGTGCGGAAGGCATACGGCTTGCGCCGCCCTATGAAGACCTGCACCTGATGAGCTATCTGTTGGATCCGGCTAGGCCCTGGCGTATGCTCTTGGGCTTGGAGGATCTGGCGCCGGACAGGCTTATCCGCATCATGAAGGAAGAAGCGAAGTCAGGTATACCCTATTGGATCGCGGAGAAAATGGGCGCCTGCCTGACGGCTATGCGGTATCTCGCCGGAGATTTACGGGATAGAATGAAGAAAAACAATCTTCTGTCTCTGTATCAGGACGCCGAAGAGCCCTTGGCCTTGATCTTGTCGGATATGGAATGGACCGGAATCAGCATAGATCCGATAGTTTTACAGGAGCAAGGAGAGCAATTAAGAGACAAAATAACGCTTGCGGAAGAAGAAATCTACCGGCAGGCTGGTATGAAATTCAACATTAACTCTCCCAAACAACTGGGGGAAGTCCTTTTTGATAAACTGAAGCTGCCCAGAGGGAAAAAGACAAAAACGGGCTATTCCACCGATGCGGAAACCCTTGAATTCCTTGCCGCCGAACACGATATCGCCGCGGAAATCATTGCCTACCGGCAATACGCGAAGCTGCAAGGCACCTATGTGGAAGGATTGCTCGCCATCCTGGACCCGGAGACGAACAGGATCCACAGTTCCTTCAATCAAACCATTACCGTAACCGGGCGTTTATCCAGTACAGAGCCGAATTTGCAGAATATCCCTATCCGTATGGAAGAAGGCCGCCAAATACGAAAGGCCTTTATCCCTTCTCCGGGATGCTGCCTTTTATCCGGCGATTATTCGCAGATCGAGCTGCGGATATTGGCGCATCTTTGCGGCGACGAAGCTTTGCGGCAGGCTTTCATCGAAGGGGAGGATATCCATAGCAAAACGGCGGCGGAAGTCTTCGGCGTAAGCGCTGGCGAAGTAACGCCCGCACTGCGGCGCGCAGCGAAAGCAGTGAATTTCGGGCTGATCTACGGTATCAGTGATTTTGGCCTTGCCCAGGATCTGGGAATCAGCAGGGCGGAAGCAAAAAATTATATGGAGCAATACTTCAGCCGCTATCCCGGCGTGAAACGATACTTCGACCGGCTTCTCCTGGAAGCGGCGGAAAAAGGCTATGTGGAGACACTGTTTCACCGGCGGCGTTATCTCCCCGAACTCAGGAGCGCCAACTACCATACCCGCAGTTTCGGACAGCGGGCCGCCATGAACGCGCCTATCCAGGGCACGGCGGCGGACATCATGAAACTGGCAATGGTGAAAATCAAGAAACTGCTGGAGCAGGAAGGATTGGGGGAAACCATGGTTCTACAGGTACATGACGAGCTCTTATTTGATATGCCGGAAGAAAAAGCAATGCGAATGAAAGAGGAAATCCGGTCGATCATGGAGAATGCGGCAGTGTTAGACGTGCCCCTGCAGGTGGATCTTAAAAAAGGCGCCGACTGGTATACCATGGAGGATTGTTCATCATGAAATTGATCGGATTGGCCGGAGGGATTGCTTCCGGGAAGACCATGATAAGCAACTATTTAACGGGCTTGGGCGCTCCCGTAGTGGACGCCGACGTGATTTCCCGCAAGATCACAGAACCGGGCAGTCCGGTTCTCCGGGATATCGCGGAAGCCTTCGGCGAAGAATGCCTGGACGAAAAGGGACATCTCCGCCGTAAAGAACTGGGCCGGATCATCTTTGGGGACCCGGAAAGCAGGCTCAAGCTGAACCGGATTATGCATCCGCGCATCAGCGAGCGGATACAGGAGGAGATCCGGAAGTATCAAGACGCCGGAGAACCGGTGATCCTCTATTCGGCGCCCTTGCTGCTGGAGGGAGGCAGCAAAGGGATAACAGACGAAGTTTGGCTTGTTGCGCTTGCGCCGAAGGAACAGATCCGGCGACTGATGGCCAGGGATGGGATCGATGAGGAAGAAGCCGCCGCCCGGCTGCGCGCCCAAAGCAGCCTCGACGACAAACTGGCGCTGGCAGACAAAATCATCGACAATAACAGAAGCCGCGAGGAGGCGATGGCCCAGGCGAAAGCCCTATGGGAGGAAGCCTGTGGCCGGTAGGGGAAGGCGGCGGAAGGGCAAGCGCAGGATACGACCTTTTCTCATGATAGCGGCTATTCTTGTGTTCGCAGTTTTTATAGCGCGGGACGTCTACGCTTACTGGGCGTCGATTCCCTATTATGATGAAATTGCTTCTCTCTGTCAGGAAATCGGCGAGGAAACGGCTTTGGTGCTGGCTGTCATCCAAACGGAAAGCCGCTTCCGGCCAAACGCGCTTTCCCCGCGGGGGGCAGTGGGCTTAATGCAAATCATGCCTGCGACAGCCCGGTGGATGGCGGACCGGCTTGGGCTGGAAGGCTATGACGACGACAAACTCTATGAACGGGAGTGGAACCTGACCATTGGCATATCGTATCTGCAGTATCTCCGTCGGCAATTTCCCGACAGCCTTCCTGAAATCCTGGCCGCTTATAACGCCGGTCCGCTTACAGTTCGCAACTGGCTCGACGCAGGGGATTGGGATGGAAGTCTTGCGATGGCCGGCGACATCCCCTATCGGGAAACAAGGAATTATGTCAAAACGGTGATGAAAGCCTATGACGCGTATCGCAAAATGCTGGTGTTGGTGTACGATGCGCCTGCTTAGCAGGCCGCCGGATACCGTTCCATGCCCAAGCGTTCCCTGCCGGCTTCAATCTGCTGGACAAGAGCGGGGGATTGACATATGATAGGGCAGTAGGTGTTCTGAATGCTAGCAAAGGGAGTAAGGAAGGGGATTTCATGGCAAAGCCGAAAATTGAGCCGATCGTGACGCTGGCGCAGGTGGAAGCGCTGAAACCGGAGAAAGACAGGATTTTGCATTCCGCGACCCATGAAGAAATCCTGATGGGGGCGACCACAGACATCTATTTCGTGAAAACGCACGAGATCCTCAGCCAAAAAGGCTTGGCGGATACCGTTGTAACTGCGGAAATATTTGCCAGAGGGGAGGGTATCGTGGCGGGCATGGAGGAGACGATCTCTTTGCTGTCTGCGGGGATACCCTCATCCGGGCTGGAGCTTTGGGCGCTGCCGGAAGGTTCCTCCTTCAGCGACAAGGAAGTGATACTCCGGATAAAGGGCCGATATACGGATTTTGGCCTTTATGAAACCGCGTTATTGGGTTGTCTGGCCAGCGCCTGCGGCTGGGCTACCGCTGCTTCCAAGGTGAAAGCGGCAGCCGGTGATACGCCGGTTACCTGTTTCGGCGCCAGACATGTACACCCTTCCGTCGCGCCTGTAATGGAACGGGCGGCGCTGATCGGCGGCGTGGATGGCGCCAGTTGTATCCTTGGGGCGAAACTGGCCGGCAAAAACCCTGTAGGCACAGTGCCGCACGCCATATTCCTCATCATGGGCGATTCGGTCGAGGTGGCAATGGCGTATAATGAACTCATGCCCGCCAGCGAGATGCGGACGGTCCTGGTGGATACATTCAAGGATGAATGCGAAGAAGCGTTGCGGGTTGCGGAGGCCCTGGGGCAAGATTTACGCTATATCCGGCTGGATACACCGGGCGAGCGGGGCGGCGTAACGCCGGGGCTGGTGAAGGAGACTAAGTTTCGCCTGGCTGCCGCCGGTTTTGGTCAGGTGAAAGTCCTCGTCAGCGGCGGGCTGACGCTGGAAAGAATCGCGGAACTGAAAGAAGCCGGAGCGGACGCTTTTGGCGTCGGGAGCTACATCTCCTCCGCGCAACCCATTGATATGACGATGGATATTAAAGAAGTGGACGGCGTCCCCATTGCGAAAAGAGGGAGGCTGCCCGGCATAACGCCCTCAACAAGGCTGGTTCATTATACCGCCTGATGTAAGATGAGTGGTAAAGCACAGGAGGAACGAATTCATGGAGAGAAAGGAATGGAGCCAGGAAGACTGGGTAAAGGAAAACAAGCGAAAAGGCGGTTGCGCCAAGTTTTTTATC
This sequence comes from Clostridiales bacterium, assembly GCA_009777025.1. GTDB lineage: Bacteria > Bacillota > Peptococcia > DRI-13 > UBA5745 > WRMS01. The sequence continues at coordinate 10,048 of WRMS01000025.1, read as the reverse complement.
TGGGTATGCCTGCTCCTTATCCTGGCATTGGTCGGCCTAGCCGTGATCAATTATATGGATGTGCCTTCATTTCTGAATCGCGGGGATTCCGGATCTCGAGAGCCCGAAGGGGCGCCTCCGCAGCCGGTACAGCCGGAATCGCCGATAACGCCCTTGCCCTACAGAAATCCCGACACACCGATAAGGCCGGATGTAAACGGATCGAACCTGATGACCACCGATACGGTGAAGAATATCGTCGAGTTGTGCGGCGACGCAGTGGTGCGTATCGCAACGGAAGTCACCCGCTCTTATTCGGGGAGCCCGTTTTTTGACCCCTTTTTCAGAGAGTTTTTCGACTCTCAGCCGCCGCAGACAGAGACCGGTTTGGGTTCCGGTTTTCTGTTCCGTGAGGACGGCTATATTCTGACCAATAATCATGTGGTCGAAGGGGCTGAAACGATCAACGTCTATCTGAGCTCCAATGAGAACCCGTTTACGGCCTCCGTGATCGGCAGGGCGCCGGAATTGGATTTGGCCGTGATTAAGATCGAAGGCGAAGGCTTCCCCTATCTGTATCTTGGCGATTCGGATCAAGTGTCCGTAGGCGACTGGGTGGTAGCCATCGGGAATCCCTACGGGCTGGATCATACGGTAACCGTCGGGGTGATCAGCGCGAAAGGCAGGCCGCTCACCATCGAAGGGACCGTTTACCAAAACTTGCTGCAGACGGATGCGGCGATCAATCGCGGCAATTCCGGCGGACCTTTGCTGAGCCTGACGGGGGAAGTCATCGGGATCAACACCGCGATCAACGCCAGCGCCCAAGGCATCGGCTTTGCGATTCCCAGCAGCACGGTGCTGGATGTGCTGGCAGAGCTGGAAAGCGGCATCGAGCGAATACGGCCGTGGATCGGTATTGTGATGAATCCTATGTCGAGAGATATGCTCCAATACTTTAATATCGAAGGCATAGAGACAGGCGTCATTGTATACAGCGTCGAGCCGGGCGCGCCTGCAGATAAGGCAGGCATACGAAGAGGGGACGTGCTCCTCGAAGTAGACGGTCAGACCATCACCGACATGTCGCAGGTGAGAGGAATCATCCTCAGCCATAAGGTTGGCGACATGGTCATGATCAAGGTTTTCCGGGATGGTGAAGAATTGGATATTATGGTAGAATTAGAAGCAAGTCAAGCGCAAGAATAAATCCATACCGGAACGGGGGTGATTCCGATAACAAAATTAAAATTCATTTCGGTTTTGTTCATCATTGCCGGCCTTCTGCTGCTCCCCTTCGCCCAAGGCGCAGGCGCGGCGGAAACCGAAGAAACAGAGGACATCGTCTATATCGTGTCTGTAGAAAACGCGGTAGAACAAGGCTTATCCAACTACATGGAACGGGCTTTCCGCATCATCGATCAGGATGACCGGGCCAGGCTGGTGATCATTGAAATCGATACGCCCGGAGGGCTGGTGACCGCAGCCCAGTCGATCCGCAAAACCATTGAAAGCTGCCAGGTGGAAACGGTCGCTTTAGTGAAAGGCGGCGCCATATCCGCCGGTACCTATATCGCGATGAGCTGCGACAAGATCGCCATGCAGCCCGGCACGACCATCGGCGATGTGGAGCCGAGGGACGGGAATGAAATTGCCGACGAGAAGTTTTTATCCTATTGGCGCGCGGAAATGTCCTCCCTGGCGGAAGCGCACGGCAGGGATAAGGAAATCGCCAGGGCCATGGTCGACAGAAGCGTCGTCATCGAAGGGCTGAAGGCGGAGGGACAGCTGCTGACCCTAACTGCGCGCGAGGCGTATGAAGTGGGTTATGCAGACTATCTCGTGTCCGGAAGAACGGAACTGAAAGCGATCTATGAATTGGAAGACGCCCACGAAGAGGGCGTGTCTACCTCCTCGACGGAAGATATTATACGCTTTATTACGAATCCTTCGGTTGCGCCTTTCATCCTCATGATCGGTATCGCCGGTGTGATTATAGAGGTCATGACGGCGGGCTTCGGGGTCGCGGGAATTATTGGGGGCGCCTGTCTGATCACGTATTTCGCGGGGCACTATTTAGCCGGTTATTCCGGCTTAGCCGCCATTCTCCTGTTCTTAGCCGGGGTGGTACTCATTGTGGTAGAGGCTATGATACCGGGCTTCGGCGTTCCCGGCGTATGCGGGATGTTATGCTTTATGGCTTCGGTCATTCTGGTAGCGCCGAGCTTCCAAATCGGTATCCAGTCCTTTGCGATTGCTTTGGTGGGCGCTATTGTATTGATCGTGCTGGCCGTGAAACTCCTGGGAAAAAGCAAGTATTGGGATAGGCTGTCTCTCAAGCAAACTCTTGGGAAAGAAGAGGGCTATATCTCTCAGCAGGAAGACTATAGCCAATACATCGGCAGGAAAGGGACTACGCTTACGCCGCTGCGGCCGGCGGGTATTGTGATTCTGGACGATGGAAAACGTCTCGACGTGGTATCGGAGGGGGACTTTATCGAAAAAGGCATACCCATAAGCATTGCGGAAACAGACGGCCCCAGGATATCCGTAAAACGGGATGTAACCAATATATAAGGAGGCGGAAAGATGAATTTAGTTGTTCCTATTATCGTCGTAGCCATTGTTTTGATTTTCTTTGCCATTTTGTTCAGTTTTATCCCTCTTGGCTTATGGATTTCTGCGCTGGCGGCGAATGTGAAAGTCGGCATTTTTCAATTGATGGGTATGCGGTTTCGCCGGGTCCCTCCGGGATTGATCGTCAACTGCAAGATCAAGTCAGCCAAGGCCGGTCTGGAAGTGAGCATCAATCTGTTGGAAGCCCATTACCTTTCGGGCGGAAATGTGGACCGGGTGATCAATGCCTTGATCGCGGCGGAGAGGGCGACGATTGCGTTGAAGTATGAGCATGCGGCGGCTATTGACCTGGCCGGCCGCAACGTGCTCGAAGCCGTGCAGATGAGCGTCAATCCGAAAGTCATCACCACGCCGAAAATATCCGCCATGGCGAAAAACGGTATCGAAGTCAGTTCGGTAGCCAGGGTTACGGTGAGAGCAAATATCGCGCGACTGGTGGGCGGCGCCGGCGAGGAGACCATCATTGCCCGCGTCGGGGAAGGCATCGTGTCCACGGTAGGCAGCTCGGAGTCCCATAAGGATGTGCTGGAGAATCCGGATCTGATTTCCAAGACGGTACTGGAGAAAGGGCTGGACGCCGGAACGGCTTTTGAGATCCTTTCCATCGATATCGCGGATGTGGATGTGGGCAGAAATATCGGCGCGCAATTGCAGATGGATCAGGCGGAAGCGGATAAACGAATCGCCCAGGCCAAGGCGGAAGAACGCCGTGTGATGGCTGTGGCGCAAGAACAGGAAATGCAGGCGTATACCCAGGAAATGCGGGCCAGAGTAATAGAAGCCCAGGCGGAAGTTCCGAAGGCGATGGCGCAAGCGCTTCGCGAAGGCAAGCTGGGCGTAATGGACTATTATACGATGCAGAATATTCAGGCGGATACGGATATGCGCAGCTCGATCGCCGGCGGGGATGAGAAAAACCAGCCCGATTGAACGAATCTTCGTTCAGCAGAGTATTCTGACCCATGCTGAACGTTAGATGAGTCCATACAGACCCTAGGAGTTCTTATCCCACGACTGAAGCTATGGTAGTAGAACGAGTTGGGTCTGTGCTGAACGAATCAATATGAACGAATACGGAAACTATTGTAGGAGGTTGATCTATGGAACCTCTGCTGATCATGGTCGTCGTCTATGTGGCAAATATTTTGCTGCAGCAGGCGAGAAAGAAGAGGAGTACAGGCAAGCAGAATCCGGAGAAGGAGCAGCCTGCCGACAGGATTCGGGGGGAGCGGGGAAAACAATGGGACGCGGTGACTACCGCGGCGCCAAGCGAACAAAACCGGGGCCCCGCGAGCGGACAGGCTTCTGGAGAAGCGGATAGACAGCCCAAAACAGCGGAAAGCCCGCCAAAAACAGCGGAAAGTCGGCCAAAAACAGCGGAAGACCCGCCGTTACCGCTTTCGACGGCATCGAAAAAAGGACGGCCTTTGTCTCTGGAGGGGGAAACGCCGACAAGAGGCGCAGGCCCCGGGACAAGCCGCCAACGGAGGCAGGGGGAGCGGCAACGCAGGGCTCCGCGCGGCCGCGGCGGCGCCGATCAGCCTGTGCAAGGAAGCATACAGCCGCCGATGCAGCCTTCAGAAACTATGCAGCCGGTTATCGAAAGTCGGCTCCGGCTGACAATACCCGCCGCACAAGAGGAGACGGCGCAGGTTGTTGCTGCGGCGCTTAGGCAGGAACCTGCTCTCTCTGACGGCAGCAAGCCGGAAACCGGTATAGCAAGGCGAAACGCTGTCCGCGTGCCGGGAAAAAGCAAGCGGGATCTGGTACAGGCCATGGTTTGGAGCCAGATCCTGGGGCAGCCGAAAGGACGCCTGCTTCTGCATGGCGGTACAAGCAGACAGATGCGCGCAACAAAACGTTAGTACCTGACACCCTCAAGGCGCCAATTTAAAACACGATTTTTTTGTCCGTAAGGGGCGAACGCTGTAGAATCGCAGCGCCGCATGCACCACAATTCTTAGAGGATTTTCGACGGATTGAGGATGTTGCGCGGGTCAAAAGCCTTTTTGACGCCCCGCATCAGATCCAAAACGACAGCGGAGAGAGACTCGTTCAAGTATGCCCGTTTATCATAGCCGATGCCGTGCTCGCCGGACACCTGTCCGTCGAGCTCTTTCGCGTATTGGTATATCTTTGCCATCGCCGCCTCCGCTTTCCTGTCCCAGTCGGGTTCGTCCTGCGTTTCCTTTAAGACATAGATATGGAGGTTGCCATCCCCGGCGTGGCCGAAGCATTTGATACGGGTATCCGTTTCCTCTTGTACCGCGTGCATATACGAAACAAGATCGTTGACGCGGCTGCGGGGAACCACAGCGTCGATTTCGACCAGCGAGGCATTTGCGCTTTTGATTGCCTGCAGAAAGGAACCCCGCGCGTTCCAAATGGATTCGTCCCGCTCCGCCGTATCCGAAATCAGGACGTCCAGCGCCCCTTCTTCCAGGCAAATCCGGGCGACTTCGTCATATTCCCGTTCGATATCAGCAGTAGAAGGGCCGTCAAAGCGAAGAAGCAGGTAAGCGGAGGAGGAGTTGTCCGGGAATTTCTTGCCCAGATACTCTTCGGCGTCCAGAATGACGTCCCGATCCAGAAACTCGATCGCGGTCGGGGTTGACTTTTCGCGGATGATTCTCGGTACCGTACCGATAGCCTGCTCCAGGGAAGGAAAAGGGATCAACAAGCTGATCGTTTTGGCGGGCAGAGGCAGCAGCTTAAGAATCGCCTTTGTGACGATACCCAGCGTACCCTCCGACCCGATAATCAAATCTTTCAGGTCATAGCCGGAACTGTTTTTTACAATTTTTCCGCCTAACTCGATGCGCTCGCCATTGGGCAGAACCACTTCCAGGCCTTGGACATAGTCCCGGGTCACCCCATATTTCACCGCGCGCATTCCCCCTGCGTTGGTACTGATATTACCGCCTATCGTGGCGGTTTTTTCACCGGGATCGGGCGGATAGAACAGTCCCCGTTCCTCCACAAAAGCCGTAACATCCATCAGCAGGACGCCCGGTTCGACAGTCAGGCTCAGATTGTCTTCATCCAGCTCCAGGATCTGATTCATCAGGCTTAAGTCCAGCAGTATGCCGCTTTCAACCGGGATGGCCGCCCCGACCAGCCCCGTGCCTGCCCCTCTGGGCGTCACAGGAATATGGTTTTCCCAGGCGTAACGCATGATCTCCGCGATTTCCTGTGCCGATATGGCTTTCACGACGACGTCCGGGAAGCATTGTTCCCCGACAAGCTCGTCATGGCTGTAGTCTTCGCTGATGGCGTCTCCGGTCAGCAAGCGTTCCCTGTCTTTCACAATCTGTTGTAAAGCGGCGATATCCTCCGCTTCCAGTACTTTATAATTCATGATGCTTTCCTCCGTATCCTGTGCTGAACGAAGAGTCGTTCAATCTTTGTAGCAATTGGGGTACAATTTCGTATAGGTCCCCCACGATGGCGATATGGGCTGCCCGCATGATCGGCGCCTTTTCATCTGTGTTAATCGCGATGATTAACTCGGAAGCGCCCATGCCTGCGATAAACTGGATGGCGCCCGATACGCCGCAGGTGAGGATCAGCTTCGGCCGGACGCTGCGGCCGCTGAGGCCGATCTGCCGTTTGGAATCGATCCATCCCGATTCACTGAGCGGCCGGGTGCAGGCGAGCTGTCCCCCAAGCGCATCCGCCAGTTCTTGCAGTAGGGCTATATCTTCCCGTCGTTTGATTCCCCTGCCTGCGACAACGAGAATTTCCGCGGTTTCAATCGTTTTCTCAGGCTCCCGGGGGATTCTGTCAAGGACGTCCATATGACTGAACAAATGTTCTGCAAGAACGGCGCAGGACAGAATCTCACCGGCGGGCTTTGCGTTTCGTTTTGGCGTCTCCATGATCTTGTAGCGGACGGTGGCCATTTGCGGACGGTGATCGGGCGTGATGATTTCCGCCATGATGTTGCCGCCGAAAGCTGGGCGTATCTGTACAAGGTCGGTGTTTTGCTGTATCTCTAAAGCAGTGCAGTCCGCTGTAAGCCCGGTGCGAAGCCTCGCTGCCACCCGGGGCGCCAATTGACGGCCCGCCGGCGTTCCGCCCACGAGGACGGCAGCCGGCCTATTATTCGCGATAAAATCTTGAAACAAGGACGTGTAGGGCTCAATATGGAAATCCCGCAGCGCAGGATGATCATACGCATATACCGCGTCCGCTCCGTAGTGCAGCAGCTCGCTGCAGATCGCGCCGATATCGCTGCCGATACACAAGACGGAGACCGGATGTTCGATTTTGCTTGCCAATTCCCTGGCCTTGCCCAGTAACTCCAAGGTCACCGGGTGGAGCTGCCCGTCGCTGTGTTCCGCGTAGACAGCCACACCCCGCCAGGCGTCTTTATCCAGCTCAGCCGATTCGTCCTCGCGATACTCCGCCGCGCCGGCCGGCCCGTCTTTGACGCATAGTTTGCACATTCTGCACGCGGCGTTAACGGAGACCATTCCCTCTGTGATTTCCAGGGCTTGAAAAGGGCACAGGGCGATAAAAGCTTCCGGGTCGGGGATGTTTTGATTGTGTATGATGAGTTTAGCCATGGCGACCCACCGCGGGGAGCAGCTTTAAATCCTGAAGTTTGGCAAAAAGCGCATCGGCCAGGACTTCGCCCCTGTCCCGCCAGATTTCCTGCCGGCGCCCTGATTCAGGCGGGAAAATGCGCATCACCTGCGTTGGCGAACCATTTAAACCATAGTGGTCTGTGTCTTGATCCGCCAGATCAGATAAGCTCCATATCTGTACGGGACGGTCTTTGGTTTCTTGTTTTCTGCGGTAAGAGGGGAGCCGCGGCTGAAAAATATCCTTGTCTACAGCAAGCAGACAGGGCAATTCCGCTTTCAGGATTTGAATTTCGCTTTGCAAATCCATCTCTATGGTGATCGTGTTCCTGTCCGCCTGTTGAATCATCCGTACAGCGGAAACACTGGGAATGCCAAGAAATTCGGCGATTTCCGGGCCGACTTGAGCCGTGTCGCCATCTGTGGTTTGTTTCCCGCAAAGGATCAGGTCATAGGGCGCCATTCTTTCTATGCCTCTGGAAAGCGTATAGCTTGTTGCCAATACATCAGAGCCCGCAAAGCTGCTGTCGGAAAGCAGAATGCCATCGTCTGCGCCCATCGAATAGGCTTCCCGGATAATCGCCTCCGCCTGGGGCGGGCCCATACTGATTACCCGAACCGTCCCGCCGTACTGCTCTTTCAGGCGCAGGGCGGTTTCGATGGCATAGAGATCATAGGGGTTCAGTTTCGCTTCGGCGCCGCTTCGGATAAGCGTTCCGGAGTCGGGATCCATATTCACCTTATTGGTTCCGGGCACTTGTTTGATACAAACTATACTATGCATGGGCTTTCCTTTCGCGTGCGAGTGTGATTTCCCTACTATTTATATCATGAAACCGGGGGAAACAAAAGAAAATTTTCGTCTCAGCGGCAAGCGCGGAAGGATTATTCTCCAGTCTTGTCGAAAAAGTATGGCTATTCATATAAACGTGGTATAATATATCATAACATGCATATGAATCGGAGATATCATGACGGATCATGCCAGCACCGGATTGCGTGTGCGCGTGCCGCAAGTCAAAGGCCAAATTAAACTACGAAAAACAAAAACCGCCTATCTAGGTAGCGTACGCTTCTTTAAACATCTGATTGTTACTGTTCTTGTCATTCTGATAACTGTTCCATGGGGTGTCGTCGCCTATATGGCCGGCAGGGGACAAGTAAGCCGCGATGCAATGCTGCTGTTAGAAAACAGACTTGCAGCGGTCAACGACGAAAAGCAATCCTTGTTCGACGAATATGAAGAAAGGCTGGAGCAGGCCGCCCTTGAGCAGGAAGAATTGCGTTTACTTCTTCATCAGATGGAAACACAGTTGACGAGAGCGGAAACCATATACGAGTTCCAATCCGCTTATGGTCATTTACACCCGGAGCTATGGGTGGAGGGCCCAAAAGAATATATCGACAGCAGCCGGACGGTCTATCTCACCTTTGACGACGGTCCCGGCGGATCGACCAAATCGATTCTGGAGATACTACAGCGATACGATATTCCAGCTACTTTTTTTATCGTAGGGTACACCATCCCCGGCAGGGAGGCGACCCTTCGTCAAGTCGCGGAGGCGGGGCATACGATAGGGGTCCATACCTACAGCCATGTCTATCGCGATATATACAGCTCTCTGGAAGCCTTTCTGGATGATTTCTCGAAAGCTTCCACCCTGATCGAAGAAGTCACAGGGATGAAACCGGACATATTCCGCTTTCCCGGGGGGAGTATGAATATTTACAATGAGACTTGGGGAAACACGATCATCAGCGAAATGCTAAGTCGCGGATATCGATATTATGACTGGAATGTGGGCAGCGGCGACACATCCGTGTCAGCCTCCGCCGAAACCATTTACGATGCGGTAATCAGACAGGTTAACAGCAATCCCTATGGAGTGGTATTGATGCACGACGGAGGAGGGAACCGAAGCCAAACGGTGGAAGCTCTGCCAAGGATTATTGAAAGGTTGTTGAGGGAAGGCTATCGTTTTGACAAATTGACCAATCAGGTCAGGCCGACGGTATTTGCCCCCACCAGTTTCAGCCGTGGGTAACCTTGGTAAATCATCATACTATACTATTAAGATAAAGCAACAGGCAAAAAGAGAAGCGGAGGTAATGAATCGTGGGCATTATGGATAATTTCAAACAAGCTGTAACGGAGCTGACAGGGCAGGAGGAACAGGCAGGCGATGGCAGGCTCCGTGATCAGGCTTTGGCTGGATTCCAACCGGAAGGCATGGATAATAACCCGGACGACTTCAAGAAAGAACAATACGACACGATTTCTGAAGATGAGGGCGTGAGAGTGGTGAACATTACAAGAAACGGGCTGGGCGCCGGGTTTTCCCAATCTCTGGATATGGCTGTCAGCAAAGCGCCGGCTGTAAGCGGCAACAGCACGGTCATCGCGCCGGGTACGGTGGTGGACGGCAGTATATCTTCCAGCGAAGACCTTATGATCCTGGGCGTGGTCAACGGCGATGTGCTCAATGCCAGAAAGCTGATCATTCATGGCGAGGTGACCGGCAGCATAAGCGCCATCGATATCAGTCTGGTCGACTGTATTATCGCGGGGAATGTGATTGCGCAAAACAGTACGGAAATGACGAAAGATTCATGCATTCTCGGGGATCTGACTACGGAAAACGTAACGGTGAGCGGCAAGGTCAAGGGGAATATCGAGGCCAAGGGCAGCGGGATATTCAAGAAGGAATCCATCGTGCTGGGCAATATCAGCGTGGGTACCATCATCATCGAGGGCGGCGCGAGGATGCGGGGCTTTGTCACGACGACCTCGGACGACCGGGAAGTCGACGAGGATTTCTTCCCGCAGAAGTAGCGACGGGGCCGGA
>WRMS01000024.1 GCA_009777025.1 Clostridiales bacterium | reverse complement strand
TCGCGTTGATGCAAACGCTTTTGCCGGAGCCGGTTGCGCCGGCGATCAGCAAGTGCGGCATTCTTGCCAGGTCCGCGATGATGGAGGCGCCCGCGATATCCCTGCCCAGTGCAAAGCTCAGCTTAGACGAAGACTGTTTGAACGCCGGATCCTCCAGGATTTCCCGGAGGCTGACCAGCGCGCGTTCCGCATTGGGAACTTCAATGCCGATAGCGGCTTTCCCGGGAATAGGCGCTTCTATGCGAATATGTGCAGCCGCTAGAGCCAGGGCGATATCATCCGATAAACCGACGATTCGGCTGACTTTCACGCCAGGCGCAGGCTGCAGCTCGAAGCGGGTAATGCTGGGCCCCTTATTCACTTGTGTGACAGTGGCCTGGAGGTTAAAATCCGCCAGCGTCTTTTCCAGGATACGCACATGGTCCGCAAGAACCTTGTTCTGTCGCTGGCTATTTAACGGCGGCGTCGTCCGCAGCAATTGGATACTGGGCAATCGATAGCTGCGGCGCCGCTTAGTAAAGGCTTTCGCCTGTTCCCCGTCAACCTGTCTTTTTTCCGGCAGAAAGTCATTATCCTCATCCTTCTCCCGCCGATTTTTCACTGCCGTACTGCCTGGTTTTTCGTTCGCCGGGTTTCCGGCGCCGGTGGTATCCGCAGAGGCGTTGCCCACGGGGGAAGAAGTCTGTGCTGCCGTCTTATTCGCCGGATTCCCGGTATAGTCGCGGAAGGGTATGCTTCTTCCCGCTGTTGTGTTTTGTTTGTCCTGACGAAGCTCTGTTTCAATCGGCAGATTTAAACTCTGCAGGACGCCGGTTTCGCTGGTTTGCCGTTTCGCCTGTCTGTTGCTGTAAAGCATCGATAGCCCGTCCTGAGCCGACTGTCTGATTTTTCGCGCCCCTCCGCTTGCGCCGTCGAGGAGTTCGCGGATGGTTTTTCCTGTGATCAAAAGGACGGACGCCGCTGCCAGAGACAGATACAAAATCCAGCTCCCTGTCTGGCCGATCAGCAGATTGCTGGCTTGAAGAAGCCCGCCGCCGACTAAGCCCCCTCCCAGGCCCTGCATACCGTAGCTAAGGAATTGCTCCGCGTTCGGTAACCGAAGGTGCAGCATAGCGCAGCCGCTGAGGATAAGCGCCGCGTAGGCGCCGATGAGTATCCTTCCCGGATAAATGGCTTTCAGCCAGGCGCCCCCGCCCAAAAGAAGGAGGGCGGCGACAGGAAACCATTTGCCCTGCCCGAATAAAAACTGGCAGCTTTGATAAACGCCATATCCGATGGCGCCTATCCCGTTTCCCGTTCCCTCCGCAGGCGTACGCCAAAGACAAAAAGCGATAAACACACCAGCGGAAAACATGGCGATTGCCAGTATATCCCGGCGGAGTTCGGCACGTATATTCGCTTCCTTTTTCGCAGCAGTTTTTTTACGCGAAGGGGCCATCGCAATCCTCTGTTAGCTCACTTCCATGATAATGGGAATAATCATAGGCCGGCGCCTGGTCTTTTCGTACAGAAACCGGCTTAATCCGTCTCTTACCTGCGTTTTGATTCCCGTCCAATCATGTATTCGTTTCTCTTCGCACTTATCGAGAACGGATAAGACCTTTTCTTTGGCTTCCACCATCAGGTCGTCTGCTTCCTTGACATACACAAAACCTCTGGAAACAATATCCGGTCCTACTCTCATACTGTGTGACAGGCGGTCAAAGCCCATGACCACGATAAAAATGCCGTCTTCGGACAGTTGTTTTCTGTCGCGCAGGACCACATTGCCGACGTCGCCCACGCCTAAACCGTCGATCAGAATCTGTCCGGCGTTGACTCTTCGGGTCAGGGCGCCTTTATCCTTGGTAAATTCGATAACCTGGCCGTTTTCTCCTACGAAAATATTCTTGCTGGACATTCCCAGCTTGTTGGCTAGCTTGGCGTGCTTGACCAAATGCCGGTATTCGCCGTGAAGGGGGACGAAAAACTTTGGCTTCACCAGATTGAGCATCATTTTGAGCTCTTCCTGGCTGGCATGACCGGAGGTGTGCACGCCGCTGGCGGTCTCATGGATCACATCGGCGCCCAACCGATAAAGCAAATCTACGGTTTTGCCTACCAGTTTTTCGTTTCCGGGAATCGGTGAGGCGGATATCACCACCGTGTCCCCCGGCATGATTTCCATTTGCCGGTGGTCGTCGCTGGCCATTCTGCTCAAGGCCGACATCGGCTCCCCCTGACTGCCGGTGCAAATAACCGCGACGCGATTTTTGGGGAAATGGTCGATTTCTTCCATCTCGATAAGGGTATCGGGCGGTATCTTCAAATACTGCAGCTCTTGCGATATGTTTACCGTATTGACCATACTCCTGCCAACGATGATCACTTTTCTATTATTCATCACGGCAGCGTCAACCACCTGCTGAATCCGGTGAATATTCGACGCAAAGGTCGCCAGGATGATTCTTCCGTCGCTTTTGGCAAATACATCCTTTAAGACGGAGCCAACTTCCTTCTCTGACCGGGTAAAGCCCTCCCTTTCCACATTCGTACTGTCGGAAGCCATCAGGAGAACGCCCTTTTTCCCAAGTTCGGCCAAGCGGCCGAAATCCATATTATCGCCGCCAACCGGCGTTTGATCCATCTTGAAGTCGCCTGTGTGAACAATCGTCCCGATCGGCGTGGTAATGGCCAATCCCAGGCAATCCGGTATGCTGTGCGTCACACGGAAAAACTCTACTTGAAAATGCTTGCCAAGGCGGACGGAACTGTGCGGTTTGACCGCATGTAAGTTGGAGTTGGAAAGGCCGTACTCCTTTATTTTTTGTTCCAATAGCGCCATGGTCAAGATGCTGCCATAAACCTGGGTATCCATCTCCCGCAAGACGTACGGCATGGCGCCAATGTGGTCCTCATGGGCGTGGGTAATGCAAATCCCCACCAATTCTTCTTGATTCTCAAGTAAAAAGGAAAAATCAGGTATCACGATGTCGATACCCAACATTTCTTCGCCGGGAAACATCAACCCGGCGTCCACAACAAGCATCTCGTTTTCATAACGATATACCGTCATGTTCTTCCCGATCTCCCCCATACCCCCTAAAGGGATGACTTCCAGGGGGAATTGTGCTTTTGGCATTCCATAACCTCCTTAATGTATCCATCTGTGTGCAGCTTTGTGTTAAAGGCACAACTCATCTGAGAAGCACCGTGACAAAACATACCAACAAGCGCGCAAACGTGCCCTTGTCCACATGTTGATAACGAACCTCAAAAAACATAGAACACCGAGCATTCTCGCAAATGCCGGAATGATCAATAGAATGATGTTGGAACGATCTGTGCTGCTATGTTAGATTATACCCTAACCGGTAAATATTGCAAGTCTAAATCACAAAATTTTCAATTCTTCCTGTGGCCCGATGGTAGCCAGGACATGGGGTTCGCGAAAAAGATACTCCGCCAGAACGGGAATGTCCGCTAAAGTGACTTGATCCACTTTTTCCATTGTCGCTTCCGGAGAGATCACTTGATCCAGCAGCAGCAGATTTCTGCCAAGCCGGTTCATTCTGTTGGAAACGCTTTCCAGCCCCATAAAGAGGCTTCCCCTGACCTGTTCCTTGGCGCGTTCCAGCTCCTCCTTCGTGATCCCTTCTTTCAGAATGGCTTCCATTTCCTGCTGAATCAGGCTAAGGACCAGCTCTGCGGATTTCGGTGAAGTGCCGGCGCACATGGCGAAGATACCCGCGTCTGAAAATACGCTATTGAAAGAGTAGGTCGAATAGGCGAGTCCCCTTTCTTCCCGAATGGTTTGTACCATGCGGGAAGAAAGCCCGCCTCCCAGTACATTATTTAAGATATAGAGGGGATAGTTTCTTTCATCTGCCGCCGATATGCCATTGGTTCCCAGGCAGAGTTGAAGCTGACCGATATCTTTCTGCAGATGGATATTCTTTCCGGATAAGGCTACAGGCGCCGGAATCAGTTCGGGTTGTTCTATAGGCGGCATAGGTTCAAAAGCGGGAATCAGCAAATCCAGGAGACGCGCGTGTTCCAGGCTGCCCGCGCAGGCAATCACAATGCGCGCCGGTACATATTGACGCTGGATATAGCGCAGAACCATATCCCGGTCAATCGCGTCCAGGGACTCGTAAGTACCCAGAATAGGCGTTCCCAAAGGATTATCCGGCCATGCCGCAGTCAGGAATACATCATGAATCAGCTCGTCCGGCGAGTCTTCGTACATGCTGATCTCTTCTTTGATCACACTTCTTTCCTTATCAAGAAAGTCTTTTTCAAAGGTGGAATGAAAGAGCATGTCCGTAAGAATATCCACAGCCAAAGGTAAATGTTGTTCCATCACTCTGGCGTAATAACAGGTCATTTCCTTTGCGGTGAACGCATTGAGCTGCCCGCCTACAGAATCCAGGGATTCGGCGATTGCCCTTGCCGAGCGCCTTTCTGTCCCTTTAAAGAGCAAGTGCTCGATGAAGTGCGTAATACCCTGTTCCTTTTCCTGTTCCATACGGGAGCCTGTGCCAACCCAGATGCCGATGGAACAGGATTTCACGCCGGGGATCTTCTCGGAAATGACCCGTACGCCGTTTGTCATCGTGTGCAGTTGTATATCCGCCGTTTGCGCCATAGATCAGTTTCGCCCTTCCGGCTTTCGCCTTTCCATCCGGAGAACCTCTCTGCGGGACAGATTCACTCTGCCCTGGCGGTCAATTTCCGTAACCTTGACGGTGATCAGGTCGCCGATATTGACGATATCCTCCACTTTATTGACCCGTTCTTCCGCCAAGTGAGAGATATGGACCAGCCCTTCTTTTCCGGGCAGCACCTCGACAAAAGCCCCAAAATTCATGATCCTGGTGACCTTTCCCGTGTAGATTTCCCCCACTTCCACTTCTCTGGTGAGATCCCGGACAATCTGCATGGCGCGTTCGGCGGCGGCGGCGTCCGCCGTGGCGATCATGACCAGCCCGCTGTCTTCGATATCAATTTTCACGCCCGTTTCTTCGACGATTTTTTTAATCACTTTCCCGCCGGGCCCGATCACGTCCCTGATCCTGTCAGGGTCAATATTCATTGTGATAATCCGCGGCGCATAAGGCGAGATATCCGGACGCGGTTTATCGATGACCGCCAGTATCTTATCAAGGATAAATAATCGCCCTTCCTTTGCCTGCGTAAGCGCGGCTTCCAGAATATCCCTGGACAGACCATCCACCTTGATGTCCATTTGAAGGGCGGTAATCCCCAGCGCCGTACCGGCGACTTTGAAATCCATATCCCCGTGATGATCTTCTAATCCCTGGATATCGCTGAGAACGGTATAATACTCGCCTTCCTTGATCAATCCCATAGCAATGCCCGCCACAGGCCGCTTAATGGGTACGCCGGCGTCCATCAGGGAAATGGTGCTGCCACAGACGGAGGCCATCGAAGAGGAGCCGTTTGACTCCAGAACTTCCGATACCAGGCGAAGGGTATAGGGAAACTCCTCTGTAGAGGGAATCATCGGTTCCAAAGCGCGTTCCGCTAAGGCGCCGTGGCCGATATCCCGCCGGCTCGGCCCCCGCATGGGCCTCGTTTCCCCGACGCTGAAGGGCGGAAAATTATAGTGGTGAATGTAGCGCTTCGACCGTTCTACGCCAAGGCCGTCGAGAAGCTGGTCTTCATTGGCGGAACCCAGCGTCGTCACATTCAGTACCTGGGTTTGCCCTCGCGTAAACAGGCCGCTGCCATGGGCCCTTGGCAGTACGCCGGCTTCCACGACGATCGGGCGGATCTCATTGGGCGCCCGGCCGTCGGGACGGATTTTATCGACGCTGATCTGCTTGCGGACATGGTCCTTTTCGATATCTTCCAATATGGCGGCGATCTCCTTTTGATCCTCCGGATAGAGTTCCGCGAATTTTTCCCTCGTCTCCGTCTTGATCCGTTCGACGTCCGCTTCCCTTGCCAGTTTATCCGGATTCATCAGCGCGGTGAGCATTGCGTCGTTGGCATGGGCGCGAACGGCAGCCAAAATTTCCGGATTAAACGCCGTAAGGACCGGCGTCATTTTTTCTTTCGCCAGTCCCATCGCAAGCGCTTCCCGTTTAAATTCTTCGATAAAGGCAGTGATTTGTTGAATTGCTTCATGTCCGCGCATGATCGCTTCCAGACACTCTTCTTCGGAAATCTCTTTTGCTCCGGCTTCTACCATCATGATCGCCTCCGCCGTTCCGGCGACGGTCAAGTTCAGCCGGCTTTCTCCGCTTTCGCTGAGCGTCGGGTTGACGACGTAGCGTCCGTCGATCAGTCCGATGGATACGGAGGCGGTCGGTCCGTCGAAAGGAATTGGCGAGATATGCAAAGCGGCGGAAGCGCCTATGCCGGCCAGAATGTCAGGGGGATTGTCCTGTTCCACGCTCATAATGGTGGCGACAACCTGTACTTCGTTCCGGAAGCCTTCGGGGAATAAGGGACGGATCGGCCGGTCGATCAGCCGGGCGGATAAGGTTGCTTTCTCCGTGGCGCGGCCTTCCCGCTTAATGAAGCCGCCCGGTATTTTGCCAACAGAATACATTTTTTCTTCATATTCTACAGATAAGGGGAAGAAGTCAATCCCTTCCCTGATGGAGTTGGATACCGTAGCGGTGACCAGTACGCGCGTATCGCCGTATCCGGCAAATACGGCGCCGCTTGCCTGAGCGGACAGTCGTCCCGTCTCCAAGCTTAATATACGTCCCGCCAACTCCATCTCCTTTCGCAGCACTGTTGAATTGGAATATACCATTCACTTTTCCTCCATTTTCTTCATCTCTTCTTTTCTACCTCGATTGTACACGCTGACCGCCTTTTCTGCAAATGAATTTTGCGGCAGCCGAACACTACGCAGCCGACAGCAAAAAAGGAGTCGCGCGACGCCGCACAACTCCGGATTCTGCTTTTCTCAAGGGCTTATTTATACGTTCTATCGGCGAATACCGTTCGCCTCAAGAATACTCCTGTACCGGCCGTAATCGCGGCTCCTGATATAGTCCAACAGCCCCCGCCTTGCGCCGACCATCTTGAGAAGGCCTCTGCGGCTGTGATGGTCCTTTTTATGAATCTTCAGATGTTCGGTAAGGTAATTGATCCGCTCGGTCAGGATCGCGATCTGCACTTCGGGGGAACCGGTGTCCGACTCATGACGCCTGCTTTTCTCAATGACTTCTGTCTTGTACTCTTTGGACATAACCATCTGTGTGCACCTCTTTCGTCTTTCCACTTTTCTTTTCGTCCGGCAGAACCAGGTAAGACGTCGGTCAGTCGTCAGACCGGGTACTGCTAATGCTTCCGGGGAAGCTTTCTGTGATAATGCATTATAACGGATAATCCCTGACAAAGCAAGAGAAAATGCTTTCCAGCGACTGATCTTTTTCATGGATAAAGCGCTCCCACTCGTTGAGTTCCGTATTCGCTCTTTTCAGATCCGCCGTGATTTGCGCGCGAAGGGCGTCAATATCGTTGAAAAACCGTTCTTCGCGTATCCTTCCGCTCAGTGCGACCCGGAGTTTTTTTCCGTACAGGTCGCCTTCGTACTGCAGGATATGGGCTTCAAAGCTGGGGGCGGCTGTTTCGCTTTCTACTGTTGGCCGGACGCCGACGTTGACGATCCCCCGATAAATCTGTCCGGTCTCGTCGCGGATGAAAGCGCCGTAGACGCCGTATGCCGGCCAGATGATATCCGGATCCATTTCCAGGTTTGCTGTGGGAAAACCGATACGGGCGCCCAGTTGGTTTCCGGCGATCACGCTACCGATAAAAATGCCGCAATGTCCCAGGCGTTTGTACGCTTCAAGCATTCGCCCGGACTCAATCAAGCGACGGATATCGGTGGAACTCAGCGGCTTTCCCTCCGCCGTGACCCGGTCTTGCACAATGCAGGAAAAACCGTAGGTATCCGCCAGCTTCGTTAATGTCGCGCTGCTGCCGCTCCCCCGTCTGCCAAAACGGTAATTATAGCCGCAAACGGCCCCCTGTATACGGAACAAGTCCAGCAGATACGTCTGAACAAAAGCCTCGGGCGTCAAAGCAGCGAAGCGGGCGTCGAATCGCAGCAGAAAGATATCCAATTTGCCATAGGCCTGAATTAAGCGAATTTTTTCTTCTAATGGCGTGAGGATACGAAGGCTGCTGCTTTGTTGCAGCACCTTTTGCGGATGCGGTTCCAGCAGCAGTACGCCCGGTTGTCCTTCGCCGGTTTCCGCCATATCCAGGACCTGGCGGAATAAGGCTTGATGACCCAGATGTACGCCGTCAAAATAGCCCAAAGCCAGATACAGCCTGCGGGATGAAGCATAAGCGCCTATTTCCTTCTCGTCGGTAAGAACAACCATAATTTCCCCTGCAGCTTTTTTATTTAGAAACTGACACCCTCAAGGCATCAATTTAAAACAAGAAGTCAAAAATGTCAGTTGCTAACGCTGCGGTAACGCAGCGCCGCGAAGCGGAAGGGATGAGCGACATGTGCGCGAATCCCGACGGGGTTTGGGGTGGTTAACCCCATCAAAGCATTCTGCCAAGGGGATGCCGCTTCGCTCGGGATGTGGGCGGCAGCCCACGTTAGTGGAATGTTTTATCCGGTTTGAAGAGGTACTGGTTCTCCTGGCTGCCAAGGCCGGGTGTACAGGTACCCAGCGCCGCTAAACGCTGCATTTCGTCCTTCACCCATATTTTCATTCCTGTGTCCGCCGGCAGGGACTGAAGCCCTGGCAGGTTTCCCTCTGGCGCTTCGTCCGCAGGCGCCGCCAGCCACAGGGATTGTCCTTGTCTCAGTCGAATGACTTCGTCTTCCTTAGCGGCAAGAGAGGGCAGGTGGCGAAGGGCCCGTTCTTTCGGGGATAAGACCGCAGGGAGAAAGGCAGGATCGGCGTCCTTTCGCTGGAGAATCTCCTCCAGTGTGACGCTGTCTTCCAGCAGAAAGGGTCCGACGCGAAGCCGGAGTAAAAAAGACATCACCGCGCCGGTCTGCAGGATTCGTCCGAGATCCCGGCAGAGCATTCGAACATATGTTCCCCCTCCGCAGCGCACGACAAAGCGCAGGACGCCTTCTCCTGCGCCGACCAAAGTTAAAGAATATACGAATGCTTTTCGCATGATACCGGTTACCGGCTTTCCTTCCCTGGCATAACGATGGAGGCTTTTCCCATCCCGTTTGACCGCCGAATACGCCGGCGCTTCTTGCAGGATTTCCCCTTCCAGGGATCGCAGGGCTTGTTGAATGATTGCCGGATCCGGCGTCAAATCCGGCTGGAGGGGAGGATATACCGCCGTGACAGAACCCCAGATATCCTGGGTATCCGTCTCGTATCCAAGCTTCATTTCACAATAGTAGGTCTTTTCTCCCCCCGCCAGATAATCCGCTAACTTTGTCGCCTGCCCAAGACAGACCGGCAATACGCCGGCTGCCTGCGGATCTAGTGTGCCGCAATGGCCGATCTTGTGTATGCCCAAAGTTCTGCGCAGAAAAGCGACGACATCATGGGAAGTCATGCCAGGGGGCTTGAGTATATTCAGGATCCCTTCCATACGAACACCTGCTGTTTGCATCGCGCAAATGATCTATTGTTTCAATGCTTCCGTCAGCAAACGTCTTACTTTTTCCCGGGCGGCAGGCAGGCTTTCCTGCAATGTCGCGCCGGCGGCTCTTGTGTGACCGCCTCCGCCTATCGAAGTCATGACCGCGGCGCTGTCCAGCTTCGCTTTACTGCGAAGGCTGACCTTTATCAAGTCGGGTTCCGCTTCTTTGAGAAGTACAACCGCTTCCACGCCGTCCACGCTGCGCACCGCTTCCAGCGCGGTATCCGTTTCCGCATCGTGGATAGCGGTCGCCATGACCAGCTCATAAGGCAATTCACACAAAACCCCTTGCCCGTCAGCGAAAAGAACCATGGATCTCATCATTTCCTGAAGTAGGGCAAGTTCTTGTCTTGGCCTGTTCTCCCAAAGGTACTGCCGGATCAGGGGAAGATCCGCGCCAATATCGGTCAGGATCGAAGCGTGCCGCAGGCTTTCTCCGTTGCTGTTGCTGAAACGAAAGCTGCCGGTGTCCGTAACCAAAGCGATGTAGAAACACGTAGCCGCTTCGGGGGACAGCTGTATGCCCGCTTCAAACAGGACCCGGCACAGAATTTGGGCTGTTGCGCCCGCCTGAGGATCGACCCAGTTGATCCTGCCAAACGACGGATTACTGATATGGTGGTCGACATTCAGCACGACTTGCTCCGGGCGGAGCGTAAACTCACAGCGCTCCAGATCCCCGCAGTCCAACACCAGTATCACCGCGTCCTCAGGAAGGTTCAGCGATTCTTTCTCTATCCGGTCAATCAGGTGCTGCCCGGGCAGCCAGGAATACATTTTAGCCGGTTTTACCCCAATGTGGATAAACTTTGCCCGATAGCCCAGGCTCTCCAGAACCAGACAAAAGCCGAGGACGCTGCCCCAGGCGTCGCCGTCCGGCCTTTCATGGGTCATGACCATGATATCCTGTCCGGGTTTGAGAAAGGGGGACAATTCCTTCCAATTCATGCTTCGTCCTCATCCCGGCCTTGTTGATCCCGGTTTTGCATTTCCAGATTTTGTTGATTGATCAGCGCATTGATTCTGGCGCCTACCCGTATCGAGTTGTCCGCCCGGAACAGCAGCTCCGGGATAAAGCGCAAATGCAGCCTGTCGGCCAATTCCCCGCGAATGTATCCGCCGGCTTGTTTAAATGCCTTGACGATATTCGTTTGCTCCTCCGCCTCGCCGAGGCAGCTCAGAAAAATAGTCGCTGTACTGATATCCCGGCTAACCTCCACATGGGTCACGCTGACCAGGCCCTTTACTCTCGGGTCATTCATATCATGACGTATGATATCGGATAATTCTTTTTTTATCTCTTCAGCCACTCGACTGCTGCGATGTGAAGTCATTTCCTCTCTTCCTTTCCGGAGGCTTTCGCGTACATTAAGCAAGTTCCCGTTTGATTTCTTCCAGAATAAAGCCTTCAATATTATCGCCAATCTGGAAATCCTGGAAACGATCAATCCCAATCCCGCATTCGAATCCGAAAGCAACTTCTCTGACGTCGTCCTTAAATCTTCGTAAGGATCCGAGCAAGCCTTCGAAAATGACGATATGGTCGCGTATCACACGAACCTGGCATCCTCTGGTGATGTGCCCTTCCAGAATATAGCTGCCGGCTATCGCGCCCATTCTCGGAACGCGTATGACTTGACGAACCTCTGCCTTACCGATGACGTTTTCGCGGATTTCGGGCTTCAACAAGCCGGAAAGCGCGGATTTCACATCTTCGATGGCATTGTAGATGACGCTATACAAGCGTATATCCACCTGATTGATTTCCGCGGATTTTTTTGCGTTGACGTCGGGACGCACGTTGAAGCCGAGAATGATGGCATTGGAGGCGGAAGCGAAGTCCACGTCTGCTTCCGTTATGCCGCCCACGCCTTGGTGGATGGTCTGGACCCGTACTTCTTCGTTTGACATTTTTTCCAGGGAGGTTTTCAGTGCCTCTATGGAGCCCTGCACGTCCGCTTTAATAATGATATTCAGATCTTTCACTTCTCCGGTCTGAATTTGCGTAAACAAGTCTTCCAGGGATATACGGCTGCGGGAATGGATGATTTCCTCGCGCTTGGAGGCTGTTCTTTCGCTGGCGATTTGCCGGGCGAGCCGTTCGTCTGCTACAACCTGAAAGGTATCGCCGGCCAGCGGTACTTCCGATAGCCCGATCACTTCAACCGGCATGGAGGGACCGGCTTGTTTCATCAGCCTGCCGTTTTCGTCGTTCATCGCTCTGATCCGGCCTTGGGCGGTACCGGCTATGATATAATCCCCGCTTGCCAGCGTTCCGTTTTGTACCAGCACCGTAGCGACTGGGCCCCTGCCTCTGTCCAGCTTGGCTTCGATCACGACGCCCTTCGCTTTACGGCTCGGATTCGCTTTGAGTTCCCCGACGTCCGCCACAAGGAGAATCATTTCAAGAAGCTGATCCAGTCCCAGTAAGGTTTTAGCGGAAACTTCGGCAAATACCGCATCCCCGCCCCATTCTTCGGCGACCAGCCCATGCTCTGTTAATTCTTGTTTGATTCGCTCGGGGTTTGCCCCTTCCTTATCCATTTTGTTGACCGCTACGATGATCGGCACCCCTGCGGCTTTCGCGTGATTGATGGCTTCCACAGTCTGCGGCATGACGCCATCGTCGGCGGCGACCACCAGGATCGCGATATCCGTGCATTGCGCCCCTCTGGCTCTCATGGCGGTAAAGGCTTCGTGCCCCGGGGTATCCAGAAAGGTAATCTTCCGATTATTGATTTCTACTTGATACGCGCCGATATGCTGGGTGATTCCTCCCGCCTCGGAAGCCTGGACGTTTGCATGCCGAATGGCGTCGAGCAGGGATGTTTTACCGTGATCCACATGGCCCATGATCGTAACCACCGGGGGCCTCTCCGTCAGATTCTCCGGGGAATCCGGTTCGTCTGCGGCGATCAGAATGTCTTCTTTCGTCACTCTGGCTTCCACCTGGGTGCCGAAGTCCTGTCCCAACAGGGTCAGCGTATCCAGATCCAGCTCCTGGTTAATGTTCGCCATGATCCCGTATGAGATGAGCTTTTTAATCACGTCGCCTGTTTTCTTTCCTAACAGGTGGGCAAAATCCATGACGGTTGTCGGCCCGTCCAGCGTAATATTCTTGATCACGACAGGCGTCGGTTCCTGTCTGGACTGCCTGCCCCTGTCCCTTCCGCCTCTGCTTCTCGGCCGGCTGGTCCTGGAGTCTTCCGATCGGGTCTGTTTGCGGCTCGGCGTTCTGGTAATGCCGCCTCTGTCGTAGGCTTTTTCTCCCACAGCATTTTCTATTTTGTTGAGGAAACGGTTGTCTTCCTCTGTAGTAGAACCCAAATGGGATAATTGGTCGGCGGTATCCCGGCCGATAACCGGCGCCTTAGGTCCTTTATTAAAGCCTCTCTGCCTGTTATCGACAGGCGTTTGGGGTTTTTTCGGTTTCGCTTGTTTCGCCTGCCCCTGCGCCGGACCGGTAAAGCGGGAAAACTTATCCGTCGCAGTCGGGGTTTTATTTATACCCAAGCTTTGCCCTTGCTTTGCGGCGTCCGCGGAAGCGCTTGTGTCTTGCGCAGTTTGCGATCTCGGCTGCTCCTGTCGCTGCGGAGAAGGCGTTTTGACCGCCTGATTATCCTTTTCCAGCGGGACGGCGACGTCGCCGACTTGCTCTTGTACGGGAACGGAAGGCGCTTGTGGGGAGACTTCCGCTATGATTGTGTTTTCCTGCTCTTCGCTCACCGGTTCATTTACTTGCGGCGTCTGCGGCAAGGCCTCTTCCTCCGTCTGACGGCGGGCCCTGACCTGCGCTTGCGCTTCCCGGGGGCTGATGCTGTCGCCCGGCTGGCGGCGCGCCCTGACCTGCGCCTGGGCTTCCTGCGGGCTGATGCTCTCGCCCGGTTGACGGCGCGCCCTGACCTGCGCCTGGGCTTCCCCGGGGCTGATGCTCTCGCCCGGCTGCCGGCGCTGCCTGGCTTGCGCCTGGGCTTCCCCGGAGCTGATGCTCTCGCCCGGCTGACGGGGAACAGCTGCTGCGGAGGCGCCCGGCGAAGGCTCTTGCACCATACCGGGGCTGCCGCTCATCCCCGGGCGGGTGTTTCTCCTGTTATTCTGCGAGAATCCGCCGCCCTGCTGACCGCCATAGCGGTTCTGTGCAGTACTGCCCTGCCCGAATCTGCCCTGCTCCGGCCTGCCCTGTTCGGGGCGCCCCCCCTGTCCGCTGCGGGCTTGACCGGGACGAGCCGGTCGCTGGCCTGTGAAGCCCTGGTTTCTGGCTGCCCCTTGTACCTGCTGGTTTTGACCGGAACCGGCAGGCCGGCTTTGCTCCATAGCTTGATCCCGCATACCCGGGCGGCTTCTGAGACCGCTTAAGGGCGGTTTTTCCTTCTTCTCAACGGGACGAGGGATCGGCTCCGCGTTGGGGTCGCCTAAGTGTTTAAGAACCATCGCCCGGATTCTGCTTACTTCATTTCCGGGAATCGTACTCATATGATTCTTCATCGGAAGGCCCAGCTCAATCATGGTATCCAGCAGCGCTTTGCTGTTCATATCCATTTCTTTTGCCAATTCATAGACGCGCATTATCGGCATTCAAACACCCCCGTTAGCTTCTACCGCTTGCAAGATCCCGGAAACCATATGTGCATCGGTCAATGCCAATAGTCCAGTAGGAGCTCTGTGCAGTAAAACGCCATATTCTTCTTTGGTTCCCACAGCCAGAAAAGGAATATCCATATCTGAACACCATAACCTCAGTATTTCCAGCCGCTTTTCATTGCTATCTTCAGCCGCAAGAATCAGTTTTGCCCGTCGTTGCCGGATGCTTTGCTCAACAGCATAGGTACCAAGCAACAAGGTTCTGCTTCTGGCGGCAAATCCGATCATAACCTTGATCTTAGGAGGAAGCGCCATGTTCTGCCTTTTCTTTCAACGAAGCCATGACCTCTTCTCCGATATGGACGCCGGCAGCCTTTTCAAGCCTGGCGCCTTTGAGCGCCTTAGACAGGCATTCTTCCGAACGGCAGACATAAAGCCCCCTGCCGGGCTTTTTACCCGTCTCGTCAGCGATAGGACGCCGTCCTGGGTTTTGACAAGCCGAATCAGTTCGCGTTTGGGATACTGTGTCCGGCAAATCGTGCACATCCTGAGAGGTATCCGTTTGGGCGCCATAGTCCATCTCCATTCTAAATGGGGCGCTGCCCCATACCGTATAAATTACTCGGCCAGAATCGGCGCCTCGGCGGGAAGGTCCTCCGTTGTCTCCTCCTCCGCATCCTGGCTCTGCACTTCATCCCATTCTTCTTCGTTCCAGCTCTCCTGATCCCAGTCTTCCTCCATCCAGTCATCTCTGCCCTGATTGGTTTCCCGCAAAGCCTCAATGAGCTGGTCGATTTGGGATTCGCTTTTGATATCAATTTTCCAGCCGGTAAGCTTGGCCGCTAATCTGGCATTCTGTCCTTCTTTTCCGATGGCGAGGGACAACTGATAGTCCGGTACGACAACCTGCGCGCCTCTTTCCCCGTCAAGGATTTCAACGGACACCACTTTTGCCGGGCTCAGCGCGCTGGCGATGAATTCGGTTGCTTCCTCATTCCACTTAATGATATCGATTTTTTCTCCGCGCAATTCGTTGACGATAGCTTGAACCCGCATGCCTTTCGGTCCAACACAAGCGCCAAGGGCGTCTACATTCTCGTTGTCCGACCATACCGCGATCTTCGACCGGTATCCCGCCTCCCGGGCGACAGACTTCACCTCGATGGTACCGTCCTGGATTTCCGGCACTTCCAATTCAAACAGACGTTCGAGAAAACCGGGGTGGGATCGAGAGACTTGAATCTGCGGCCCTTTCGTGGTTTTTTTTACATCGATAATATAAGCCTTTACCCGCATGCCGGGCGCATAATTCTCTCCGGGTATCTGTTCGTTCGGTCCGAGGCAAACCTCTGTATTCCCCATATCAATATAAACAGAACGGTTTTCACAGCGGTGGATGATACCGGTGATGATATCCCCTTTCTGATTATAATATTTATCATAAATCATATCTCTCTCGGCTTCGCGGATACGTTGTACCACCACCTGTTTCGCTGTCTGGGCGGCAATCCTGCCGAAATCTTTTGGCGTAACTTCATTTTCAACCACGTCTTCCGGCATATAATCCGGATGGCTTCTCCTGGCCTCCTCAAGGCTGATTTCCACTTTGGGATCGGCGACAGACTCGACGACAACCCTCCTGGTAAACACTTTAAACTCTCCGCTTTCATGATCGATGTCGACCCGCACATTCTGTGAAGCGCCAAAATTCTTTTTATATGCGGATATCAAAGCGGCTTCAATTGCGTCCACCAAAACATCAAAATCAATGCCTTTTTCTCTTTCCAAATCTTTTAGCGCGGCCAGCAATTCGCTACTCATTGCCCAATCATTCCTCCTTATTGGATTCCCAATATAAGTTAATTTCAGTAATGTTATCTCTGTTAAACGTGCATTCCTGTCTGTCCTGCAGGAGGATCAATTTCTCTTTCGTGACCGGTCCCAGCAGCCCAAGATGGGTTTTGCCGCCGTTGACAGGTTGATTCGTATGAATCTGTACCATGCGGTTTTGAAAACGGACAAAATCCCTTTCCTTTCTTAACCGCCGCTCTATCCCGGGAGAAGAGACTTCCAAAAAATAAGCCAGGGGAATGGGATCCGTCTGATCCAGCCAATCGGACAACGCTTCGCTTGCCCGCTGACAGTCGTCCACGCTGACTGGCGTTTCAGAAGATAGATGCTCGATAAAAAAGCGGAGATAGCGATTCACGCCCTCTTCCACAAATTCCAGATCCACCAGGTCATAGCCTAAATCCAGAAGGATAGGCGTGGTTTTTTTCGCAATGGCGTCAGTAAGTTTATCTTCCAGAAGGATCCCTCGCCTCTCTCTCGCTCCCGGCTGCGATAGCGCCATCCGGGAAGCAGACTGGTACGCTGTTTCACAAACGAAAGAGTGGGACAACCCACTCTTAACGGAACACAACAACTACAACAAATGAAGTATATCACTATTTATGAACCGGCGCAACACAAATTTTTCATTGACTATCTCCCTTTAAGCTAGTATGATGGTGAAAAACACACCTACCTATTTCCGTAACGCTCAGATTCCTCAGCTTCATTCGGGAGGATATGGCATGAGTTCAAAAATGTTCCGCTACATGGGAAAGCGGTTAATACTAGCAATCGTTACTATTCTTATTATCATAGCCCTTACGTTCGTCGTCATGCATGCGGTACCCAGCAGCCCGTTTAACAAAGAAAAAGCGCTTCCGCCGGCTATAAAAGCCGCCCTTGAAGCAAAATATGGCCTCGATAAGCCCCTTGGCCAGCAATTTATCAACTACCTGGCCAATATCATGCGCTTTGATTTTGGTGATTCGATATATTATCAAGGGAACACCGTTCTCAGCCTGTTGCAGACAGGGCTGAAAACATCCGCCCGCTTGGG
Organism: Clostridiales bacterium; assembly: GCA_009777025.1. Lineage (GTDB taxonomy): Bacteria > Bacillota > Peptococcia > DRI-13 > UBA5745 > WRMS01. The sequence continues at coordinate 5,749 of WRMS01000024.1, read as the reverse complement.
CTTAACCGCTGCCGGTATTGCTTTGCTTGTCGGGATTCTGCTGGGTTCACTGGCGGCTCTCGGACGGGATACGATAGGGGATAAAGTGATCCAGGTACTGACTACAGCGCTTGTGGCAGTGCCTTCCTTTGTGTTGGCGCTAATCATGCTATGGGTGTTTGGCGTTTGGTGGCCGGTATTGCCCACCCGCGGCGATATCCCCATGGGTTCGATCATGCCCACCATCGCCCTCGCCTTATATCCTACCGCCTATGTCACACGGCTTACCCGATCTTCCATGCTGGATGTATTGGGTCAGGATTATATCCGCACAGCCTATGCGAAAGGTCTGGATCGTTCTATGGTCCTATTTAAACACGCGCTGCGAAACGCGCTGACGCCGGTCATCACTTATGCGGGTCCGATGATCGCGTATATCGTCTGCGGCAGCTTTGTCGTGGAGCAAATCTTTTCCATGGCCGGGCTTGGCAAGTATTTCGTCAACAGCATCCAAAACAGCGACTATACGATGATTATGGGAACTACGGTTCTCCTGTCCATCGTTATGATTTCTCTCAACTTTATTTGTGACATTCTGTATACCATTGTCGACAAACGCGTCGACTTATCCTGAACGGTTTTTATCTGACGTTCAGCTTTCTTCCATTGAGGTACACAAGCCGTGGAAAACTTTGAGGCAAAAAAATTCTTCTCCCTTCACGCGGATCTGTCGGTTTTTGAACCGGCGACCAGTGAAGAAAAACAAATGCAGAGCCGCATGCGCGAATCCAGCTCCTTCTTCAAAGATGGCCTGCGCAAGCTTCGCAGGGATAAAGTATCCATGTCCTGCGTAATTGTTCTGGTTTTGATCACGCTCATCGCGTTTGTTGTTCCGCCCTTTTTTCCTTATGATTATTATACGACCAGCGCCAGCCGCAACTCCAATTCCACTAAGTTTCTCAGTCTTTTTGAATACAGTCCCAAAGAACAGGCTTTACTGGACGCCGGAGAAAAGGTATTTCCGCACATCCTTGGCACTGACGATCTGGGCAGGGACTATGCCGCCAGAGTTATTTACGGTACGCGGATTTCCTTGCTGGTCGGTTTTGTCGCGGCGCTGATCGTCGTGCTGATCGGCGTGACCTTCGGCGCCATTTCCGGCTATCTGGGAGGCAAGGTAGACCTGATTATGATGCGTTTCGTCGATTTGATCTATTCGCTGCCAGATATGCTGGTCATTATACTGCTCAGCGTCTCTGTCAAAGATATCCTGACAAACGGTCCCCTGGCCGGTTCCGGCATCGCCAAGCTCGGTCCGGGCTTAGTGAGTATTTTTATCGTTTTCGGCATGCTGTATTGGGTCGGTATGGCCCGGTTGGTCAGAGGCCAGGTCCTCTCGCTCAAGAGTCAGGAATTCATCCTGGCCTCGGAGGCGATGGGCGCCGGTTCGGCCCATATCATCCGAAAGCATATGATCCCCAATTCGATTTCGGTCATCTTTATTTCCGCGGCGCTGCAGATTCCCTCCGCTATATTTACCGAAAGCTTTCTCAGCTTTTTGGGCCTCGGCGTATCCATCCCCATGCCAAGCCTGGGTTCGCTGGCTTCGGAAGCAAGAGGCTTTTTAACTACGCGCCCCTATCTGTTGCTGATTCCCGTGCTTTCTATTTTTATGATCATCCTCTCCCTGAATCTGCTGGGTACCGGATTGCGGGATGCATTTGATCCCAGGCTGAAGGAGGCGGGAAAATGAGTTTACTGGAAGTCCGCCATTTGTCAACCTCCTTCTTTACTCCGGCAGGCGAAGTACGGGCCGTCAACGACCTGAGTTTCAGCCTGGAAGAAGGCGAAACCATCGGCATCGTCGGCGAATCCGGTTCAGGCAAAAGCGTTACCGCCTACTCCATTATGCAGATCCTGACGCATCCGGGCAGGATTATCGGAGGCAGTATCAAGTATGACGGCGAAGAATTGGTCGGCTGTACGGACAAGACCATCTCTTCCATACGAGGCAATAAAATCAGTATGATTTTTCAGGATCCGATGACTTCGCTGAATCCGGTATACACGGTTGGCAATCAGCTGGAGGAAGCGATTATGCTTCACACTAAGCGGGATAAAGCCCAATCCCGCAAACGAGCAGTAGAAATGATCCGTTTAGTAGGAATCAACGATCCCGATAAGCGCGTCCGGCAGTATCCCCACGAACTGTCCGGCGGTATGCGACAGCGTGTGATGATTGCTATGGCGCTGGCTTGCGAACCCAATATTCTTATTGCCGACGAACCGACCACCGCCCTGGACGTCACCATTCAAGCTCAAATTCTGGAGTTGATGAAGGCGCTCCAGCAACAGCTCGGACTTGCGATCATCCTGATCACCCATGATCTTGGCGTCGTGGCGGGTATGTGCGAGAGCGTTCTCGTCATGTATGCGGGAAAGATTATCGAACGGGGCAGTGCGGAAGATATCTTTTATAACCCGAAGCATGAATACACCAAAGGTTTGCTTCGCTCTTTGCCCAGCATTGGCAGCGACAAGGAAAACGAACGCTTGATCCCTATAGCGGGTACGCCCGTGGACATGCTCATGCTGCCCGCCGGCTGCGCTTTCCTGCCTCGCTGTGATCGCGCAATGAAAATTTGTATCTACGAAACGCCGGAGGAGCTTGGGATAAACGAAGGCCATTATGCTTCCTGCTGGCAGAATGTAAAAGCTTTACTACAAGCGGACGAATTACCGGAACATCAAATCGAGGAGTCGAGGGAATGACAAACGGACAAGCGGCTGGCTTACTCCAGACAGAGGATTTAAAGCAGCATTTCCTTATCCCGACAGGCTTTTTAAAAAGCAAAACCATTCGGGCTGTGGACGGCGTTTCTTTTAGCATCCGTTCCGGAGAGACCCTTGGACTGGTAGGAGAATCGGGCTGCGGCAAAACCACGGTAGGCAGGACCCTTCTGTATTTATATAAGCCAACGGGAGGCAGGATCCATTTTGACGGAAAAGAGATCCGGTCGGAAGAATCAATCCGGGAAATGCGAAAGAAAGCTTCCATTGTTTTTCAGGATCCCTACTCCTCCCTCAACCCCCGTATGACGGTGGAAGACATCATCGCAGAGCCTTTGGACATACACCAGATAGTCAAGACCAAGCAGGAACGATCCCATAGAGTAAGAGAACTGTTGGACGCTGTGGAATTGCCTCACGAACACGCGGGACGATATATCCATGAATTTTCCGGCGGGCAGCGCCAACGGATCGGTATTGCCCGCGCACTGGCAATGGGGCCTAAGTTTATCGTCTGCGATGAACCGGTTTCCGCCCTGGATGTGTCCATTCAGGCGCAAATCATCAATATGTTTGAAGATCTTCAGGCCGAACTTGGCCTGGCATACCTGTTTATCGCCCATAACCTGAACGTGGTCCGGCATATCTCCAAACGCATCATGGTCATGTATCTCGGTAAAGTCGTGGAGTCCGCGCCTGCGGCGGCACTCTGCGATTCGCCCATGCACCCCTATACGAAGTCGCTGCTTTCCGCCGTGCCGATTCCGGATCCCCATAAGGAACGTTCCCGAACGCGTATCGTCCTGGAAGGCGACGTCCCGAGTCCGATGGATTTGCCGGGCGGCTGCAATTTTCGTACCCGCTGCCCGGAGGCTACCTCCCGCTGCGCGGAAGCCGCGCCCCCGCTTACCGGCTGCGGCACAGACCGCCAGGCAGCCTGTTGGTATATATAAACGAATCCCAACCCACAAAACAGTTTAAAGAAGAGATTATTCTTAAAGGAGGAATACTCTATGATGAAAAAACGAACAGCCATCTTTTTAGCGCTCCTATTATGCATGTCGCTCCTCGCAGGCTGCGGATCAAGCGGAAGCACGCAACCGCCGGCAGCTACGCCACCCTCGTCCGGCGGAACGCCGCCGGCAACCACGCCTCCGGCGCCCGGACAGCTTACCGCCGCCGGCAGCGATATCATGGTCTGCATTGCTTCCGACCCGGAGACCATCGATCCGGCCAGGAATTCTTCCGTTGACGGCGCAACGATGCTGCAGAACGCGTTCTCAGGTTTATACGCCTGGAGCTTTGACGCAAGCGGCAGGCAGATTGTCGTAGCGGACTGCGCGGAAGCGGTCGTCGATCCCGTGGAGATAGACGGCGGCAAGTACCAATATGTGGTTACGCTTAAGCCCGGCCTGAAATGGTCCGATGGCGTGGAACTCAAGGCTTCCGATTTCGTCTATGCCTGGAATAGAGCGGTAGATCCCGCGACTTTAGCGGATTACCAATATATCTTTGATGTGATCGACGGATATGACCCGGAGAATCCCCAACTGAATATCGCCGCCGACGACGGCGCCCGCACCGTAACCATCGTCACCTCCGCCTATTGCGTCTATTTCAACAAGCTTCTCGCTTTCCCCACGTATTTTCCCGTGCGCCGGGATATTGTCGAAGCGGACCCGGACGCCTGGGCGACCAAAGTCAATACCTATGTGTCAAACGGCGCATTTAAAATGACGGAATGGGTTGTGGGCTCTTATATTCGCTTTGAACCAAACGAAAACTATTGGGACGCGGGGGAAATCAAGCTGGACTCCCTCACCTTCGCCCTTTCCGATGACAACGACGCCATGTTCGCGAATTTCGAGAACGGCACCTATCAGTTTATGCGAAACATCCCTGTCGCCCAAATCCCTATCCTTAAAGAAACCCGCCTGAATCAAGATTTCTTTATCGGCGACTATATCGGTACGTACTATCTGGAGTTCAATGTGGAATACAGTTTCAAACCCGGGCTGACCAGCGCCGGAAAATCCGCCGCCGACTGGGCCGGCTGGACCCCCGAGCAGAACGCCCAGGTTCGCCGCGCATTAGGGCTGCTCATTGATCGCAACTATATCATCGAGGAAGTGACCCAGGCCGGTGAGCTTCCCGCAGACGGCTTTGTGCCAAAGGGTATGGACGACGGTACAGGTACGGAGTTCCGCAGCAAAGCCGAGTCCTGGTGGAAAACTGACATCGCTGATTATGACGCTAACTGTGACGAAGCGGTGGACATCCTCCGCCAGTGGTATACCTATGATGAAGCCACCGGCAAATTCAGCGATTTTCCCGTATTTGAATACTCCATCAATCCCACAAGCAGGAACCTGGCCATCTGCGCCGCCGTACAGGATATCTGGAACGATTATGGGATCTCGACGACGGTGGATCAGCGGACCTGGGCCGTGATCACGACGGCGCTTACCGAAGGCGATTTTACCATGTCCCGCCTGGGCTGGATCGCCGACTATAACGACCCTATCACGTTTTTAGAAATATTTGTAAGGATATCGGGGAATAACCATCCCCGCCTGGGCAAAGAAGGCCCTGTGGGCAGCGGCGCGTACTATGGCGCCGGCAAGAATCAGACATGGAATGACGCGTATGAAAGCCTGATCACAAGAATCAAGACCAGCTCGGATTTGGCGAGCCGGGCGGAAGCGATGTATCAGGCGGAAGCCGTCCTGCGGGATACCTACACCGTCCTGCCCATCTTCTACTATACAGAGCCCTACCTGGCCAATCCGGCGCTCCGGAACTATCTCCACTCCCCTCTGGGCTTTATCTTGTTCCGCTACGCCACCTATAATTAAGGCGTAAGCGATTCAGTAAAGCATAGGCGATTCAAGCGCGCCACAGCGCATAACAAAACGTATAGAAATGGCAAAAGGAGGCGGGTGTCCCCCAAAAGGGGTAAACAGCGCCTTTTGATCTTCCA
>WRMS01000023.1 GCA_009777025.1 Clostridiales bacterium | reverse complement strand
AACGCGCTGAACCTGCGGTCTGTCACTGACCGGATAATCCCCTGTTTTTTATCACCCCCCCATAATAATACTGTGCACTCCTGTGTACTTCTTTTTTAAGCAATTCTTCCAGCACAAATAAAACCAATTTATATTTCGAATAAGAAGAATTGCAGAAAAAACGGGATAGGTATCCGTTTTAGGGCAATGTATTGCAGGTTTTTTTCCTTTAAAATGGCGCATAAAAATACTCGCAATACATGAATGTTCCGGCTGCAGTATGGAAACCAAAGCACCTGGAAACAGAAGGATTCCGAATAAAGAAGGAAGAATAAGCAATCGTGTTTTCTCTTTACGTATGCAATGCGTGTATTGTGCTATTGGATATTAAAGTATATTATAAACTAAATATAAGGTTATCATCGAGCTGGAGAATTGTCAATCATTAATGAACGTTGTGTGTCTAACATGTGAAGAAAGGTAACTACGACGGTCTGTATCCTGGACAAAATATTTTCCTCTATCTTGAAAATGGTTCATTTAAAAATAACGGTTCCCCGGGTTGTTTAAATCCGGGGAACCGTTGTCTAGTAAGCCTTGTGTATCGTATATTCAGTGACCCCTATAACAGGATGTAGCCTGGCTGCTTATTGATTCCACCATGCTCCGGCGTCCAGCCAGGTCGGCCCGTAGATGGGCAGGGGCTGCCCGTATTCGTAAGCGCCGAGATCCGGGGCGTCCCCGGTAAAGCCTTCGTTCACAGTGGGCATAAACACCCCGGCGTCGATTGCGGCAGAGTCCGACTTGAGGGTGAAGTCAAACTGATCCGGCGTGTAGATGGTACGCGGCTCGGTCCCCGGTACCTGGGCGTTCACAAAGTCGCTCCAGTCGATCAGGATACTGTGGGCTTCCTGCCCGCAACCGGCAGCCATAGCCGCCAAGGTCGCGTAACTACGCGTTACGCGCGACCTTGCGCCTGCGTTGTCGTCATAGTAGCGGAAATCTGGTGTGATCCACTGGAAGGGCTGCGCCTGATTGGGCGCGGGGGCAAAGCCGTTGTAGTCCGAGGTCGAGTAGTTGGTACGCTGGGTCACCGACCAGACCCTGGCTGTGCGGTTCTGGGCAAGGATCAGGTTGTTGCGGAAATGCATGTTGGACGAGATCGCCACAGAGGACTCGGACATGAGGGTATTGTTGATGATGATACCGCCCGAGGGGTCGCAGAGCCACTTCAATGCGCCGCTGTTCGGGACGTGATACAGAACGTTGCGAATCCAGTAGACGGGGCCGCCAAAGATGGGCTGCATGCTGATCCCGGCTGCGGCGGCGTTCATGTTGCGGTTCCGCATGACGCGGATGTTGTACATCCCGCCGTCGGTCTCGATGAAGTTATCCGCTACGACATGAACTTCATTGTTGTAAATGTCGATGGCGCAGCACTTTCTGGACTGGTCGATTTCTCCTGTGCCGTCTTCCAGATAACCATCCGGCAGCCCATAGGTCGCCACGTCGATGCCGTCATGGAAATAGGCGACATAGTTGTTGCAGACCACATGGCCTTCGCCATAGACTTTTGCGGCGTAGTAGGATTCCAACAGGGCCGGATATCCGGGAAGGTTGGTCCAGATCCCGCCTGTCCATCCCATCAATTGGGTCTGGTCTTCCCTGCCGATGAAGCGGTTGTTCCCGATGTAGAAATCTTTCGAACCGGACCAGTCGGTATGGACGCCGATGCCGATGTTCTCAAAGTTGCAGTTCTTCACGGTCAAGCCGCTGGAACCGGCGATGTCCTTGTTCCCGGCTAAGAAGGCGACTTCGGTGTTGATGATGGTCAGCCCTTCAAAGTAGAGATAATTGGCCCCCATCACGTTGAAGAGGTTGTAGTTGTGCCCGCCGTCGAAGATGACTTCGCCGTCGCCGGCAGCCTTGATTGTGATGGGCTTCTCCGCCGTCCCGCTCGCTCTGAAGTAGTAGGTCCCGTCAAAGGGAATGCCCATGCCCCTGCTCCGCAGATCCAGCCCATAGGCTGTGCGGTCTTCCAGATAGACGCCGGCGTGGACCAGGATCGTATCGCCTGGTTGTACCCGGGCGCGGGCAAAGGTCGAGAAATCCGAGGAGTTATAACCGGTGTAGAACGCCTGCATCAGGTTAACAAAGTTCGGCGTCTCCCTGGGGCCTACCCAACCGTCTTGGGGATAGATGTGATAGACCCTTCCTTCCCCGCCTTCCGCCTGTGTTAAGGCTGGCTTCGGCTCTGGGCGGGTGCGCACCGTGACAATTTCTGTATCGTTCCCAATGACGCCGTCCGGGTCGGACATGACAAATTTGCATTCATATTCGGTGTCTTCCTGCAGATCCAGGATGCTGCCGGAGAACATATTGGGCGAGGTATAGGTCCAACGTGTTCCGGAAGCGCCAAAGTTATAGGTGGAGTAAGTGCGGTTCATCCGGAGCAAGGGCAGGGCTTCTTTCCATTCCGTTGTCCCTACTTCGCGATAGCTTACGTCCACAACGGCGTTGCCGTTGTCGTCGCCCTCCACGTACCACTCAAAGCCGAGATTGATCAAGGTCGGATGCTCAATGACAAATTCGCCCGGCGTGACAGGAGACGGAGGCAGGTTATACTGGTCTTCCAGCGCGAGGGTCACATTCAGGACACTCGTGATGGGCGTAACTGTCCAGTCGAACTCATCGCCGGTGTCCAAATCCACTAGCCAATTGGCGTTTACCCTTAAATTAGCGGATATTTGATAGTTGGCCCACAGCGCAGCCGGACTGCTCCAGGTATCCACCAGGTCGGGATCGGTCCCGTCGAGGAAGTCGCCAGCGGAGACCAGCTGTGAGTAGACGAAGGTTGTGCCATCCAACGCGTAGAAGCTAACGAGAAACGCTGTTTTGTTTACCGCCAGCATCACATTGGTAGGTTTCGTGATGGGCGTCGTTTTCCAGTTGAACACTTCACCGGTGTCTATATCTTCTACCATGTTGGGGATGGGTTCCCAACCGGCGGGCAGCTTATAGTTGATCGCCAGCATGCCGCCTTCGTTGCTCCAGGAATTGTACAGTTCGTGGTTGCTGCCGTCAATGAAGCCGCCGTCAAGGACATATTGTTGATGGACGATGGTTGTTCCATCAAAGGCATAAAAGGTAACCTGATAGCTGTTGATGGCCGCGAAAGCGGGCGCAATAACGGCGAATACCATCAGAAATGATAGTAGTATCGCTAAACTTTTTTTCATGGATGTATCCCTCCAAATCAAAATATGCCCCATTTCTTCTGGAGTCGGGCTTCTCTATTTTCAGACTTGATGGTAACAGAAACGTGGTTAACCCATACTCTTTTCAAGCGTCTCTTTGTTTACACCCCCTTAAATAACCATTGGCGTAAAGCCAGAAAAACCGCCCTTTGTTGAACCTGAAATAAGGTTGATTCGTCTGCTGCCTATACTCCTTTTCGAGCTATTCTGCAATAGGATGTAGAATCCTTCTGTAGAAAGCTCACAACAAGGAAGGTTATCACATAACGGATACCCTGTAAAGCCTGAATCAAGCCATTTTCCATGGTTTCCAACTCAGCTAAAGCCTTTAGAGTTTTTGTTTTAGGCTACATTTCTTGAACGAATCTTCGTTCAGCACAAGATTCAGACCCATGCTGAACGTTAGATGAGTCCATGCAGACCCTAGGAGTTCTTGTCCTACGACTAAAGTCACGGGTATTAGAACGAGTTGGGTCAGTGATAAATCTCTTTGCGTCTGTTATAATGGGGCATAGAGATGGAACGAGTTAGGCCTTTGATCAACTATGTTTTGATCAACAATGTTAATGAGGGAGGAATATGCATGGGAAAGAAAGGATTACTCAAGGTAGAAGAGTTCGGCGCCGTCATGCCTGTCACGGATCCGTATGTACCGGGACCGCCGACCTGGGCGCGCACGGAGCTTTTCAGGATCAACTTCGAGACGGACTATGAAAGCGTCGCGCGCCGGATACCGGAACCGCTCGAATTCCTGAACGACCCGCCTACCGGCACGCTTCTTTGTTCCAGCGCCCATTTTGTATCCGATTCGACGCCGCATATGGAAGCGAATCTGATCTATCATGTTACCTACGAGGGAAAGCCTTACAATTTTTTTGCCAACCTGTTTGTATCCCAAGTGGAAGCCCTTGTGGCAGGGCGTGAAGTATACGGTTATCCCAAGAAATTTGCCCATATGGAGTACTATATTGATAGCGGCCAAATCTGCATGACAGTGGAAAGACCGAAAGGGTTCCGGATTTTCTCCGCCTCCGTGAGGACGCAGAGGCCAAAGCAAATCGATCCGAAAGATGTGCGCGATATATTGCTGCTCAAAGTGATCCCCAGCCCGATTATCGGGGCGCCGCCGCAGGTCTGTCAACTGGTCGGCATTACCAGAAGCACCCCTCCGGGCGACGCGCCAACCCCGGATACCTGGGAATGCAGCGGCTCGATCTCCTGGGGCGTCAATTCGACAGAAGATCCCTGGAGCGGTGTAAAGATCAATAAGATTCTGGACGCCTATTATACCTCTGCGCCAACCGCAGTATATGGATCGCTGGCCTCCGGGCGTATTGTTCATGACTATTTAAAATAAAAAACGACTAAGCCATTGAACGGAAAGAGACTAAGATTCGGCGAGGTATACAGAATCACCGTTGCGTCTTAGTCTCTTTCTATAAGGAGTCCGGTAAACATTCCGGATGGGGGTCTACCCTTTGTGATCAATGGTTGTGGTTGGGGAGTAAAAACCTTAGGGCTGCTGTGGCATGCCGCCGCCGGGGTACATGCCTCGCGGGTCGAAGGGCACACCATACTCCTGATCCGGCTGAAACTGTCTTGGATTCCTATTCGGCATAACCTGGACTTCATTGGAAGGATTGTATTCGTCCAGGATAAGCGTCAGGCGCATCTCCTGTTCTCCGCGCCGCAGTTCCACGACCAGTTCGTCGCCGGGCGACAGGCTGCTGAGTATCTCCTTGAGCTTTTCGAAGGATTCAACCGCTATACCCTTGGCGGAAAGAATGAGATCGCCCGCTGCCATGCCCGCTTTTTCCGCCGCGCTTCCCGCATTGACCGATTCCACATAGACAGCCTGTCCGCTTCCCGTAGCTTGCGTGCCGACGGTGACGCCCATAACCGCCCTTCCTTTCACATAGCCATCCCGCATGAGCTGTTCGACGATGCTTTTTGCCTTGCCGGAGGGAATGGCAAAGCCCAGTCCTTCTACATTCATCCCGGATGACTTTGCGCTGACGATGCCGATGACCTGCCCTTTCATGTTAAGCAGCGGACCGCCGGAGTTGCCTTCATTCACTGCCGCGTCCGTCTGAAGCATGTTCCGCGGGACGCCGTCAATATTAATCTCCCGGTCGAGTGCGCTGATATACCCGACTGTCATGGAGTTCGCGAATTCTCCCAGCGGGTTGCCGATTGCCGCAACCTGCTCGCCAACCAGCATGGCGGCGGAATCACCCCAGGACAAATACTGCAGATCCTTTGCTTCGATTTTGAGTACAGCCAGATCGCTTTCCGGATCACGGCCAACCAGGACTGCGGGATACTTCGTCCCGTCATGCAGCAATACGGTTATGCTCCCGGCGTTTTCGATCACATGATTGTTGGTGACGATCGTGCCGTCTTCGGAGATGATAAAGCCGGAGCCAGCCGCGGGCAGCGTCACTGTCCGGCCAAATACGTTACGGCCCGTTGTTTCGGTGGATATGGCCACAACTGCCGGATTCGCCCCTGCGAAAAGATCGGTCAGCGAAAGCGTTTGCCCTCCCGGATTGACGCCGCCGGTCAATTGGATAGAGCCAGGATCCACGCGTCCCATCACGTCGGCTTCTGCATGGCTGCTCCATGCGTTTTCCCTATCTGCCAATAAAGCGCTGTACTGGGTATCCCTTATCTTTGCCCCGGCGAATCCGCTGCCGAGCATGAGGGCCAGGCAGCATAGTATCGCCGCGACGGTACGCAGCCCGGATCGCTTCGCAGGGCTTCTTTGTAGACCTATCGCTTGTTCTTCCCGCTGCGGCGCAGCGCTCTGGTTTATGCCAGGTTCTGCGGCGGCGGTTTCCTCCCAGCCGTCCGATTGCGCAGCCATTGGGCCCCCGCAGGGATACTCGGGGGCGCCCGGATTCACCTGATCCACCGGATCCCCCTGACCAGCCGGACTCCCTTGATCCTCTGGATTCAAACGCATATACTCATATTCGTTATAACTCATGTTTCGCTCGCTCCTTTCGTGAAGAACCTTCTGTTATCACTATAGCGAGCTTTTTTGAAGGCCGGTTGTGCGTTGTTTGAACTCCCCCTGTACATCAGTTGTTATTCGTGTGAAGTTATGCTGGAGACAGCCGCCCGACAAGAAAAAGAGCAAGCGGTAAGCTGTTCGAAACAGCAAGCTTGCTCTATAATACGATTCACGTTTTCAATCAGCGATCAGTATTCGCTTTGCGTTGCGGACCCGGCGTCGACTTTGCAGGTTTTGAGCAAAAGATCATACATAAAGCCTAATAATTCCGTCAAATCCATACCGGTATACGCGGACGACTGGTCTCCGATTCCCAGCGCCATACGGCAGGAAAAGGTATATACGAAGCTGGAATGCGCTTTTACCCAAAAATCCGCATCTGTATTCTCCGCCAGTACATGATTGTCGATTAATTGACGAATCATCTTCTTGATGACTTGCTCGCCGCCAAGGATAATATAGTCGGTCAATATCTTGCGAACCTGGGCGTTGCGGTACTGCTCCTGGAGCATCACACGCAGAACGTTGAGATAATACGCTGCTTTATCAGCCGGGAAAACCAGTTCCAAACAGGACAGGATACCCTCTGCGGTGATATTCCCTTTCAACTTATCAAATCGATCCTGTTGAAAAGTATTGGCGATATTGTTCACGTAATCCTCAAGAATACTATCAAGAATGGAGCTTTTTGACGGAAAATGATAATAAATAGAAGCTGCGTTCATGCCGACAGCGGCGGCTAATTCGCGAATGGTCGTTTCGGTGAATCCTTTCTCCGCAAATAAGGCGACCGCAGTATGCAGTATTCTCTCTTTGGTTGACAGATTGTCATTTTCTACCATTTAATCACCATGCTTTAAGACTTTCCTGATTACTATACCATACCATAACGCTACTTATCTTTCCATACAAGAATAAACACCAAAGGACCCATGCGTAATATCCCATTGTAAAAATTATGCATCCCGGAATACACCCGAAAAATGGCTGTCTGATAGCTTTCTTCCTCGGATAATGCATAAATTGTATTTTGAAGCGCTCTGTTCAGCTTTTTTTACCCCATTTTTTGATTAAATTTCTTTGCGAAAAGCACGACCCAAAGCATGCTGATTGCTATGCCGGACGCCATCGCGAACAAGCTGATCCCCTCCGTCAGGATTTTGCCAATCCAGAAGGAAGGCAAAAAGGCGCCGAAGAAGTGATACGGCGCAGGAATACACCATTCGGCCAGCAGCCCCAAGAAACTGACGCCCATCAACTTGGAGAGCGCAAGTCCTTCCACACGGTTTCCCGCGAGAGAAACGACCATGAGCGACATGACCAGGCCCGCTAAGCTGTTCAACGCGGAGATGAGCAGAATCGCGCTGAACGCTAAATCCGAAAGCGTAAACAGCGATAGAACGACAACATTGACGACGAATGACCAGGCCATGGGCATTCCGATGCGGGCGGCCAAATACGGGTAGCCTCCGGCGGGGGTGATTTGGTAGAAAGCGCCTATGCCTTCGTCGCGTTCTTCCAGAAGCAGGAATGAAAATACCATAGCAAGGATAAGCGGGGTAAGGCAGGAAAGAAAGCCGTCGACGAGCCGGTACCAGGCGGTCAGCGATACAGAAAGCCTTTCTTCCAGAATATCGTTGATCGCCGGTATCGCTATTCTAAAGATCAATCCCGCTAAAAAAGGGGAGGGCAATAGCGCCAGCAGCATGCCGTCTCTTTTTATTTGCGTCCATCCGATGCGGAATAATCGCAGGGCCGGTTTCATCTTCTTTCTCCTCCTTCCGACAGCATGGCGGCGGGAACGCGCTTGTTCGCCAAGAGAAGGACTGTGCCAAGCCACAAAGCAAGACAGACCCACTGCCAGGCTGGGGAACGGTCGCCGGGCTGCAATGAAAAGGCGATCAGGCGCCATAAAGCTGTGCCGGGAAACAGGTCGAAAACCGGATAGGATATGCCGAATGCGCTGAGGAGCGCCGGCGCTGTAAGCAGGACGGCGGGCAGCGTAGCCAGGAGCATATATTGATTGACGGAGCGGGAGTAGGTCGCCACCAGCAGGCCAATGAGCGTAAATACCGCAGAACCTGTGAATACGCCGGCGGTTAACAGAACATAATCGCAGTTTCCCTGAAACGCAAACAGCGCGATCAACACAGCCGACAGCGTGGAGATCAGCGACAGCGACAGGGCCTTGGACAAGATATACTCGATCGGAAGCAGCGGGGTGATGTTCCACAAACTAAGCAGGCCTTCGCTTTTTTCGAGAAGCCAAATCCCGCCGATAAAAAATACGCCAAGCATCGACGGGTCGCTCAGGATAAGGACGGACGCCGCCATTCTTTTGTATTCGACGGGGAGGATAAACAACAGGGCAATATATAGCGCGCTGATAAAAGCATAGAGCAAATAAAACCCATAGTTCATCTGATAGCGGATATCCTTGATGAGCGTCAAGAGGAACCTCATTGCAGGCCCCTCCCCGTTATCGCGATAAAGACGTCTTCCAAGCTCTGCTCTTTGGAGTGAATGCTTGTCAGCGTACCCGATCGTAAAGCGGACTGAAACGCGTCTGACGCGCCAAGCGCCGAGAGCAAGCAATCGCTCCGGACTTCGCGCCCGTCCGCGAGATAACAGAACTCAACCTTAGCGTCCGCGTCGCTTTGCCGAAGCGAACGCGGCGTGCCGCAGGCTGCGAGTTTGCCGTCCACGATAAAGGCAACGCGGTCGCAGAGTTCCTCCGCGTCGTGCATGTTATGGGTAGTCAGGATAATCGTCTTACCCATGCTTTTTTGCTCGGCAATCATGTCCTTCAGCGTCCTTGCGTTGGCAGGATCAAGGCCGCTTGTCGGTTCATCCAGAAACAGCAATTCCGGATTGTGCAGTAAACAGCGGACAAAACCGAGCCGCATTTTCATTCCTTTGGAATAGTCCCCGACTTTTTTATCCGCGTCGAGATGCAGGCCCACTCTTTCCAGCAAGGGCATCGGATCGCTGATCTTTGTCGCGTACAAAGAAGCGAAAAACTTCAGATTTTCCAACGCGCTGAATTTCCCGTAGAAATTGGGAAACTCGAAATCTACGCCGATATTCTCGTAGAATATGTTTGTCCTGTTCTTCACTTCGAGGCCTTGTACCTGCACCTTGCCGCGATACTGGCGAAACACCCCTGTCAGAATCTTTTGCAGCGTACTTTTTCCCGCGCCGGAAGGGCCTAGGAATCCCAATATCTCGCCCTGTTCCACCTCAAAACTGATCCCTTTTATGGTATCCTGCTTGGCGCCTGGATACTGTAAATAGACGTCCTGTACCGCAATTCTTTTCGTCATTTCGTGGAAATTCCTTTCATCGGCGTCCGGCAGGGCACTCGTTCTCATACGAGCGGCGCTCAGGAGCCCGTCGATTTATACCGCCGCAGCCCCAGGCGAAAAAAAGCATAACAAGGCAGCAAAAACAGCAGGGCGACCAAGGGGAGAAGCATATACCATACGCTTTGCTCCCTGTCCAGCAAATACAACAGCGGATAGTACTGAAAAAGTGCTAAAGGAATCACAAAAGTGAGAAATCGCAGAATATTTTTTCCGTAAACCGAAAACGGGTAACGGCCAAACTCCCGCCCGCCGTCTGTAAACACATTCATGAACTCCAACCCTTCGACAGTAAAGAAAGAAAACGCCGCATAGACAAGGAATAACCCAAAGAATATCAGGCTTCCGCAAGCGACCATTAAGCAGAGCGTGAGGATCTTGTCCCCCGTCCACTCGACGCCGCTGTTGGGGATCGCATAGCAGAATACGAGGATCGCTTGCACCAGTCTGCCAAATCTTGTAAAATCCATTTTAGCCGCGAGAACTTGGAAGATGATCGGCATCGGCCTGACAAGGGCGCGGTCGAACTCGCCGTTTCCAAGCATCTGCGGGAAGAGGTCAAATCCGCGGCCAAGCATTTCCGCCATCGTATAGGCCATCAGGATAACGGCGAAGCATAAAAGCGCTTGTTCGTAGCTGAAATCCTCAATGGCATTGAAGCGCGTAAACATAAAATAGATACCGAGAAACGCCGTGAACGCGCCAAGGAATTGGCCGAGGGCGGTCAGGAAAAAGGAAACCTTGTATTGCATTTGGCTTTTCAGATGCAGACTGAAAAACTTCAGGTAAAGCCCCATGATCAACCCCCCTGCACAATGACTTTTTTCAGCGCCCGGCGCATCGCGAGGCGCCCAGCCGGCAGCAGCGCGGCGAGCCAGAATACCTGTAATGCGATACCCTGCCAGGCGGCTGCCCCCGCGATATGGCCGCTGTAGATGCGCAGCGGCATGTTTTGCATGGCCGCGAAAGGCAGCAACTCGACAAGGGCGCGGAGGGATTCCGGGAAAAAGGGCAAGGGGATAATCGCGCCCGCGAGAAAATCGGAAAAGACAGCGACGATGATGCGCACGCCCATGGGCGACAGCATGAAGAATAAAGAAATATACATCAATAAGGAAAACGAAACGACCACGCCCAGCGACAGTGCTGTGGACAGGAGAAAGAGAAAGAGTTGGGATAGATTGGGCGGCAACGACATGCGATAGGGTTCCGGCACAAGGAAGGCTACCACCAAAATCGGCGCACAGCGCAATAAAGCCCGCGCCAACCGATTGGCGGCGATCTGGCAAAACCAGCGGCTATAGAGATCCAATGGCCGAACCATTTCATAAGCAACGCCGCCGCTTACGACAGCATCGGCGATATCGTTTTCCCAAAACCACATCATAAACAGCGCCAGGAAAGCCTGCTGCATCCAAATATACGAAACCGTTTGCGGAAAGGTCATGGGAAAAGCAGCCTGGTTGGTACGGTAAAAGGCGGCGAAAGCGAAGATTTCCATGAAGCCCCAGGCGAATTGCGTCGCCATTCCCGCTACAGCCGCCGCGCGGTATTGCAGCGCGTTAAGGAAGCGGATACGAAACAAGGCCCGATACTTTTTCATATGCGGTACTCCTTATACAGGGCGGCGACCATTTCTTCGGAGGAGACGCCGGAGACAGACACATCCAGCAGTTCTGTTTGCGCGGCAAGGCGAATAATCGCGTCGGATACCGACAGCACCGAAGGGTCGACAGTAACGATCATCCGGCCTTCATTCGCCTCGGAGAGTCTCATGCCCTCGTCCAGGTCAGGCTGGACGCCGGCATATTCCACGATAAGCGTTTTGCTTTCCGATACATGTTTCTTCAGATCGGCAAGGCTGCCGTCGAGTAGGATCCGGCCATTCCCGATGAGCAGAATTCGCCCGGTCAGCGCCTCGATGTCCTGCATATCATGGGTGGTCAGGATCACCGTCGTGCCGTGCTCCGCGTTGCGCTTTTTGATGAACTGCCGAAAGGCGATCTTGGCTGTGGCGTCGAGGCCGATGGTCGGCTCGTCGAGGAAAAGCGTCCTGGGTTTATGCAAAAGCGACGCGGCGATTTCGCAGCGCATACGCTGGCCGTGGCTCAAGCTTCTTGCCGGCGTTTTGAGGATTTCGCTCAAATCAAGAAGGGCGGTCAATTCATCCAGATTGTTTTGAAATTGCCTTTTTTCTACTTTATAAATATCCCGTAACAGCTCAAAACTGTCGATAATGGGGACGTCCCACCAAAGCTGGCTTCGCTGACCAAATACAACGCCGATCTCGTGTACATGCGCGACACGCTCCCGCCAAGGCGTCCGGCCGTCGACGTCACATTCGCCGCTGTCCGGGGTAAGAATCCCGCACATAATTTTGATGGTCGTACTCTTCCCCGCTCCGTTTGGGCCGATATAGCCGACCATTTCCCCGTCGTCGATGTGGAAACTGACGTCTTGCAAGGCGTGAACGAGTTCGTATTCCCGGGAAAAAAGGGCTTTCACAGCTTGACCGAACCCAGCCCGGCGTTTCGCGACGCGGAAGGTTTTGCATATATGTTGAAGCGTGATCACCGGCGCACCCTCCCCAGTGGTCTGTTAAGTTCAAACCACTAGCCTGACAAGCTTGACGAGCATGAACAAATCTTCATTCAGCGCAGGATTCGGACCCATGCTGAACGTTTACCACTATCATATCATGAAATTGCTTTGCTGATGAAATGGGTATATTTTTTCTCCGTTTCGTATCATAATAGGGGTAGAAGAACGGCTGAGACATGCATGGACGCATCTATCACGCAATAGAGCAAGACATAGCGTCAAGATTCGTTCTATGTGTGAAGCTCATTTTAAGGATGCACATATTGACGAAACAGGATATAGGAATCCGCGAACCGAACTATCCGGAGGAGGCTATGAAGATGAAAAGAGCATTGGCATTTACGTTGGCTATTGTATTCGTATTGTCCCTGCTGGTCGCCTGCAGCGGCCAAGGCAGCCAAAGTAGCAACGATCAAAGCAGTAGTAGCGACAGTGCAGACAGTGAAAGCAGTACGGCGCCAGGCAGCGACAGCGGTGGCAACGCAGGCGGGGAAAGCGGTACAGCGCCGGGCAGCGGCAGCGGCGGCAGTGCAGGTGATGAAAGCGGTACGGCGCCGGGCAGCGGCAGCAGCGGCAGCACAGGCGGCGAAAGCAGCACAGCGCCGGACAGCGGCAGCGACGGCAACGCAGGTGATGAAAGCAGCGCAGCACCAGGCGTCAGCGACGGTAGCACAGGTGATGAAAGCGGTACAGCGCCGGACAGCGGCAGCGACGGCAATGCAGAGCAGCAGACGAATGCCGACGCCCCTGCGATGACTGGCAGCGATTCTGTGCGTACAAGCAGCGACCCGGTAAACAGCCTCTTTGTTTCTCCAACCGGTAACGACGCTACCGCTACCGGCGCAATGGACGCGCCTTATCGAAGCATCAACGCCGCTTTGGCGGTCGCTCAACCGGGCGATACCGTTATCCTACGCGGCGGTACGTATCGGGAGGGCGAAAATGTCCGCATACGGATACCGGATATCACCATCCGGTCGGCGGAAGGCGAATGGGCGGTCATCGACCTAACTGTCCATAATCCCGGCTGCGAAGAAGACTCCGGCGTGTATTTCGATGTGGACTCCTCGGGCGGCAGATTGCAGAGGGTCGAAGTCATGGGAGGATACTATGCCGTTTGTATGGAAACCAAGTGGGGCTGGCATGGCGACGACGACTGGGTCGCGGCGTCCAATATTGTCATCGAAGACTGCGTACTCCATGATTCTCAATATGACGTGGTAAAGGTCAAACCGAATTGCAATAACATCACCATTCGGCGCAACGAGATTTATAATTCCGGCCGCGCCTTGGTCAATCAACCGTATTGGCTCGACGGGGAAGCCAATGCCGAAGGTATCGATAATGTGAATGGCGATTTTATGGTAGTACAAGGCAACTACATCCATGATATCGGCGGCAACGGAGTTTATGCTAAAGGCGGAGCGACGGATGCGCTGATCGAGAACAACCGCATTGAGCGCATTTACGGCGCCGGCATCATGGTCGGCTTTGATACCAGCCCGGAATGGTTTGACCTTGCCGCGAATCCGCGGTATTACGAAAATATCCGAGCCGTAGTCCGCCACAACCTGATCCTTGGCACCGGCTGGGAAGGTATCGGTTTCTACGGTTCCCAAGACGCGCAGGTTTACAACAACACCTTGATCGATGTGGACAATGGCAGGTCGCAAGTCCACAGCGCGATCTATTTTGGGCTTACTTACCAGGATTGGGAAGCTTACGCGGGACGTCCGGCCAGCGTCAATCCGGCTATTCACCATAATATCGTGTGCCAGCCGGCGTCCTTCAATCGCCGGATGATCGAAATCCGTTATTCGAATGATCTTGGAGGGATGTCCGCCCTTGAAGGCAATCCTCGGATGAGCGATAATTGTTATTTCGTCACAGGCAAAAGCGCTGCCTTTGCCGATTCCCGGCCGGGCAGCGTATTAGAAGATGCGGGTCTTTCCGCGTGGCAAGCCCATATCGGTGGCGACAGCGGCTCGTTGGAAGCCGATCCGCTCCTGGGCGCCGATTATTTACCTGCGAATCCGCAATGCGTCGGTATGGGCTGGAAGGGCCGTTGAGCGAAGATTCGTTCAGCTGATGAAATGACTCTCGCGGGTGTTCTCGGTTTTTCCATAAAAAAAAGACCGTCGCAACGTCGGCTACCCGTACGTTACGGAGGTCTTTTTTTACGGTATCTTTAGTCGGCTACGAAAACATTAGATTCCGAGAACCGCCAAAATGCCAGAACCCACTATTCCGGGAATTGTAATAGCCAATAAGGGCAGGCCTACAACAGAAACCGCTGCTAATACCGTCGCCGGGATAAAAAATCCCAAACCTATTCCACCAAGCATCAGAAAACCCCCTCTCCTTATCTTTGCGAAAACACTAGATTCCCATAATTGCCAAAATGCCCGAAGCTACTATTCCAGGAATAGTAAGGGTTAACAATGGCAAACCTACAACAGAAACCGCTGCCAACACCGTCGCCGGGATAAAAAATCCCAAACCAATTCCACCTAGCATCAGAAAACCCCCTTTCTTATCTTAAGTGTATTTACATAATACACAAGATGATATCCTAAAATCCCGAATAATATACACAGGTCAAATCGTCGAACCTTTTCTCTGCGGCATCTTTCATCTCCCCGCCCTTTTGTCTATAAAGTATGCTGCTAATTGAGATTACATTAGCTGAATTTTCTGTGCATTATATAAAATTATTGAACGAATTTTCACTCGGAGGGTGAAGCTTCTGCCGAAGCCCGATTGGCTGCCGGCTACAACCTCGGACATACGCGCTCATGCCTTCCTCTTATCGCGCATTTTCAAGTATGACGTAGATTGCTTCGCAATTTGTACACTCATATTTGTTGAGTTATACCTTTTCGTTAAAGCTGACTTTGCGGTTAACGAATTTGCTTCCGGCAGGAAGACAAAAAAGGATCGTCGCAACGCCGGTTACCCGCGCGTTACGGCGATCCTTTCTTTGGCGTATTATGAAATCGTTAGATTCCGAGAATCGCCAAAATGCCCGACGCCACTATTCCGGGAATAGTAATAGCTAACAACGGTAAGCCTACAACAGAAACCGCTGCCAAAACTGTCGCCGGGATAAAGAATCCTAAACCAATACCTCCAAGCATCATTATACCCCCTCTCCTAATCTTACTGTATTTATATGATATACAAGATAATTATATATGTCAATAACAAGGAGGAGTTTTTTAACAAATATTTTCAGATAATAAATAACAGGTTTTTAACGTTGGTAAAATATGGGGATCAAGTAGTGCAGCTATAACAGTATTCTAGAAAATCAGCACGCCGAATATAAGAAATGAATTGGTTTAAGACGGGCGGTGCAAGTAAGTCTGGTTTGTCCTGCTGAGAATTAGCCATTACCTTGTGGGAAATCAAGCTGCCTTGCCTGAGTTGGACGGTTTTTGGAGCAATAAGCAGATAAGAGATGCTGAATTAGGATATCGAGGAATGTTTTGAAAGGGAAAGAAATCGCCATTAACGCATTCTCATCTTTCTCTTTAATTCTTAAAGAAACATGATTAGTTCTAGTACTATTTAATGTACACGATATTAAAGGCGAACAACTGGTAGCGGCTGTAGAAAAGGTACTATTCGTCCTGCTCCTGTCGAGCCTCCTTCGTCCAATCGGCCAATGCCACGAGAAAATCACTCAACCAGTATTTTTCTCGCCATCTCTTGTAGTTTTCTATCTCTTCATAATTACGACTGTCAAAATCTTCCACTTCTAAAAAGCACAGTATTTGCGAATAAACCTTCCTGCCCTTTCGTATCACGGCTTCGACGCCATATTTCAGGGAATAGAATACTTCGAGTACTTTAACGGCATCATATAGGCGCGGGCCATCGTAATGGGGATCAAAAAATTCCCGGTCGTTGGACTCACAAATAAAAGCATTGAACGGGAATGCTAGCGTCTCCTGTAAATACGCAGGCCAATCACGCTCCTCGCCTTGAAGAAGGACGCTATCCTTCATTCGGGCATTTTCGGGCATGACGTAGATTGTTTTGCAGTTTGCACACTCATATTTGTATAGTTGTTCCTTTTCGTTAAAGCTGATTTTGAGGTTTGCTATTTCGTTTCCGCAAATGATGCAGCACTCCTCCGCATCTTCAAAAATATCATCGTCATCATCGTCATCGTCAGGTTCAGGTAAAGGGACTGGGTCGTCAAAACGCATTTGAAGCAAATCTTCTTTTGAAAACTTCATGAAAATGTCCTCCTTAAATGCGGGAGAGCCCAAAAAGAAGTCTCGCCCAGCGTTTATTTTCCGGTAGCGATTTCATCATACCACATATCTATCCGGTGAAAAACAAAATAGCTTTTCTTTGGATTAATTCGACATTCCTGCTATAATGAAACGATGAAGATAAGTAGAATGAAGTCATAGTAGGCGATAGCCTTTGTCAGTTATAAAAAAGAATTCACTGCGAGACGTGCTTGACACATCCACACGATTGCCGACAGGGTTCACCTGGCTAAACGGATCCATTGCAGCCAATCGAACTTCGGCATATGCCTCATCCTCTTGGGCAAGCCTTGCATAGCTGCTGTTAAGCAAATCAGGGATTTGGACAGCAGTATATACGTCATGCAAGGACGCATCTATCACGCATCAGGGCAAAGTATCGCGCGAAGATCCGTTCTATAGGCGGCAACCCATGTTAGGAATAGGCGTGTTTTGCACGGCGTATTTGGACGAAACACGCGAATCGGTTATGGAAGGAAAGAATGGAATGTCTACGAAAAATGATATACAAGCAAGCGAGACGAAAGACGATAAAACGATAGGCGGCAAATCGCCGGGAGCTTGGATCGCCAACCAATTGAAAGAGCATAAAGCTAGATCGGCAGCCGTTATCGTTCCGACTGCGGCGGCTCTTATTGTGGGAATCCTTTGGTTCTGCGGCGCGTTTATACCGAAAGAGCATTGGGACTACCTGCCAAACCGCGCGTATAGTCTGGCGCCTGTCGAGGAACCGGAGCCGCAAACGCTGGCGGAGCTATTGCGCTCCGATAACCCCAGCATCGAAAGCTTACTCAAGAATCCGGCTATCGCGGAGGAGATCATAAAAGCAGAATCGGTCAGCGATATTGTCAGCTCCAGACGTACCTTAAATAACCTCAGCGAACTGGACCGGCAGATTACGGCGTGGATCGAGGAAATGCCCGGGCAAGTGTATATGCTTGACCTCCCTGACGAAGAAGGGGGGACCGCGCCGGAGGCTAGGGTTGAACCCGCAGCAGAGGCGACGCAGGCGACGGCAGGGACGGCAGGCGCAGGGATGCAAGGCGGCGCCGCGACTGCCGCTATAGCGCCCGGCACAGCCTCGAGCGGCGAATCAACGATCACCGTTGCGACGCCGGGATTGTTTGTGCCCGGCGATACTGCTTTCGTCACGGCAGCACAAGCGCTCCTGGAGCAAGGCGCGACGCTATCGTCTGTACAGTCAGCGATACAAAGGCTGACGGCGCCTTCGCCCTTTGTTGACGATACTATGCCTATACCGCCTGCCATCAACCTGAAGGGGATATGGCAGGACGGCGAAGCGCTCCTGCACCTGATGCCTGAAGCCGACTGGCTTACGGAGTCCGGTTATACTATCTATCGTATCATCGATGGGCAAAGCGAATTGATCGCCGAAGGGATCGCCGCGATCCCGGCCCTGGGCGAAAGCCCGGACGTCAGCCGCGTCTATGACGATCCGCAGGACTGGGAAAGCATCCAATACCTCTACCGGGAAGCGGATCTGCGAAGCAAACAAGCCAGTTTGGGCATGAGCGAAGCGCAGTTTAGAGAAAAGTTCTATGTCACGAACCCCCTCATCCCCCAGGATGTGTTTTCCGGCGCGGAGGATTTCGTTTGGTTGAGAGAGACATTGCGGACCAGGCCGGGAAGCATCGATCACATCGATCAGTTGATACCTCAACTGGATAAGGAAATCAGCCAGCCCATCCTGGTGATGGACAAGCAGCTTGTCGCAGGCGGCGTGGGCAGCGGCATAACCAGCGGTTTGAGTAACGGATCGGGCGGCGGTTTGTCCGCGCAAACAAACCTTTGGGCGCAATTCTCCGTCGTCCAGGATAGAACGATGCGCAGCAGCAATGCTTACCTGGCTTTGATGACCGATGCGCAGATGGAGGAAGAAATCGCTTTAGGACGATTGAAGGAGTATCGGTTTCTGGATGGGCGCTCCGGAAGCGGGATGCCGGACAGGGAACTGTTGGCAGCGGCAAAACAGGAGCAGCTAAAGCGAAAAGCCGCCCAGGAGGTTTTGGAGGCCAGGCAGCAGCTTGCTACCTTAAGCTATGTGGATTCGGAGTTTGCCGAAGCTGCGGAACTCCTGATCCATGACGACTTAGCAGCCCTCGGTCTAGAAGCGGGTACGCCTGTCCTGTACCGGATAAGCGCCCCGGGCAGCTCCGTGAGCGCCTCCCTGGAGCTAACCTACGGCGTGGAGTTCAACCTCAGCCAGCCCAGGGGCCTGGACGGCATTGGGATAGACGGCTTGGTCATGCTGCGCTGGGACGAGGCTGATATGCCCGAATCCGGCATCATCATCGGTTATGACGTCGAGCGCAAATTGACCGGCGAAAACGAATTTACCAAGAGAAACGAAGTGCCTGTAGCCATATCCCATATGTTGGACGACAGGGCCGGCTATATGGAATCC
The DNA here is from genome assembly GCA_009777025.1 of Clostridiales bacterium. Classification (GTDB taxonomy): domain Bacteria; phylum Bacillota; class Peptococcia; order DRI-13; family UBA5745; genus WRMS01. The sequence goes on along the minus strand of WRMS01000023.1, from coordinate 4,046 downwards.
GTGGTTTTCTTTGAGGAAGAAGTAGAAAATGGCGTGGGGGCCCAATACCGTATCCGTGCATTGGACATCTTCGGGCGCGCCGGCGGATACTCTGAAGTCTTTGTCATCAACGGGGATTCCCCGCGCCAGCCGGCTGTAGTGGAGAAGGTGACGCCGCCAAACACCCCGGGCGTGGGGGCGCCTGTAACCTCGGCAAAGATAACGGAAGAACTGTCCGGTGGCAGCGGCGCTGGGGCAAGTATTTCCGAAGCGGTACAAGCGTCCCATGCGGCAAACCAGGGCATAAACGGCGTCATCCTGCCCATTTATACCGAATCCGAAGACGCGGTACGGTTCACCGTTTACCGAGCCGTTGCTGTGGGCGCGGAAGCCTTTGGCCCCCCGGTTCCCATCGCCGATCTCCTCTATGATAATCCTCTGAAGGCAATCCGCGAGACGGAAGAGGCAGCCCGTGCGGCGCAAGCCGAAGCAGCGGCGACTGCAGACAGCGCCGGCTCGACAGACAGCTCCAGCTCGACAGACGGCTCCAGCTCGACAGGCAATGCCGGCTCGGCCCGCAACGCAATTCTTTCGGGCGCCTTGACGCAAGCCGCTCCGCAGCCTGCGGCTTTTACCTATAATGTGCATAAAGTGAGCGCTTTAGCAAAACTCATCGACAGCGTTACCGGGAAGCCGGGCGCAGCCGCGCAACTGACATTGGAAAGCAATACCCCCGGCGAGCCCAACCTGGTCTTCTATGACAGCGATATCCAAGAAGGGCGTACCTATAAATACTGGGTCTCCGCCTGGGACGACCCGGAATGGAGCAACGAGAGCGCCTGGTCTCAGGCTGTCTCCGTAAGCCTCCCCACTAAGGACCAGCCCCAATCGCCGGCTACGGAGTCTCTGAAGATCAAGATGCTGCTCAAGGAACTGCCGGAGTTATCCGAACTGCCGCCCGGGATTATGGAAGATTCTGCGCTGACCGGGCAATCCATGGATCAGCCGTACATGCAGGACCTGATGCAGGAAAGGAAACTTCGCCGGTACAGCCCTCTCTCAGTCGACGTCATCGACACCGCGACCTTTCAAGAAGCTGAAAACGCCGGAGTGACCATAGGGAGCTTTACCACCGGTACAACCCAGGTTTCCCTGGCCTCCGTGGCCTCCGAGGAATACGATACCCTGCCGGCGGACAGATACATCCACACTTTCGTCGCCGTCCGGGGCGAGGATCTCAAGCCTGGGGGCGGCGCTCTTCTGAAATGGCCGGCTTACAGCGGCGGCGGGCTCAAAGGCTATATACTCTACAAGCCTATGCGCGGCGATCTGCCTGACCTGAAAACCATGCAGCAAATGACGCTCCGGGAGCTGACGCAACTCTGTGCCTGGAAGAAGGTGAACGATTATGCTATTACCCAAAACCAGGTCTATCTGTCCGGCGGGCTGACCGGCGAGGCGCTGAACCTCTTCCTGGTTTGCCTGGAGCCGGAAAACGACATCACCTCCGCTCAATATATTTCCGACACCCTATCGGGACGGACGGGCAACGGTCCGGACGACGAACTGGTGGAGCCGGTAGAACCGATACCGCCACAGGAGCCGCCGTACATCTATGTGCCCGCCGAACCTGTACGGCCCGTGGCGCCTGCCCCGCCGGCACTAAAGCCTTATTCTCATCCTTTCTATTCGACCACGGCTACGATAAGCGTCAACAACACGGGGAATGGGCTCGTGACCTTTACCATTAACCGGGGGAGCGGTGCTCCATCTGTGTTTACCATGCACGCGCAAGCACAGTATAATAATGAATATGCCGTGGATCCCTATCATTTCATTTTGCTCTGTCTGGAGGACGTAAGGAATATACTCCCCAGTTATATAGGAACAACCAACGGAATCTATATCGACGACCAGGAGTTTTATTTTATCGTCGGGATTTTTGATTCCCTATACGACCAATTCTATACCGATTACTACATCTGGAAAGAGAAAAACGCGCTATTCCAAATAGCCCTTGCCAATTATGAGGAGAAGTATTCGGCTTATATGGACGCCAGGGTCCAGAATGATTTAAACTGGGCGTATTACGAAGAGATGCAGCGCCGCTATGATATCGATAGAGCGGAATACGATAAAGCGCTAGCGGCTTATAAGGAAGCCGTCTATAAGCGGATGATCACCGGCTATGTCCAGCTCAAATGGGATAGGCCGGACGACCCCCAGGTCAAGTACTTCCGGATCTATCGGGCGGAGGTTCCTGACTTCAGCGTGCCCGTCGAGGAAGACAGCCTGGAATGGATCATGGTGGGCGACCTGGTCACCGAGCCCTGCTTTACCGACCCCGTGGAGCAGGTCATTGCCCATTACTACTACTATAAAGTCTCGGCGGTATCCTCCTGGGGCGTGGAAACCACAGTCAGCAAGACGATAAGCGTTCCGAATGGCTTGGATACCATCCAGGAAATACCAGCCGGCGCCATACAGCCCTTCCGTGTGCCGGCTACCATGCCCCCTGCCACGCCGGTCATGCAACTGCCCCTGTCCAGCAAAAACGGCGTCAAGGTTAATTTCTCCGCAGTGGGCCATGTAGACCACTATCGGCTTTACCGCACGGAAGTCACCCGCCTGACCGAGGGGCAGATCCAGGCGATCATGGAAGGCAACGAGGACGTCTTCGGCGCCCTGTTCCAGCCCATTTCCGTCAATGACGCCGTCTTGAGCCGGGTCATGGCGAATTCGCTGCGGGGCGCCCTGGGGACTTTCTCCGATGGCGCCTTCTCCGGCGGCGCCTTCTCCGGCGGCCGCTATTCCTTCCAAAGCGCAGACGGTCAAATGCCCGTCCCGTCATATACATTATTGGGCGCCTCGCCGACTGCCTCCCTGATGACCCAGGTGGGCGCTTTCCCGGTGCAGATCCCCTCTGTGCTGACTCCGGTGCAGGCGCAGATCGGCGAAATCAGCGCCTTAAGCAAGTTTATGACGGTATCTCAGGTCAGTGAAGCAAGGCTGAGGCAAAGCCTTGCCGCCGTCAGCCAGGACAAGCAAATCCGGCTCGTCCGGCAGCTCGTGGATACCTACGGTCCCCTGGTCCTAGCCGACTATGCGGACCTCAGCTATGACCTGATGCGCAAAGTGGTCTGGGAAGAGGTCGGGGGGCCTCTTGACGCCGGGGAAGAGAAACTGGATGAAAACGGCTTGCTCGCGCCCTTATCTATCGAGGATAAGACGGCGGTATACGGCCATATGTACCTTTACACGGTACGGGCTTGGAATGACGACAACTTGGGTTCCCCGGCTTCCGAGCCGGTGAAGGGTGCGTCCCGCAGAAAAGGCCCCTTCGATCCGATCCGGGGGATCCGCGGCGTCCTCGAGGAAATAGATAACGCAGGGACTCTCGCGCCGTTTGTCACCTGGAATCCGCCCACTATGGCGGCAGAAGGGCTTACCGTGGAGCAATGCAAAGAGGACACGGTGGGGTATATCGTCTATCGCGCCGATACGCAAGCCGGCCCGTACTATCAAAACAGCCCCTTGCTGTTCAACACTTTCTACATAGATGGGGAAGCCAACGTGTATACCGACAATTGGTACAACGTCAAAGTGCTGGATACAGGCGGCTACCTGTCGGAGTTTGACCTTTCATCGTCGGTCAACGTACGTCGCCCTGCTATGACGCCCATGATGGCGCCGTTCATTCCGGATGATCTGCTCCCCGATGAACCGGATGAGCCCGATGAAGGGGAAGCCCCTGTACTCACCTTCCCGGAAAAAAGCTTTTCGATCCGCCAAGGCGTGACCTTTCAGACGAACTACAGCCTAGCGGGGGGCGAGGCGGACACGGTCTCGGTGGTGGCGACGGGACTACGCAACGCTTCTGTCCCGGGTTTTACATTGGATCTCGCTACCCGCATGGTACATGCCCCGGATAACCTGGAAGTCGGGATGTATACGGTGACGGCTACGGCGAAAAACGAATATGGGGAGAGCAGCGATAGCTTCCTCCTGACGGTGGAGGCAGCGACAACGTCTCCGGCGCTTGAGCCGCCTTTGATTGCGATCAAAGA
>WRMS01000022.1 GCA_009777025.1 Clostridiales bacterium | reverse complement strand
TGCTCCGAACGATCCGCAAGCGTCAGCGGTACCGTATTTTTCCTAAACGGCAATCTGATCGCCAGGCATCGGGAACCGGCCATCGTCCGCACCATGATCAAGCCCATGGAGAAGGGGATATGGACGGTGGAAGAGATCGATCAGGTCGTGGATGCGCAGCTTCTGAACGGCTATCACAGCATCGTCGCCAAAGCCAAGAGAGCGTAAGGGGGGATAGAACATGACAAAAGCTTTAGAAGGCAAAGTAGCCATCGTGACCGGTTCCAGTCAGAGCGTGGGCCGGGCTGTCGCCATCGCCTTAGCCGCGGAGGGCGCAAAGGTCGTCACCAACAGCCGGAAGTCCGGCGGCACGCTGTTTCTCAATATAAACGAAGAAGAGTATGCGTCCTGGTCCCCCGAACGCCAGGCGGAATACCAGACCTTGTTTAAAAAAATCGGCGGAGACGCCGAGGATACCGCGCGCTTCATCCGCGAACAGGGCGGCGAGGCGGTAGCTTGCTTCGGGGATATCTCCCAATTTGACGTGGGGGAGAAACTGGTACAATGCGCAGTGGATACCTATGGTACGGTAGATATACTGGTGAATGTGGCCGGCGGCTTCGGCGGCGGCGGCGTAGAAAGCGTATCGGAAGAGCAGTATGACAGCAATAACGACACCAAGCCGAAGGGATACTTTAACGTCATTCGCGCCGCTGTCCCCATCATGAAGGCTAAAAAATGGGGCCGCATCATCAACTGCACCTCGAAAGCCTGGCAAGGCGACGTGGTAAAGTTTACCCAATACGTGGTCTGCAACGCCGGCGTGGTCGGCCTGACCAGGGGGCTGGCGATGGATCTCTCCCAGTACGGCATCACAGTCAACGCTTTTTCACCCCACGCGAAGAATAGAAGCGGCTATGAGAGACAGTTCCAGGGCGTCTCGCAGGGAGAGACCCGGGAAGCGATCCCCGGCAAAACCGCTTTCCCCGAATTTGATACGCATCCGGAGCCGGAATTCAACGCGCCTTTTATCTGCTGGCTCTGCACCGAGAGGGGCGGAAAGGTGAGCGGTTCTGTTTTCTCCTTTCACAACAACGAAATATCCCTTCATCAAGAACCCAATGCCTGCGCGATTATCAATAAGCCCGACGAATGGGGGCCTTGGACTCAGGACGAGCTGCTGGTCGAATGCCAGCGTCGTTTGTTCCTCAACTACAAGAGCATTTGCGAACCGGATACGATGATCGGCTAAGCCGAAGCTGTAAGGAAAGAATCCGGGGATATCCGGGCAGTTTTGCGGGCTGACCCTGTTACAGTTCAGTGCTGACCCAGTTGGTGGCGGGCGGCATGTTTGCACAGGCTACGGTAGGAACATGAAGTCTTGAAACACAGGCTTGGCAGTCAATGAAGCCGTAGAACCACCCGTGAGGGGGTTCAGGCGAAGGTCCTTCAAGGAGACTGGTGGGCTATACATCGGAAGGACGTTGAGCCGTTAGGCTGCATAATCAGAAAGCCTGATGTTGAAAACGAATGTGACGTGTAGCCGGGCAAATGTGTTGCCCGCCACCATAGTCGGCACTGCACTGTAAACTGAGCCCGAGAGGTATTCGCTTGCGGTCAGCCCTTTTATATACAAAAACCCGGTATTATGCTAGAATTATCCCGTGTGAAAGAAAGGGGGGAAGTCACAGTATGGCGGAGTACAGAATCATGGCCGATGCGACCATCGACTTTCCGGAGGAAATAGAAAAGGAGATGGATATTACCATCATCCCGATGACGGTGGAAATGGGCGGTACGGATTATACCATTTGTGGCAAAGACAGTACGATCTCCGCTATGGAGTTCTTTGACCATTTGGAAAAAGGCGAGATTGCCCGGACGGCGCAAGTCACGACCGCCACTTTCTATCAATATTTTGAAGAAGCGTTCAAAGAAGGCTTCGACGTCATTCATATATCCTTCAGTTCCGCGCTCAGCAAGAGTTACGAAGCATCCGTCCTCTGCGCGGAGAAAATGAAAGTGGATTATCCGGACAGAAAGCTCTATTGTATTGATTCTCTGTGCGCCACGGCAGGGCACGGATTGCTGGTGTATACCGCAGTACAAAAACATAAAGAAGGCTATACTGTGGATGACCTGGCGGAATGGATAGAAAATAATAAACTCAACGTCGCCCACTGGGTCACTGTGGACGAACTGGATACGCTCCTGCGGGGCGGAAGGATAACCAGAACCTCTGCCGCGCTGGGGACAATGCTCAGCATAAAGCCGATTATCCATGTCGACGGGGAAGGGAAACTTGTCGCCGTAAACAAAGTCCGGGGGAGAAAAAAATCTCTGGAAGCCATGTTGCAGGCTTATCGGGAAAACGCTTCGGACGGAGCGGAGAGCCCGGTTTTTGTCACCCATGGTACAGCCATCCAGGATGCGCAAACACTGAGAGATATGCTGATCGCAGAAGGCGTAAAGAACGTCTCGCTGTGCTATGTCGGGCCGGTCATCGGCGCCCACACGGGACCCACCGTGGTCACTTTACACTTCTTCGGCGACAGAAATCTACGATGAACAGCGTTTGCCGGTCATACGATAAATGGGGTGCAATTCAATGCTTCAACAATCTGATGGACCTATAGCCGGAGAAAGTTTGCTGTCCCAAGCGGAAAGAGAGGAACTGGCCGGGCTGCTGTATCCTCAGGTCCGTAAGACGCCGGAAGAATATGAAACGATCTACCCTCCCCGGAATCTCCCGGAAGGCGCTTGTGTGACCCGCCTTGGGCCAAGCCCAACAGGCTTTATCCACTTGGGCAATTTATACGGCGCGCTGGCGGATGAACGTATTGCGCATCAAAGCGGCGGCGTATTTATCCTGCGTGTGGAGGATACGGACAATAAAAGAGAAATATCCGGCGCGGTAGAATTGATTATTTCCTCCCTGTCCTATTTTGGCCTGCACTTCGACGAAGGCGCCACGGAGGAAGGAAACCAAGGCGAATTCGGTCCCTACAGACAGAGACAGAGAGTGGACCTATACCAGAGTCTGGCATGCCGGCTGATTCGCATGGGAAGGGCCTATCCCTGCTTTTGTACCGAAGAGGAATTGACCGCAATTCGAAACGAACAGAAAGCAAACAAACAGAACCCAGGGTATTATGGTCCCTGGGCGAGGCATCGGGATATGCCTATAGAAGAAATCCGGGCAAAAGTCGCCGCCGGTACGCCTTTTGCCCTGCGTTTCCGGTCCATGGGGGATGCTACGAGAACCTTTACCATAACGGACGGAATCCGGGGCTCGTTGACAATGCCCGAGAATGACCAGGACTTTGTTCTGCTCAAGGCGGACGGCATCCCCACCTACCATTTTGCCCATGTAACGGACGATCACTTTATGCGGATCACGCACATTATCCGGGGTGAAGAATGGCTTTCTACTTTGCCCTATCATTGGGAATTGTTTCAAGCCCTCGGCTATACTCCGCCGGTATTTTGCCATACAACGGTTTTGATGAAGATGGAAGGAGAAACCAAAAGGAAGCTTTCGAAAAGAAAGGATCCGGAGTTGGGCCTTGATTATTACCGCCGATTAGGCTACTTCCCCCAGGCGGTAAGAACCTATCTCCTGACTGTGCTTAACTCCAATTACGAAGAATGGCAAATGGCCAATCCCGGCCTGCCCTACACGGCCTTTCCCTTTACCACGGAGAAAATGGGCAGCTCGGGCGCTCTATTTGACCTGAATAAACTGCAGAATGTAAGTAAAGATACCTTTGCTTCCCTGCCTGCGGAGGAGATTTATAGCTTTCTGCTATCCTGGTCGGAATCGGAAGCGCCGGATCTGTATCCGATATTGGCGGAAGACGCGGCGTATGGGATCGCGATTCTTTCGATTGGCAGGGGCGGCGAAAAGCCCAGAAAAGACCTGATCTATGGAAAACAGATTATGGAATTTATCCGTTTCTTTTTCGATCCTTTATTTTCGCAGGACGACCCTTATCCCGAGCAAATCGGCCCTGATTTAGCGACGCGGATACTACGCGACTATTGGGACGCGTTCTCCTTTTCTGACGACAATACGCTCTGGTTCGAGAAAGTCAGAAAGCTGAGCGAGAAACACGGCTTTGCGGCAAGGCCAAAGGATTATCAAAAGAATCCGGAATTATATAAAGGGCACGTTGGCGATGTAAGCAGCCTTCTGCGCGTGGCCCTGACGGGAAGAAGGAATTCTCCCGATCTTTGGGAGGTGCAGCAAGTGATGGGCGCAGAGCGGGTAGGACGCCGGATCAACGCTGCTATAGCGCAACTGGAGGCTTCTTTATGAACTGGAAACTGTCTCTTATGGGCTATCGGGAAAGCGACGTGAATCTCTATCTACGGGATTTGACGGAAGTCAGAGAAGCAGAAATCGCCGGCTTTGATCAAAAGATAAAAATGGCGGAAGAAATGATTCAATTTCAGGAAAAACAGCTTGCTGTCCTGCGCGCGGAGGCTGAGCGGCGCCGCGCACGCTTGTCGGAAGCGGAGACCTGCCTTGCGCAGCTATACGCTCGGGCGCTTCAGACGCAAAGCCAGGCGGATACCGGTCCCTCATAGGGGCGTCACCCATAGCGCAGACGAAGCGAAAGAGGGCCCTGGCGGGAGGGGTAGAGGATGAAAAAGGAGAAACAGCTGAACACCAGCTTATTGGGCGTGGCGCCGGCGGACATGGAGAATTACTTGCTACAGCAGGAAAAAAAGCATGAAGACGCCATTGCTGAGCTTGCCGGCAAACTCAAGCATCTGGAAGACACCATCGCGGAACAGGGAGACGACATACAAAATTTGGAAACCCTGTTAAAGCGCCCGGAAATGCAAAATGCGTTTATTGATTTAGCGGAGCGTTTTCTTATCCGTTTCGGAGATGTGATGGAGGAAGTGGCGCAAGAAAGCGCAGAACAAAAAGATAAGCCGGAGAATAGCCCCGCTGTGCCGGACAGGCGACGAAATAAGGAACTCAGACAGCAAATCGAAAACTACCGGATGCAAATCAATGAACTCATGCAGACGATCGATAAGCGAAAGCAGTCAAATGAACAGAACAACCAGACCGCGGACATGCGGAAAGAACTGCGTTTCCTTTATCTTAGCGAAAAAAAAGCCGCCGCGGATGTGATCGGCAGGAATGGCGAAGTGATACTGGGGAAAGGGGAGGCTGTCACGCCGGAGGTCGCGGAACGAGTATTTCAACTTGGGCTGATGGACCAACTGATACGACAGTTAACATAATAACAGTAAGAAAAGTACAGTGCAAAGTATACTTGAGAAGACGCCGGTTCGGCGTCTTATTTATTTATTATTGACGAGAATTATGATACGATATGCATCGGAACCGGTTTCGGCAGGGAACGCCGAAGGGGATTTTTTCATCTAGATGAATGTCAGAAGCCTGGAGGGCGGTAATGGGATTAAGCGACGAACACTTAAGCCTGATCAGACAGGTATCGGAAAAAAGGCAGTCATACTACCGTCTGGCGTATTCTTTGCTGAGCAATGAAGCCGACGCTTTGGACGCGATAGCCCAAATGACGCTCCAAATCGTTGAAAAAATCCATACCCTGCGCGCGGCAGAGGCATTTCCTGCCTGGAGCAGAAAGATACTCGTGAATGTATGCCGGGAGTTTTGGCGCAAAAACCCCAAAACCCTGCCCCTTGAAGAAGCGTTGACCAAGGAAAACGCCGGGGGACTGGCGATCGAAGATGAACTGATCATCCGGCAGTTCGTCAGTCAATTGCCGGAAATCCATCGGGAAGTGATTTACCTGCGGTTTTATATGGACTATGAATATAAGGACATCGCTATCCTTCTTGAGATACCGGAAGGAACGGTGAAATCCCGGCTGAATCGGGCTTTGGACAGCTTAAGACAGCAAATGGGAGGCGCATTGGATGGATAAGATTGATCTTTTCCTGGAGGCGGAGAAGAAAAGGCTGGAGACGATAGCCGTACCATCCCGCTATGAGCGCGTGGTAAGAGACGCCTTGACGGAGGCAGGCCTGGGTGCAGAGGAAATGGACAAGGCCTTGCCCGGCGCGGGTAGGACGGCGGATGGCGGGCTTGCTGAAACAGGCGCTTCTGGTGGCCAAAGAAAAAAAGCGGGAAAAGCAAGCCGATGGTTTTGGATTCCCGCAGTGGCCGCCTGTGTCGCCCTGTTTCTGGCGCTGCAAGCATTTTGGCCGATCCTCGAACGATTTCGGGAAGAGGATATGCCCGTTCCGCTTTCGCTTCCGGAGAGTTTCAGCGGCGTTATCAGCATCAAACCCCTGCTTGGCGCAGAGGAGAAAATAGACCTTGTCGAAGGATTTCTGATCAGCTCCACGGAAGCAATACCAAGGGAGTTGGCGGAAAAAGCGCTCGTCCTGGATCCGGAATTTGATTTCGAACTGATCGCAAGAAGGGGCGGGCGGGAATACGAGCTGGTTCCGGTTGCGCCTTTGATCGAAAACAGCGTGTACCGGATTGCTTTCGATCCTGAGAATTCGCTGGCCGACCGAAATGCGCGAGGCTCCCATACCTGGGCTTTTCAGACGACGGCTGCGTTCAGCCTGAGAGAGACATTGCCAAGGACGAATACCAACATGGCGCCGGTAACGACCTCTTTTGCCTTACGCTTCACCGCAGCGCCTGAGCAAGACGACCTGGAGAGGCTGGTAGGCTTCGTCCCGCCCGTGCCGGGCAGTTGGGTTATAGAGAACCAAAGTGCGCTGTATTTGCCGGATCAACCCCTTGCCTACAACACGGTCTATGAAATCCATATTGCCGGTGGAATCAGGGAGAGCGGCGGGCCGGGAAAAACCAGCGAGGCGATGACGGTGGTATTTCATACCGAAAACGCGCCTGATCAAGAGAACTTCTACTTTTCCATCCAGGGGCAGAATCTCGCTTTTCGCACGGATGAAGCGCCGGCGATTCAGTTTTACTTCAATGCCTGGGAAAGCGGGGAAGAAAGCGCGGCGCCGGATGTAGAGGTTAAGCTGTTCAGCTTTCCCAGCAGCCTGCACTATCAGCGGTTTCTGACTGAAAAACTCAAAGACCGGGCGTGGCTCTACGCCAATGAAGATATCCCGGTATCCGTGGAAGGGCTTACGCCCCTGGCGGATTTTATACTGACCGGCCATCCGCTAGACTATTCCTGGTATCTGGTCTTCCCGGAAGCGCTGCCAAAGGGATTCTATCTGGCGGAGTTTCGCTTACAAGGTCAGCTCAGGCAATTCTTGTTTCAAGTGACGGATCTGAGCGCGTATTTGAGCGCCAATGACAGGGAGGCACTGATATGGGTCAACGACCTTTCCACCGGATTCGCTGCCGGTCAGGCGGAAATCCGCATAAACGAAAACGAGAGGATCTACACGGATGAGAACGGCGTCGCGTATAGTAAAAATCTTCCCTCCGGTCAGGCGCTGAGAGTGGTGGACATCCGTTACGAAGGGGATCAGATTCTGCTGGCCGATACGGACGAGAGCTATGGCAATCCGGATCAGCAGCAGTGGTTAACGAACAGAAGGACGGCGCAGAATTATTGGAACTATCTCTATGTGGATAAACCGCTATACCGGCCGGGGGATAAGCTGTACTTTTTCGGCTTACTGACGCCGAGAAGCCCCTCTGTTCCTCCGGTAAGGGATGCGATCCTGCGGCTGGAAAATGGCAGAACAGAAATGCATATCACGCAGGACTGCGCCGTCATTGACGATGTTCTGCAGGGCAGCCTTACGCTTCCCGTGCTTTCGCCGGGCTTTTATTATCTGAGCTTGTACCTGGACGATGCGTTTATCTGTGCCAGCTATTTTGAAGTAGCGATTTATGAAAAACCGGCGTACAGAATATCCCTTGCGGCGGATAAACCCATTGTGATGAAGGGAGAAAACGTCCAATGGACGGCGACGACAGCATTTTTCGACGGTACGCCCATGGGGGAGCAATCGATTCTGTTTTACGGATCGTCTATAGGGAATGACCGTACGATCACTTCCGGCTCTCAGGGGGAGATCACCTTCAGCACAAAAGCGCTCGGCAGCGATTACAGCATAACCGGCAGCGACCGCGTATCCGCCGTAGCAACGTTTCCGGAAATGGGAGAAATCTACAGAGAAAGCCAGGTCCTTGTCTTCAACAGTGATTTAGAGCTGAGAGGCACAGCGGCCCGATTCTCTTCCGCGCCATTATCCGAAGCATATTTACTGGTGAGTGGCAACGATTTGCCGGACGCCATGGAAAGGGAACCCGGCGAGGAAGAAGCGCAGGATTATTTTACGATTGATCTGGAGGCCTTTGGCGTGGATATCGGGCGTATCTTCGACCCTGAGGGGGATATCCTTGCGCAGGCCCTGACGCCATACCGGGATTCGATCCGTTTGCAGGCTTCCCTTGTCCGCCAATACTGGGAAAAAATAGAAACCGGTCAGCACTATGATCCCTTTACGAAGCAAATGACGCCGACATTCGAGTACCGGTTTCAGGAAATACCGGAAAGCGAATTTATCTGGACCTGGTCAGGCGTGGAAAATGGCGTTACCATGTTTCAAGAAAGCCTGCAGTATCCGGATGCGTATCAATTAACGATAAGCTTTACGGATAGGGCCGGACGCGTGGCGTCGCGGCAGTTTTTCCTTCCTGAAGCTAAAAGGGCTTCCGCAGAAAACGCGTATCCCTATGTCTGGTATTGGCTCAGCCGGGACAACGGGGCGCAATACTGCAGGACGGGCGAAACGGTCGTTTATCAGCTTCATGCGGGAGAAGCGCCTCTCAGCGGAGAAGGGCAATATCTCTTTTTCCGCGCGGGCGACTTTATCAAAGAGTACACGGTTACTGAAGAGAATCGCTATGCTTTCCTCTTCGATGAGCGAGAATTGCCAGGCGCCAATATCATGGCTGTTTTCTTTGACGGCAGCCGCTATTTACAGGCTGCCTACGCAGCAAGCGCACTGCCGGATCCAGGGGACAGGGCGTTACAGCTGACGATGCAGACAGATAAAGAACGTTATTCTCCCGGCGATACAGTGATTTTAGATATGCAATTGAGGAATCACCGAGGGCAGCCTGTCCAGGGCGTCATCAACCTGAACCTGGTCGATGAAGCCCTGCTCGCGCTGCGCGACCAATGGGTCGATATAGGGCGCCAGGTATTGCATTACAATTCGTATGATTATACCTACCGGACGGTGGTGAGCCATCCTTCCTCCGACGGCGGACCGATGGCGGAAGGAGGAGAGGGAGACGGCGGAAGGGATGATTTCCGGGATACTGTCCTTTTTCGCATGTTGTATACGGATCCCCAAGGCAGGATACGAATCGAATTCACGTTACCGGATAATATCACGAAATGGCGTGTGATTTGGCAAGCGTATACCCGGGATATCCGGGTTGGCAGCGGTACGGGATCGATCACGGTCAGCCGGCCTTTCTTTGCGGATATCCGCTTCAATGGGCCGATCCTGGAGACCGATGAACCGGTCCTCGGTATGCGGGCTGCGGGAAGCGTCTTGCAGGCGGAGGAAATGCCCGCCACCGTCACTTGGACCGTGCTTATCCCGGAGCTGGATTTCACACAGTCGCTAAGCGGGGCGGCTTTCGGCTGGCAAAATCTGCAATTGCCCTCCATGCCTGAAGGAGAGTATCTTCTGCAGGTGCATTGCGTATGGGAGCAATACAGCGACAGTGTGACGCAGTTTTTCCGTGTTCAAAAAAGTATGTTTAGCCATAGTGTCCGCGAGGAGGCCCAGCTGACGGAAGAATATAAGATTTCCGGTCATGACGAAGGGATGACCACGGTCGTTTTCAGCGATACCTATAGAAATCAAGCCATGCGGGGGCTTGTTGAGCTGGCGGGACAGGCTTCTGTACGGGTGGAACAGCGGATTGCCGCATTGGAGGCGGGCAAACTATTGCAAAGTACCTTTGGTTTGGATTGGTGGAGCTTATCCGCCCAGGATGAACGGACGGAACGGGAGCAAATCTTGCGTTATCAGCTATACGACGGAGGCGTCGCGTATCTGCCTTACGGGGAATCCGATCCCTATACCAGCGTCTGGGCGGCTTCCGCAGCCGGAGAGTATTTCTCTAAAGAAGATTTGGCCTTATACTTCAGCCGGATGATGGAGGAAAAGACAGAAGACGATCATGACGGGACCCTTGCTTTATGGGGCATGGCGGCATGCGGAAAACCAGTGCTGGGAGAAATACGCCGCGCGCTGCGGGAGAACCGCTTTCAAGGTGAAGAATTGACAGGACAGCAGAAATTGAACCTGATCTGCGCCATGCTCTTTATCGGAAATGGGAATGAAGCCGTCGGCTATGCGGAAGAGCTGCTTAGGCAATGGACGGAGGAAGTGGACGGCCTCGTCCGGGCCTCGATCGGGCTGGGCCGGACAGAGACGCTGAAAGCGACGGCACAGATGGCGGTTGTCGCCGGTATGCTGGGCTTGCCGCAAAGCACGGGCTTGTATCAATATGTCCAGGAAAACCAAAGTGAGGAGGAGTATGTTTTACTGGAGAAACTGCTTTGGCTCCGCACGGTAAGCGACAATATGCCGGAATCCGCAAGTTTTGCCTATATCATGGGAGGGGAAGAGATTTTCGTGGATTTGAGCAAATCGCCGAACCTGACCTTAACGTTGGCGCCGGAACAAAGAGAGCGCTTTGCGATCAGCCAGGTCAACGGCCAGGTTATCGGGGAATCCTTCTATCAGAAAGACGGATGGGAAGAACCCGGCGAAATGGTCATGGGGCAGATCAGTATACAGCGCAGCTATACGGTGGGCGGACAGGAGAGCAGAAGCCTTCCGATGAACGGAAAGATCCAGGTAGAGATTCACTTTCGTATCGAGGAGAGCGCGCCTGACGGTTGCTATACCATCGTCGATTATCTTCCGGCAGGCCTGCGGTATGTGAGTATGGATACGACGGCGTATGAGGCGTATGAAAATCCTGTTTGGCTGCTGATGGAAGAAGGGAACCGCTTGACTTTTGGCGTCTATAAACAGGGAAGTATGATAGAAAAGGTTGTTCGCTATAATGTACGCGTAGCGATGCCCGGCAGTTATTTAGCGGAGCCCGCCGTACTGGGGTTGACGATGCGGCCCGGCTTTTATACCGCGGCCGCTGAAGACAGAATCTACATAAACTGATGAACAAATATCCATTCCTACTGATCAGCAGGATCTTTCTGATCCTTATCTTCTTACTGCTCCCCTTGTATACGGCGGGAAGCATTCTTTGGCGTGACGCTGTCGCGGCTGACCGGGCGCCTCTACCTTCTTCGTTTACGCAGGATACGCCTGTTACGCCCCCCCATCGTATAGACACAGAAAGGTTTATTCACCGAAGCGGGATGGAGGATGCGCTTGCTTTCAGCAAGGCAGGGTTTTCTGCGCCCTTCATCAGCGAGAGGGCGTATGAGGGAACGCTTCGGGCTTTGACGCTTCCGCATCACGCCCCTGCTGCTTCTCTGCTGATCTATGCCCTACAGCGTCTTTCTGAGGCGGATGACAAACCGGATACCGTCATTCTCTTGGGCCCAAACCATACCAATACGGGACCGCCTGCCGCCTTAACCCGCTCGCTTTGGCAAACGCCATACGGCCGGGTGGATCCGGACGAGGAGATCCTGGATGCGCTGCTCCGCGAAGGCTTGGCGGCGGAATCTCCGGAGCTGTTTGAACAGGAACACAGCATCGGGTTTGTGATTCCCTGGCTGGCAAAGTTCTTGCCGGAGGCGAAAGTCGCGCCGGTGATTTTCCATTATCAATACCCGACGGCTGATCTGGCAAAACTATTGGATACGCTTGAACCTTGGCTTAGCGCCCATACCCTTCTTCTTGTTTCTGTGGATTTCTCCCACCATCACCACAGAGAGGAAGCGGCAATTCTTGACAGGACAACGGCATCTCTTCTTCAAAGCGGGGATTGGCGGGGCATTGCCGGTCTCGGCAGCGATTATCTGGACTGCCCTACGCTGGTGGCGGCTTTGCTGCGCTATGGACAGGATAAGGGCTGGGAAGGACCGGACATTGTCGCGCATACCAACAGCGGCTATCTGACCGGGATCGGGAATCAGGAAGTCGCCAGCTATTTTGTACTGTCTTTCACAGAGGGCGCCGCTCCGTGACGTTGTTGCGTTCAGCGCCGGCACATTTGCCCGGCGGCTTTACTTTGTCCATATGCTGTGCTATGATTTTAAACAATCAGCAAAGGCTGGGCCGCTTGTGACTAAGAGCCGCAGCCGGCAAAAAAGAGGAGGGTTATCCATGCTCAGCGTTAAGGAAAACTTTTTGCGCGCGTTGCGCGGCGAGGTACCGGCGTATATCCCCCGCTACAGCATTTTCTGGGGAATGCGCCCCTCATTTATGAAAGGCGAACGTGGGGATGGCGCCGGCAAGGATATTTTTGGCGTCGAATGGACCAAGGAAGGCAGCGCCATCGACGCGGCGCTCCCCAAACCCGACGACTTTATCCTGGAGGATATCCGCCAATGGCGCGACGTCATCAAATTCCCGGATTTCTCAAGCATGGATTGGGAGGCTGTTTCAAAAAAAGACCTCGAAAACATGGATCCTGAACTCCCCAGAGGGGGCGGCGCTTCCGCGGTTGGTTTCTTCCAAGCGCTGATGTCCTTCATGGGATTCACAAACGGTCTGATCGCCTGTCATGAAGAACCGGAAGAAGTCAAAGCCTTGCTGAATTATCTTTGCGACGGCTTCTTGAGCGTGGCGGATAAATTTTTGTATTACTATAAACCGGACTATATCATGTTCGCTGACGACATCGCCCATGAACGCAATCCTTTCGTCTCGCTGGAGATGTTTCGGGATATCTTTGCCCCGGTGTGGCGGCGCTATATCGGATTCTTCAAGGACAAAGGCTTACTGGCAGTCCATCACAACTGCGGTCGTTTCGAAAGCTTCCTCGACGACGTGGTGGATATGGGATTCAACGCCTGGGATCCGGCGCAAACCTCAAATGATCTGGTGGCGATTAAGAAAAAATACGGCAATAAGCTGATGATTTGCGGCGGTTTAGAGTCCAGGACCTTCCTGCCCCATCTGGACGTCAGCGAGGAACAGGTTCGCGGTATGGTTCGGCGATTGCTTGATGATTTAGCGCCGGGCGGCGGCTACGCCTTCATAGGCGGCGGCGCGATGGACGGCAACCCGATTTCTGCCCAGCGCTGGGAATGGGTGAACGATGAATACGAGAAGCTGAAGGACACCTACTATAATTAAACGCACCAATTAAGCGACACTGCCCGCAGCCTTAAGAATCAAATGGCTGCCAGCCGATACTCCAAAGCTTCCGCCAGGGACGAAACGCAGATGGCTTCTTCTTCGTTTATATCAGCGATCGTTCTGGCCAATAGCAGCATACGATAATAACCCCGGGCGGTCAGCTGGTGATCCTCATAGGCTGATAACGCCCATTTTTTGCTGTCCGGGGTTAGTTGCCGGCGAAGGCTTTCCAGATCCCGGGCTTCTTTTCTCTCTTCTTCCTGCCTTTTGCGCCAAACCTGCGCTACCCTGTCTGCAACCGTATAGGAGTCTTCCCCGGACGGGCTGTGATCCGTCAGGTTTTCCGCTTCCAGCCGGGGGACTTGCACCACCATATCCATCCTATCGAGAAGCGGCCCGGAGAAGCGATTCTGATAACGGCGGATTTCATAGTCGAGGCATTTGCATTTAGGGGGGTATTCTCCATAATACCCGCATGGGCAAGGGTTTGCACTGGCTATCAGCTGGATTCTGGCCGGCAGGTTGATGCTGCCCCAGGCGCGGGAAAGGGTGATGCAGCCTTCTTCGAGGGGCTGACGGAGGCTTTCGAGGCAGTTTCTGTCCATCTCCGGTAATTCGTCGATGAACAAGACTCCGCGGTGGGCCAAACTGACTTCGCCGGGGCGAAAGGGAATACCGCCGCCTAGCAGGCCGGCTTTGGTTACGCCTGCGTGAGGGCTGCGAAAAGGCCGCCGCACTATCCAGGGTGTATCCGCACCCAAAAGGCCTGCCGCACTGTAAATACGATTGACTTCCAGCATTTCTTCCTTCCGCATCGGGGGAAGTATGCCCTGGAGACAACGGGCCAGAAGACTTTTTCCGCTGCCGGGCGGGCCAAGCAGCAGCAGGTGATGCCCGCCTGCGGCCGCCAGCTCAAGGGCCCTTTTGGCTTTTTGTTGCCCTTTCACCATGCGCAAATCCCACAGTACATTCTCGTTTGGAGAAGAAATCCCCTCCGGACCCTGATGGCGGTCCCGGGTATTTTGCTTTGCTTCCGCGGAAGCATCGCACGAACACTGTCCTTCGATCAACGCTTTTCCCAATCGGGCGATGCGAATCCTTCGCATCATTTCATCCGTATCCCTCAACTGTGCCAAAGAACGTAAAGCCAATACCCTGCCGGTGCCGCGCATGGCTTCTTCCCGATTGTCCGCCGGTACGGCCAGTACTTTATCCGGCCACTGTTCCATAGCCAAGGCGGCGGCAAGTATTCCTCTGGAGCTTCGGAGGCTTCCGTCCAACGAGAGTTCTCCTGCAAACACCAATTCTTCCGTATCCAGATCCGGAAGCTGGCCGGAGGCTTTCAACAAGCTTACCGCCACAGCCAAGTCCAGGCCGGATCCCTCTTTGCGAATATGCGCGGGCGCCAGATTGATCAGCATCCTGCGGGTCGGCCATTGGTAGCCCGCGTTCACGATCCCGGAGCGAACCCGTTCGCGGCTTTCCCGGAGCACCGCGTCCGGCAGGCCGACCACCGTCAAATCCGGCAAGCCCTGATAAACGCCGGCTTCGACTTCCACCGGCAAGGCGTCCAAGCCTTGCAGTGTAAATGCACGTACTTTAGCGATCATTCTTGTCCCTCCCTGTCCTAAGATGAGCTCGTCGATGCGCGAAAGACAACAAAACAATATATGACAAATATGCCATATATTAGAATATCATAGTGTGTTGTTCTGCGCAAGAGGCTTTTAGCGGCAAGGCCATGTCTCTCTTGCGCAAGAAATAATTAAATAGTATACTTAATCTGGAAATGGAGTGATTCTGTGACCGGAGAGATGGTTATCAGGGGCTTGCTTTATTTTATGATCTATTCGTTTTTCGGATGGATTATGGAATTCTGTTATAGAGGGATCCGGTCAAGGCAACGGATGAACCGGGGTATGCTTTATGGACCGTTTCTCTTGGTTTTTGGCGCCTGCAGCGTTGTGCTCTTGTCTATTCGATTGCTCTATCCCCACTATCCCCTGTTGTCGTTTTTTCCTTCGCTGATCCTGTTCTTCCTGCTGCAGTACCTGGCGGAATTGGTTGTAGAGAAGGTTTTTCATATTCGATGGGCGCCGCGTCCTGTGCTGCGGTTCTTCTCTTTGTCCGATAAGGCAGGTTTTCCGCACACGCTATACCGGAGTGCCTGCGCTGCTGTTTTGTTGACCTTGGTCCATCCCTTTCTTTCGACCGCTTTACATCAGGCGAGTCGTCGCGTGTTATGGGCTGCGGCTTTCTTCTCCCTTATCTATCTGATCATCGATCTTCGCGCTTCCTACCGGCGTGTGATCCGTTTTCGCAAGATTATGCTTCAACTGGTAGAAACAGGGAAACAGGTTTACGAAAAAAACTATCCGAAGCCGGAGGATGATACAGAAAGAACCATAAAATATGAAACAGGTACTGAAGCCAGTTTACAGGAGTGGCGGCGGAAGGTCGAAGAAGCGAGAAGCTTCTATCGCGAAGGCCGGATTGCCACGTATGAAGAGTTTCTGCATACCGTAGAGCAGGCCAATGAAGCGCTTCGCCTGGTTCTGCGGATGCATAAGGAAGAAATGGTGGATGGCGCCAACGCGCGGGAATTGCGCATCCAGGTGTTTGAAGAAGGCTTACACGCAGAAATCCTCAAGGCGCTGGTGAAGTTCAAGCAAAACGGAGAATACCAATTCCTGGATCGCCAGATTCGCGCCTATCCCGATTTCAGGCCTTCCACGGGAAAACCCGCTGCTTCTATGCATACGGGTACACGCGCTTCCTCCGGCAAAGCAAATCCCCTGCCTGCAAGAGGCAGCCGGAAGAAACAGCCGCCTGCGGAAGACGTCAGCGTACAGGTTTGGCTGGAGATCAAGCAATATATTCAAGAAATGAAGCCGGGCGATATAGGTTCTGAATAAACACATAGGATGTATGCGTCAACGCAGGGTTACTTTTCTTTGTTTGCATTTTCTCCTGAATATGGTATCCTATTGACGTTGAACAATCCCGCCCAATCCCGGCGGTATTTCCGAAAGGAGAACTGAATGCGGATACGTTTTCTGGGCGCGGCAAAGACGGTTTCCGGTTCCTGCTTTATGGTCGAGACGGAAAAAAGTTGTTTCCTGATCGATTGCGGTATGTACCAAGGCAGCAAATCGATTAAAGAACTGAACTATGCGCCCTTTGATTTTGATGTAAAAGATATTGATTTTGTCCTGTTGACCCATACCCATGTGGATCATTGCGGTTTATTACCCAAGCTGTACAAACATGGATACCGGGGCAAAACCCATGCTTCTGCGGCGACAAAGGAACTCTGCGCCGTCGTCTTACCGGACAGCGCTTATATTCAGGAAAGCGAAGTCGAGCGCAAAAACCGGAAACTGTCCCGTTTGGGGCAGCCGCTTCTGGAGCCCATTTACACGGTGAAAGACGCAAGGGAATGCCTTCGCTATATCGAAGGGCATCCATACGATACGCCCCTGCAGGCGGCGGAGGATGTGAGAGTGGTTTTTCGCGACGCCGGTCACATCCTCGGCTCCGCGATGATCGAAGTCTACCTGTGGGAAAAAGGGAAGGAAACCAAAATCGTATTCAGCGGAGACATTGGCAATACCAATCAGGCGATCGTCAACGACCCGACGATTATCCAGTCCGCGGATTATGTGATTATGGAATCCACCTATGGCAACAGGCTTCATTTGGATGCGGACAACAGGATCGAGCTTCTGGCAAAGGCAGTAGAAGATACATTGAAAAAAGGAGGCAACCTGATCATCCCTTCCTTTGCTGTCGAGCGTACGCAAGACATGATCTATACACTAAAAATCCTGATGGACGACGGCAGAATCCCGGTAACCGATATTTACATAGACAGCCCAATGGCGGTGGAGGCGACGAAAGTATTCATGGAACATCCGGAATGCTTTAGCGACGAAGCGGTGGCGGAGATGGAAGGCGCCCACGCCTCCAGCCTTTTTGAGGATAAGCATATTCATTATGTGCTTTCTGTGCAGGATTCCATGCAGATTAACACCATTAAGAAAGGCGCCATCATCCTCTCTGCCAGCGGCATGTGCGAAGCAGGCAGGGTGAAGCATCATCTGAAACACAATCTGTGGCGCAAGGAAAGCACCATACTATTTGTCGGCTTTCAGGGAGAAGGGACGCTGGGGCGCAGGATTCTGGATGGGGAAAAAAAGGTAAGGATTCACGGCGAAGAAGTCTCCGTCGAAGCAGAAATTCGTGAAATTGCCAGTTTCTCCGCCCATGCCGACCAGGCGGGCCTGATCCGATGGCTGGAAGGATATGACCAGACTCTGCCGAAACAAGTGTTTTTGGTGCACGGCGAGGAAGCGGCTATCCGCGTTTTGCAGGATAAAGTTGAAAAGCAGACGGGTTTGCCGGTTACCGTTCCGGATTTGGGCGCCGAATTTGACTTAGATCGAATCAAGCCGGAAATCACCAAAGTGTACAAAATTCTTCCGAAAACAAAGAAGGTTCCTTCGGAGTTGTACAACGCCTTTCAGAATATCCGGAAATATGTTAATATCATTGCGGGTAAGCCGGGGAAAAATCATAAATCCCTAGAGAAACTGTTGGTTCAGATCAAAGATATTGAAGAGGAAATCGCAGAACAGTTGGCGGACCATCCCTGATCCAATCCTATATCCGAGGTGAATTTGTTGAAGATTCTTACCGTCAATGGCGCGCAGCTAACCGACATGATCAAAGGCGCCAGCGCCTATCTGGAGATACGTAAAGGCATTGTGGACGCATTAAACGTCTTTCCCGTGCCCGACGGCGATACCGGGACGAATATGAGCCTTACCTTACAGTCTGCGGCGAGAAATATGGAGCAGGTAGGAGAGGTGGAGAAAAATCATTTCGGCGCCAGGGCGGAAGCGATGACCCAGGGCGCCCTGTTGGGCGCCAGAGGCAATTCCGGCGTCATTTCCTCACAGATCCTTTCCGGCTTTTCCATAGTGTGCAGACAGGAGAGCGAAGTCAATGCCGAACTCTTTTTCAAAGCCCTGGACACAGGGGTAAAGGCTGCGTATACGGCAGTGATGAAACCGGTCAAAGGGACCATCCTCACCGTTTCGGAGGCGGCGGCTGCAGGAGGCGAAGCGCTGCTCCGGCAGGGAGAACAGGATATGATCGCTGTGCTGGAAGGCGCTATCCACGAAGCCTTCAAAGCCTTGGAACTGACGCCGACTATGCTGCCCATCCTGAAGCAGGCAGGCGTCGTCGACGCCGGCGGGCAAGGCTTCCTGTTCATCCTGGAAGCGTTCCTTGCGGCGCTAAAGGGTGAAAAATTAGAAAACGATAGCTTAGTCGCAGAACCCAAGTTTGCCGACGAAGACGATGTAGAGAATCTGATGGTGGTCGACGAACCTATGCACCTGGGGGATATTACATTTGGGTATTGCACGGAGTTTGTGATTAAAAATAAAGAGAATACGATCGATCTCGACAGCATACGAAATAAGCTGATCACGCTGGGCGATTGCGTTTTGGTCGTGGGGAATCCTTCTATCTGTAAGGTGCATGTCCACACCAATGATCCCGGCAAAGTTTTGGATTATGTCGTTCCCTCAGGCAGCCTACACAAGATCAAGATTGATAATATGTGGGAAGAAGTAGAGAAAATGGAACGGCAGGAGGTCAAGAAGATTGGACTCATCGCGGTAGCCAGCGGCGCAGGGATGGAAGAAGTATTAAAAAGCCTGGGTGTGCACCGGATCATTGCCGGGGGCCAGACGATGAATCCAAGTACCCAGGATTTCGTCGATGCGATCAATGGGCTCGCCGCCCGTGAAATCTTGATTCTCCCAAACAACAGCAACATTATTTTAGCGGCGGAACAAGCTGCCAAGATGCATAAGGGCATTGTTCATGTCATCCCTACCCGTTCGATCCCGCAAGGCATCGGCGCGTTGTTGGCGTTTAATGAAGCGGATACAGGGGGAGGGAACAGCCGCAGAATGACCGAAGCGGCGGAGAGTATTGTTACGATGGAGATCACCTATGCCGTCCGCGATACCAGCTATGAGGATAAGCACATCCAAAAAGGGCAGATACTGGGCATCGTAGACGGAAAGCTGACCCTGATCACGGACGAGATACAGGACTGCGTACTCCGGTTATTTGCCCAGAGCCTGCGTCCGGAACATGCGCTGGTCACCATCTATTATGGCGAAGATACCAGCGAAGAGGAGGCGGCGCTCCTCGGGGAGACGGTCGGGGAGCTCTACGATTGGGTCGACATTGAAGTGCATGACGGTGGTCAGCCATTGTATTATTATCTGATTTCACTAGAGTAACGCGAGGAGATCCGATTTGTTTCATGTGGTTTTGTACAGGCCGGAGATTCCGGCGAATACGGGGAATATCAGCCGGACATGCGCGGTGACGCAATCCGTATTGCATATGATCAAACCATTTGGTTTTTCATTGGAAGATAAATATTTAAAACGGGCGGGCCTGGATTACTGGGATCTCCTGGACGTCAGGATATATGAGAATCTGGAAGAATTTTTGCATCAGCATGGCCGGGAGAACCTTTGGCTGGTTGAAACAGGAGGAAGCCGCCGATATGATGAGGCGCGATATCCTGACGGTTCTTTTTTTATATTCGGAAGGGAAACAGGCGGCCTGCCGGGAGACTTTCTCCAACGATGCGCCGATCGCGTAGTGCGGGTACCGATGATCGCCCACGCGAAAGCCAGGTCGCTGAACCTGAGCAATACCGTCGCGCTGGTTCTGTACGAAGGCTTACGGCAAAACAGCTTTCCCGGACTTTCGTAGCGAAAGGAAGCCCTGTAAACACAAAAAAACCGCTCTGTAAGCGGACTGATGTAGGGGAGTCACTGAAGTTGCAGAATCGCAGCGACGCGAAGGGTCAGGGATGCGCGAAACGCGTTGAGATAATACGCCAGGGGAGAATCGAACTCCCGCACCCGCCTCCGGAGGGCGGTGCTCTATCCACTGAGCTACTGGCGCGTGAAATGAATTATACCACTACAAGAATACAAAGTAAAGGGGAAGCTCCTATGAGCAATCAATGGATTCGGGATATCACGCTGGCGCCATCCGGAAAGGAAAAGATCGATTGGGTTTGGCATAATATGCCTGTCCTCAAGCAGATCGCGGCGGATTTGGAGAAGGACAAGCCTTTTGCCGGGCGCAGCATCCTGCTCTGTCTTCATCTTGAGGCAAAATCCGCCTGCCTCGGCTTGGCAATCCAAGCCGGAGGCGCGCAGGTGACCATGGTCGCCTCGAATCCTCTTTCCACACAGGACGACGTCTGCGCCGCTATGGCGGAAGCGGGACTGACTGTATTTGCCCGTCACGGCGTAAATCCGGAAGAATACGCCGACAGCCACCGTATGGCGCTGAACGCCGCTGTTCCGGATGTGTATGTCGACGACGGCGG
Source organism: Clostridiales bacterium (assembly GCA_009777025.1). Classification (GTDB taxonomy): domain Bacteria; phylum Bacillota; class Peptococcia; order DRI-13; family UBA5745; genus WRMS01. The sequence goes on along the minus strand of WRMS01000022.1, from coordinate 2,609 downwards.
CGATATCACTGCGCTGCTCCACAGGGAATACAGCCCTTCCCTTCCGAAGGTCATTGGCGGATGTGAAGAAACGACCACCGGCATACAGCGGCTGAACGCGATGGCAAAGGACGGCGCACTCCACATACCGGTTTATGCGGTAAACAACGCCAGAATGAAGTTTTTGTTTGACAATCGCTACGGCACAGGCCAATCCGTATGGGAGGCGATCATGAGCGCGACGAATCTGAGCGTCGCGGGAAAAACGGTGGTCGTCGCCGGGTATGGCTGGTGCGGAAAGGGCGTCGCCCTTCGGGCAAAAGGTTTAGGCGCGCAGGTGATCGTAACGGAAATCGACCCGGTCAATGCCCTGGAAGCGTGGATGGATGGCTTTCAGGTGATGACCATGGAGCAGGCTGCGCCGCTGGGGGATTACTTTATCACAGTCACTGGGGTCAGCGACGTGATTAACGGAAAGCATATGGCGCGCATGAAAGACGGCGCCTTATTAGCCAATGCGGGCCACTTTGATGTGGAAATCAGCAAACCGGATCTGGCGGCATCGCGCAGCGGCCCCGTACGAGTGAAACCAGGCGTCGATCAGTACGTGGGGAAGGATGGAAAGCGGCTGTACCTGATGGGGGAGGGCAGGCTGGTGAATCTGGCTTGCGGCTTCGGGCATCCCGCAGAAGTCATGGATTCCTCCTTTGCCGTACAAGCTCTGACGCTGCTGCATTTGATCCGTCATCAGGGCGCCCTGACAAATGCCGTTCTGCCCGTCCCGGAGGAGATCGACGTCCGGATCGCGGAGATCAAACTTGCCTCCGCAGGCTTATCGATTGATTGCTTAACGACGGAGCAGGAGAAGTATAAGGAAAGCTGGATCATCTGAATGTATTCTTCGCCTTGGGTATTCATCGACCTGGAGACGACGGGCCTCAAGCCGGAGTCGGATCAAATCATCGAGTTCGGGCTTGTGCGGCGCGAGGGACCGGATCAGCGTACAGATTGGCAGCAACTGATCAACCCCGGCCGGACGCTGGATTCGTTCATCGTGAGCATCACCGGTATCGACGACGCTATGCTGACGGATTCTCCTACAATCTCCTCTGTCCGGGAAGAAGCGAAGGCCTTTCTCGACGAAGCGGTGATTGTGGCGCATAACGCCGCGTTTGATGTGCAATTTCTGGAGCAGCAGTTACAGATACAAATCGATCCGCGGAGGATTGTCGATACCATCGAGCTGGCCAAAATCCTTTATCCGGGATTGCGTTCCTACAGTTTGCGAAACCTGATCAATAGCTTTCATATCCCAGTCCTGCCCAATCATCGCGCCGGCGACGACGCGCGGGCTTTGGAGCAATTATTCGTCTGTCTGGCAGCGAAGGCGGAAAGGCTGTCTCCTTCGCTGCTGCGGCAGATCGCCGAGATTCTGGGGGAGCAGGAAAAAGGCACGGGCGTATTCTTTACGGAACTTCTCATGGACAGGCGCCCGGCCTGGCTTACGAGCGCGATCCGCGACCTGTCCGCTGTTCTCCACGAGGCGGCTCATGCTCCATTGCCGGCTTTAGAGGGCGAAAACGATCTCTTTCCCCAAACCTCTTCCCACGACGAAGCAGAGGAGGATACCCTAATCCGCAGTTCCTCCGCTGAAAGGGAGGAAAGAAAAGATAAAGAGATAGCGCAAAACTTTTGGCAGACAGGGGAGATGCGAAAGTTTCTCGAACCGGACGGCGCCCTGGCGCGAAAGATAGACCATTTCCAGCACCGGATCCAGCAAACAGAAATGCTGGACGCCGTTTCCCGTGCCTTTGAGAACGCCCGGTATCTGATGATCGAAGCGCCCACCGGCGTGGGAAAATCGCTGGCCTATCTGATTCCGGCGATATGCTGGGCGAAAGCTACCGACCAGAGAGTCGTGGTAGCTACCCATACGATTGCTTTACAGGAACAATTGTTCCAAAAAGAAGTTGCCCTTCTGAAAGAAACACTGCCTTTTTCCTTTCAAAGCGTCATGCTGAAAGGCCGGGGAAACTATCTGTGTCTCCATCGCTGGCAGCAGGTCAGGGAAAGAGGAAATCTCCTGATATGGGGCGAGCGTATTCTCCTTGCCAAACTGGTGGTATGGCAAGCGGAGGGAGGAAGGGGCGATATGGATTCCCTTCACCTCTTCGGTATGGAAAGGGAATGGTTCATGCAGATGACCTCTTCCCGCGAGACATGCCAGGGGAATCAATGCCCTCTGTATAAACAATGCTATTTTCAAAAAGCAAGGGCAGGCGCGAATACGGCGCAGCTCATCATCGTCAATCACGCTTTGCTGTTGTCCGGCGCCAGGCTTGGGGAAGGCGTGCTGCCAAAACACTCTTTCCTGGTGATCGACGAGGCGCATCATCTGGAAGAAGACAGCATCAAGCAGTTTACCGATATTTTTTCTCTTATGGAATTTGAGAAGCGGCTGCAATTGCTTCACCGAAGGCGGGACGTCTTTGGACGGCCCGGCTTTCTGCAATACCTGAAGGAATACCGGCAGCAGGGATATGCCCCGCTGGAGAAAAATGAAACCCCCCCCCAGGGGAGGGGGGGGAGAAAAAGAAAAGGGAGGGAGAGGGAAGGGGTGGAGGGAGGAC
>WRMS01000021.1 GCA_009777025.1 Clostridiales bacterium | reverse complement strand
CTTTTTAGTTTTGGGAATAAATGCGAGTGCATAGAGCCGTTGCATATCCGTAATGAAATGAAGCGAAGAATAAAAGACATGGTTGCTTTATATGGTGACTGATTCCATATGACACGTTACAAGCGCAGTTGCGTAACGCCGAGATGTTGACATTTGCCATATTTTGTCAGTCCGTGAAGCCTTGCAAATACAGGCTTCTTGTTACGCACAAAAGCCGTTTTTCGAGGTTTAGGTATATTACCCCTACCTACCCCGAAAACGGCTTTAACCTGTCTACAAGGCGCGAGAACGCGCCATTTTTTATGCTGTTTTTCCTGTCTTAAAAAGTTCCCCTTAACAACCCCAACGGACTCTGTTCAGTTCTTCTGCCGCGCAATACGGATAAAATCCTCGACCCGACGCGCCGTATCCGCAAGGTTTTCACTTTGTACTGTCAGTATTTGCCCCTCCGTCTCTATCCGCTTGCGCAGAGATTCACTCTGCAGTGACAACTGATCGGACGTCCGGACCCTGCTTGCGCTGTGCCGCAGGTTTTCAACGGATTTGATCACGCCTATACATGGCTTGCCGCAGGACAGTATGGCTTCCAGAGATTGCATAAAGCTTGCGGAAGATAATTCCAGTCCGCCAATTTCATCGAGTATAATCAGCTTGCAGCGATCCTTTTCGCACAGTGCGACAACTTCGGCAATCGCATTGACCAGAATATCCTCGTGATACACGCCCTCGTGTAGGAATACACCGTGTAAATCAGGGGAAGCGGGCTCCTCAAGAACAGGCAACTCTCCTTCTACGGCGCAAACACGAAAACCAAAGGCCTGCTCCCCGTCTCCGGTCAAACGCTGTACCATCATGCCGGCTACTTCCTCCCGGTATGGCAGCAGCGCGTTGCGAATCATGGTGGATTTGCCGATCCGGCGCTCTCCTTCTAAAAATAAGTACATACTATCAACCTCCACGATGCGCTTCGTATGGTATAATATCTCCACTTAGCGAGCCTTCAGCGAGCTTAGTGGAATAGATACCATACCCTTAACGATCCGCGATACAAACAAGAAAAAGGTTGAAGCGGGAGTTTAGTCGTATGGTATAATGTCGTATGGCATAATTGTCCTATGGTATAATAGCAAAGGAAGCATATCTTAGTGACTTACCCACAACAATATCAAATTACTTAGTTCTTTTTTGAGTAGGTCACTAACGTTGCGAGATCGCAACGCCGCGAAGCGGAAGGGATGAGCGACACGTGCGCGAATCCCGACAGGGTATGGGACTGCGTCCCATATAACATTCACTCGAGGCTTCGCTGATTGGGTTATCGGCGAAGCAAATCTCAGGAGTAGCCGAATGGATTGGCAGGAGCGAAGCCGGCTTTTGATCGGCGACGACAATATGGAAAAACTCAACCAGGCTCACGTGATACTGTTCGGTTTGGGCGGCGTGGGTTCTTTTGTTGCGGAGGCGCTGGTCCGGTCAGGTCTGGGAAATCTGTCGCTTGTAGAATACGACCGGGTGACGGAATCCAATCGAAACCGGCAAATACCGGCTCTGTGCAGTACTGTCGGCATGGCAAAAATTGAAGCAGCCGGCGCAAGGCTGCTGGACATTAACCCGAACTTGCATATGTTTCTATACCCTATGAAAATGACCGCGGAGAATCTGGAAAGCATCCTGGAGGGAGAAGCCGGGCTTCCGGCGATGATCGCGGACGCGATCGACGATCTGCCGGCGAAGGCGTCTCTTATCATCAGCGCAAAAAGGAAAAGCATACCGATCATCTCCTGCATGGGGGCAGGATACAGGCTCGACCCGTCCCGGCTCAGAATCGGCGATATCAGTGAAACCCATACCTGCCCTTTGGCGCGAAAGCTAAGACGAAGCCTGAGGGAGGCAGGGATCGATAAGGGCGTACCGGTGGTTTGGTCCGACGAAATCCCTGTCGTTCCCTACGCGACGCCTATAACGGACAGAGAAAACACAGCGGGCAGAGAGGGTACAACCGGCAGCGGAGATACAGTAGACAGAGCGGATACAGCGGACAGAGAAGATGCAGCTGAAAACGCCGGGCCTGCGGGCCCTGCCAGTATGATCTTTGTACCGGCGGCAGCCGGCTTACTCATGGCGTCCTATATTATCCGGCAGCTCATCTTATGACAAACGCCGATTCATTCGGAATCACGATACGGGAATGAAAGGAAGAATCATGGGCGACTTGTTTTCCGAACTGCATACGGAACAGGCAAGGAAGCAAATGCCGCTAGCTGCCAGGATCCGGCCGGAGAAGCTGGAGGAGATAGCCGGCCAAAGCCATATACTGGGTCCGGGCATGCTCCTGCGCCGGGCGATCGAGAGCGACCAGCTCGGCTCTTTGTTATTCTATGGACCGCCCGGTACCGGCAAGACGACGCTTGCCATGGTCATCTCCCATACGACCAATGCGGTATTTGTGCCGATTAGCGCCGTATCTTCAGGGGTGGCGGAGCTGCGGCAGGTCATCCGGGAAGCAGAGGAGAGAATGCATTTACATGGCCGGGGAACCATTGTTTTTATCGATGAGATTCATCGCTTTAATAAAACCCAGCAGGACGCCCTTTTGCCAAGCGTGGAAGAGGGAAAAATTGTCCTCATCGGCGCCACCACGGAAAACCCTTACTTCTCTGTGAATGCCGCTTTGCTATCCCGCTCGCGGATCTTTCGCCTGGAACCCCTGAGCGAAGAGGATACAATGCTATTGCTGAAGCGGGCGCTGGAAGACAAAGACAAAGGCCTGGGTATGTATCGTACAGAAGTTGCACCGGAAGCTTTGGCGCATTTCGCCGCCGCTGCACGAGGAGACGCCAGGCAGGCGATCAACGGGCTGGAGCTGGCTGTACGGTCCACAGCGCCCGGACCCGACGGGATCCGCCGGGTTGACAGGCGGACAGCGGAGGAATCGATACAGGAAAGAGCCATTGTCTATGACAAAACAGGAGACCAGCATTACGACGTCGCCTCCGCTTTCATCAAGAGCATGCGCGGTTCGGACGCCGACGCCGCTATACATTATATGGCGCGTATGCTGTCCGCCGGAGAAGATCCCCGCTTTCTCTTCCGGCGTATGCTGATTTTAGCCTCGGAAGACGTAGGGCCCGCGGATCCTATGGCAATGGCGGTGATCGCCGGCGCAGCGGCAGCCTATGAGCAGGTGGGTTTGCCGGAGGGCAGGATTATCCTGGCAAACGCGGTAATCTACCTGTGTAACGCGCCGAAAAGCAACGCGGCGGTCGTCGCCGTGGATAAGGCGCAGGAAGATGTGCGAAATGGCAAATACGGCGCCGTGCCCGCCCATTTGCGCGATTCCCACTATCCCGGCGCCGCCGGTTTTGGTCACGGGCTTACTTACCAATATCCGCACAATTTCGGAGGTTGGGTCGAGCAGGACTATCTGCCCGAAGAAATGAAGGGAACGCGCTACTATATACCCACAGGCATTGGCAGAGATACGGGGCCGGCGATGAGAATGCCGGAACCCTCTGTAAAAAAAGAAGCAAACGAAGACAAGGGCGAAGAAGGATGAAAAAAGTAATACTCGCCCTAAGCGGCGGCGTGGACAGCAGCTATGCGGCTTGGCTGCTTCGGGAACAGGGATATGATGTCGAAGGCCTTTGCCTGGATTTATTTGCCGGCAGCGGCGCGCCTGCAGCCGCTTTGGAAACAGGAAAAAAACTGGGGATCAAGGTCACTGTTAAACAGCTTCATCAAGTATTTCATCAGGAAGTCAGGGACTATTTTCTCCGAACCTATGCCGCCGGACAGACGCCGAATCCCTGTGTGGTTTGCAATCCTGCCATCAAATTCGCCGCTTTGCTTCAGGAAGCGGAAGAGCGGGGGGCGGAGCACATCGCAACGGGACACTACGCCGGCTGCCGTTATGATCGCGAAACAAAGCAATATCTACTCTTACGCGGTAGAGATGAGAAAAAAGACCAAAGCTACTTTTTATACCGTCTGGGACAGGATATCTTGCAAAGAGTGCTTTTTCCTTTGGGCGATATGACGAAGGCGGAAGTCAGAGAAGGCGCCGCCACAGCCGGCCTTCCTTCCGCGGAAGACCGGGACAGCCAGGAACTGTGCTTTATTCCGGACGGAGACTACCGGCGCTATTTATTCGAAGAAGGATCAGGAGATATACCGGGATTGGCAAGCGCTTTTACCGACGGCGACTTCATCGATGAAAGCGGTACAGTTCTGGGAAAGCATAGAGGCGTCGCCTGGTATACGATCGGGCAAAGAAAAAACCTAGGCCTTGCGCTGGGCGTTCCCTTGTATGTGCTGGAGATCCGCGCACACAGCAATCAGGTGGTGCTCGGTAAGGAGGACGCGTTGTATAAGCGGGAAATCCCGACGGAAGACAATCACTTTATCAACGGGAAGCAAGCGGAAGAAGCAATGGAAGTATCGGTGAAACTGCGATCCGGCGCAGTGCCGGCCAAGGCGGTCTTTACTCCCCTGCCTGAAGGAAAGGGCAGGCTGATCTTCGAGAAGCCGCAGCGGGCGGCGGCCCCGGGGCAGAGCGCGGTGTATTACGCCGGCTGCAGATTGTTGGGCGGCGGCATAATCCAAGCATAGCCTTAGGGGATTCACTCTCAATAGGAGATTCTGTTATGCGGGTTTTTTTAACAACCTACGGATGTCAGGCGAACGAACGGGATTCGGAAACGATCCTGGGTTTGCTGGCGCAGATGGGGTATGAGAAAACAAATGAGGAAAGCAAAGCGGACCTGATTCTGTTGAATACCTGCAGCATCCGGGACAAGGCGGAGCAGAAGGTGTTCAGCTATCTGGGTACCTTAAAGCAGTATAAAAAAGCCAAGCCGGACCTGGTGATTGGCTTGTGCGGCTGTATGGCCCAGGAGACCGACATGGGGGACCTTATCCGGCAAAGGGCGCCACAGGTAGATTTTATCCTGGGCACCCACCGGCTCCATCGTTTGCCGGAAATGATCCGTAACGCCTTGGGCGGCGCCGGTTTCCAGGCGGATCAGGAAGAAACGACGGAGATTGTGGAAGCTTTGCCTTCGGTCAGGCCCTATCGTTTTAAAGCCTTGATCAATATTACCTTTGGCTGTGATCATTTTTGTTCCTATTGTATCGTACCCTATGTTCGCGGCAGGGAAAGAAGCCGCAGAATGGAGGATATCCTTGCGGAAAGCCGCCTGCGGGTAGAGGAAGGCGCAAAGGAGCTCCAGTTTCTGGGCCAGAATGTCAATGCCTACGGAAAGGCGCAAGGCCACGCCGGACCTTACGGTTCCTTTGCGGATCTCCTGGTCCAGGCGGAGAAAATCGACGGTTTGGAAAGGATACGCTTTCTCACATCGCATCCGCGGGATTTCGCTGAGGATCTGATTCAGGTTATCGCGGAAAGCCGGAAAGTCGCCCGCCATATCCATCTGCCGGTCCAATCCGGATCCAACCGGATCCTGCGCAGCATGAACAGAGGCTACGATAGAGAGACCTATCTGGCGCTGACGGAAGGGATACGGAGGCAAATCCCTGATGTGACGCTTACTACGGACATTATCGTTGGTTTTCCCGGTGAAAGCGACGAAGATTTACAAGATACCCTGGATTTGCTGAATCAGGTCGGCTTCGGCTCTGCCTTTACCTTTATGTATTCTCCGAGAAAGGGTACGCCGGCGGCAAAGATGGATAAGCAGATCCCCTTACAGGAGAAAAGAAAGCGTCTGCAAGCCGTGATGGAGGTGCAGCAGGCTAATAACTTACGCGTGCATCAAAGCCTGATCGGCAAGGAATTGCGAGTGCTAGCGGAAAACTGGGAAGACGGGTTGTTAAGCGGCCGGGCGGAAGGTAACCAATTGACTTACTTTGCGGGGGAGGCCGGAGAAACAGGCAAGTTTCATCAAGTCAGGATCACAAAGGCGCGAATCTGGACACTGGAGGGGGAATCCTGCGGGCATGGTTGAAACCGACGTCAAAACACCGATGATGAAACAATATTTCGACGTCAAAGCGGAGAATCCGGGCGCTTTGGTGATGTTCCGTCTGGGAGATTTTTATGAATTTTTCGGCGAAGATGCGAAAGTCGCTTCCCGGGAGCTGGATATCGTTCTGACCGGGCGGGACGCCGGTACGGAGGAACGCATGCCCATGTGCGGCGTTCCCCATCACGCGTTGGAACAATACCTGAGCCGTCTGGTGCAAAAAGGCTTTCGGGTATGCATCTGTGAACAGCTGGAGGATCCGAAAGCCGTGAAAGGGCTGGTGAAGCGCGGCGTGGTGCGGGTCGTTACGCCGGGTACCGCAATGGAAATCAGCGCCGAGGAAGAAAGCGTTTTTATCTCCGCCCTCCTGAAAGGTACCGAATCGCATTGGGCTATGGCCTTATGTGAAGTATCGACAGGCGAGCTCCGCATGGCTGAATTTGAGGGGCCCGGCAGTCTGGCGGAATTGTCCGCGGAAATGCTCAGGGTCAAACCGAAAGAAATCCTTATTTCAGAAAAGGATTACCTGGCTTTAGCGGAATACATCCGTTTATGGGACGAAGAGGACGGAGAAAACAGCGCCGTTACGCTGCGTCCGGAATCCGCGTTTTCCCGAACAGGCGGACAGGATAGACTGCGCAGACAATTTGGCGATAGCCAGCAAGCGCAAGCCGCTTCAGACAAGCCTTTATGGATAGCGTATCCCTTAGCCGGAGACTGCGCCGGCGCGATACTGACCTATCTGGACGACACCCAAAAGGCGGCGCCTGCGCAAATCCGGGAACTGAAACTGGATCGATCCGGCGGCTGCCTGATCATGGATCCGACGACCTTCCGAAACCTGGAGATTACCCGTAACCTGCGTTCGTTCGAGAAGAAGGGCAGCCTGCTGGATCTGATGGACAAAACCTGTACGGCTTTTGGCGCGCGGCTGCTGCGGAACTGGCTGGAGAGGCCCCTGACGTCGCGGGAAGAGATCGAGAACCGGCTGGACGCAGTGGAAAGCCTGCATGGGGAATGGAGCCGGCGGCAGGAATTGCGCAAGCTGCTGGCCGGACTCTACGATATGGAAAGGCTGATGACAAGGGTAGTCTATCTAAGGGCGACGCCGCGGGAACTGGTGGCCTTGCGGCAGTCCTTCGAGATCCTGCCTCGCATTCGCCGGCTGGTGGGAGAGATGATCGAAACTTCGGCGGAAGGCGAACTCGCCTGCATCTACCGGGAGACAGACGAGTTAGAGGATCTGTGCGAAAGGCTCCGCTTGGCTTTGACGGAAGATATCCCCAACAATTGGAAGGAAGGCGGATTCATCCGATCCGGCTATCATGCTGAAGCAGACGAATACCGCGACAATGCCATGAACGGCCGCACATGGATGTTGGAGCTGGAACAAAGGGAGAGGGAGAACACCGGCATTAAGTCTCTCAAAATCGGCTTTAATCGAGTATTCGGTTATTATTTCGACGTGACGAAGTCCAATCTGTCCATGGTTCCCGATTATTTTCAACGAAAGCAGACGCTTGTTTCCGGCGAGCGCTTTGTGACGGAAGAGCTGGTTCGCTTGGAAGGGCTTGTGTTGGGTGCGGAAGAAAAAATGCTTGCACTGGAACTGGAGCTTTTTCAGGAACTGTTGACTTTTCTGACGGAAGCGCTGCCCAGGGTGCAGGCGACGGCGGGGGCGCTGGCCAGACTGGATGTGTTCCAATCGCTGGCGGAGCTTGCGGCGTCCGGGCAGTATAGCCGGCCGCGTTTTCAGCCTGCCGGGAGTTCGCTCATCCGGATCAGGGATCTCCGCCACCCGGTGGTGGAGCAGATTATGGAACGGAACCGTTATGTTCCGAATGATCTGACTATGGGCGAGGAAACCGGGCTCTATATTATCACCGGGCCGAATATGGGGGGAAAAAGCACCTATTGCCGGAGCGTGGCCCTTGCTTTCGTGATGGCGCAGATGGGATCTTTCGTGCCGGCAGCCGAAGCGAATCTGCCTTTGCGGGACAGACTGTTTGCCAGGGTCGGCGCCAGCGACGATCTCCGTGGGGGCCAGAGTACCTTTATGATGGAAATGAACGAGGTGGCGCATATTTTGCAATATGCTACAGATCGAAGTTTGGTGATCCTGGACGAGGTAGGCAGAGGGACCGGCACCTACGACGGGCTCAGCGTCGCCTGGGCGGTCAGCCAGTATCTGGTGAGCCGGATCCGGGCAAAGACCCTTTTTGCTACCCATTACCTGGAACTTACGGAACTGGAGGCGCTGTATCCGGAAGTAAAGAATCTGTCGATCGCGGTAGAAGAGGAAGGGGAAAGGATTGTTTTTCTCCACAAGATATTGCCGGGATCGGCAAATAAGAGCTACGGCATCCATGTGGCGAGGCTGGCGGGCTTACCGGAAGAGGTCATCCAGGGCGCCAGAGTGAAGCTGTCGACCTTGGAAGAAGGGGAATGGCGCGAGGAGGAGCAGCAGCAACAACAGCAGCAGCAGCCTGCCGTTTTGCCTTTGCTTGATTCCGCGCAATTAAGTCTGTTTAGCAACGGCTTTTCTTCCGACGGCTCAGACGACCGGCAAGGAAAGAAGGATCCGGAGCAAAAAGTGATCGCCGAACTGAAGAGAAAAGATATTATGAAACTGTCGCCGCTTGACGCCTTAAATTTCCTGCATAAACTGCAGCAAAGCCTGCTTTCGGGCAAATAGGGAGGGAAACGAATGGAAGAACGGAATTCGCCGCTTCCCGGACGGATCGAACGACTGGATAATCTGACCGTCAATCAGATTGCCGCAGGAGAAGTGATCGAGCGTCCTGTTTCCGTGGTGAAGGAGTTGATCGAAAACGCCATTGACGCCGGCAGCAGAACGATCCGCGTCGAAATCAGGGACGGCGGGCTCGCGTTGATCCGCGTAGTGGATGACGGACACGGGATCGACAGCCAGGATCTGGTTTTGGCGGTCGAACGCCACGCGACCAGTAAACTGCGATGGATTCAGGATCTGGAGGATCTGCGTACGCTGGGCTTCCGCGGCGAAGCCTTGGCAAGCATTGCTTCGGTTGCTTCGTTAGAAATCGAGACGCGAAGAAAGGACGAAATCCTGGGCTATCGCCTGCGGGTCGCCGGAGAAGATACCCAGCCGGTCGTCAGTAAAACCGGCTGTCCCGAAGGAACGCAGATTGCGGTAGAACATTTGTTCTTTAATACCCCAGCCCGGTTGAAATTCATGAAAAGCGCCGGTTATGAGGGAGGCTTGATTCATGACTTGGTTATCCAGATGGCCCTGGGTTATCCCCATATCGGCTTCCGGCTGGAAAACCAGGGCAAGCTTCTTGTGGATACCTATGAAATCCATCGAATGGAAGATTTGGTAGAACTCTTTTATGGTAAGGATGCCAGACAAGCGCTGGTACCGGTGGAAGCCTCCGTATCCCAGGGCAATCTCCGCGGTTGGGTAAGCGCTCCGCCCTTCAGCCGCGGTACAAGGAAAGGCTACCATCTGTTTGTCAACGGCAGACGCATCGTTTCCAAAGATATGCAATGGTCTATGGAAAAGGCATTCGAATATCTGCTCCCTAAGGGGCGTTTCCCGCTTTGTATTCTTCAATTCCAACTACCGGGCGAACTTCTCGACGTCAATATCCATCCGGGCAAACTGGAAATCCGGATCAACGACCCCCAACTCCATCCTTCCTTGACCCGGGCGCTGAGGGAAGCCATATCCGGCGGACGGAGGATGCCGGAGATCGGTGGGGTTAGCGAAACAGAAACAGTTACAAAAACAGAAACAGAATCAGAAACAAAAACAGAAACGGAAGTGCTGAGGAGCAATGCCGGCGTCAGCCGGGGGGGCAGATATCCCGCTCCGGTTGTGCAGGAAACGGTCAGACAGTGGGATTCTTTGTTTCGCCTAACCGACGACGGGGAAAAGGCGCTTGACGACCTGATCCGGGGAGACGGCTTTCACGAAGACGCAAGGTCTTATGATCTGCCGGAGGATTCCGTCATACTCCGCGCAGGTGTTGAAAATGCGGAAGCGGCGCCGCAGGGTCAGTGGGGGATTGAGACGCATACCCGTAGCATACAGGCATTGGCTGCCGGGGGGCAGCCCGGAGATTTTTTCTTCGGGCCGCAGGTTTCCTTTACCGTTATCGGCCAGTTGCACGCGACCTTTATCCTGGCTGAGCTCAAGGCCGGTTTGCTGCTTGCGGATCAACATGTGGTGCATGAGCGCATTCTGTACGAGGAAATGGCGGAAAAGGCGGGAGAGAAGCAAAACGCGCAGATGTTGATGCAGCCCTTATCGATTCAGCTGACGACTTCGGAAGAGGAGACGATGATCCGGAAAGTATTGCTGCTCCATGACCTTGGACTGATCTTTGAACGTTTTGGCCCCCGCCAATACCTGCTGCGCGGGGAGCCGCCCGGCTACGCCATGGATCAGGCGATGGTTCGCGAACTGCTGGAAATCCTGGGTACGGAAGGCGAAGGAAAAAGTATAGAGGAAACAAAGCAAGCCCTGCTGGTGATGCGCGCCTGTAAAGCGGCGGTGAAGGCCAATACGGTTCTCAGCCTCGCAGAAATGACTTTATTACTGAAAAGACTTCAAGAGACAGCGCATCCTATGACCTGCCCCCATGGACGGCCCATTCTCTACTTGCTGCCTTATCCTCGTTTGATTCGGGCATTCGGTAGGGCGACATGACGCCGAATACCGGTCTTCCCGTCATCGCCATCGCCGGACCGACCGCTTCCGGCAAATCCAGCCTGGCAGTAAGCCTTGCGCAAGCTATAGGCGGCGAAGTTCTCTCCGGCGATGCCATGCAGATCTACAGAGGCATGGATATTGGCACCGCAAAGCTTACGGAGAAGGAGAAGATGGGCGTTCCGCATCATTTACTGGATCTGCGTGATCCGGATGAATCCTTCAGCGTCGCGGCATATCAAGGGCTGGCAAGAACCATCATCGAGGATCTTCTGCGGCAGGCGAAGACGCCTGTGCTTGCCGGGGGTTCGGGACTATACATGGATAGTGTGCTGTATCCTTATGAATACAAAGCCGAAAGCATGGACGCCATCAGCCGGGGGGCAGAGCCACTTCCTGACCCGTCGCAGCTATGGTGGAAAAAGCTCAAAGAAATCGACCCTGTTTCTGCTGAACGTCTCCACCCCAACGACACCAAACGGATCATCAGAGCTTTGCAATATGCAGAAGCGCACGGAAGTTCCATTTCGCTGAATACCGCGGCACGGGTCTCGCAGGCGCCGGTTTATCCGCTTCTGTGGATCGGCTTGAATCTGCCCAGGCTCAAGTTGTACCAGCGGATCGACGAGCGGGTAGACAAGATGATGGAAGCGGGGCTGCTCCTGGAAGTCCTGCATCTGCGCGACCGGGGCTTGACCCTCGAGACCCAGGCCGGTCAGGCGATCGGCTATAAGCAACTGTTACAAAGCCTCGAAGGTAGTTTCAGCCTGGAGGAAGCAGTGGAACGGATTAAGCGGGATAGCCGCCGTTATGCGAAGCGCCAGTTGACCTGGTTTCGCCGGAACTGGTCGATCGTCTGGCTCGACGGAGAAAAACTCACTGAAAGTTCGAATCAACGTAAACTCATTGCCATCCTGAAGGATATGGTCGAAAACGGGTCGACCGGCGCGTTGCCTATAAGTCTTGCGGATCGGATCCAAACGTGCGGGCTCTCCTATCAGGAAAGCAGAGAAGAGGACCTATGACAGACAGAAACAATGACGAAGAACGAATACTGCTCCTGGGCCTGGACAGGCGACTGCCTGCCGGAAGCTTTGATCCGGCGCTTTCTCTTCTGGAACTGGCAAGTTTGACAAAGACAGCCGGGGGACAGGTGGCGGACAGCGTATTGGTGAGAAGAGATAAACCAGATCCCGCCCATTATCTCGGCAAAGGAAAACTGGAAGAGATTATCGGCCTGGCGGAAGAAAAGGAATTGGATTTGGTGATTATTGACGACGAACTCACTGTTCGGCAGCAAAACCGCCTGGACGCGCTTCTTCCTTGCCGGGTCATCGACCGAACGGCGCTGATTCTGCAAATATTCGCAGATCACGCCAGAACCAGAGAAGGCAAATTGCAGATCGAACTGGCGCAATTGACTTATCTGCTGCCCCGTCTTACCGGTAAAGGCGTGATTCTGTCCCGGCTGGGCGGCGGTATCGGTACAAGGGGCCCGGGGGAAAGCCAGTTGGAAACGGACAGGCGGCATATCCGCCGCCGGATGGAAACCCTCAAGAAAGAAACGGAAAGCATACGGAAACACAGAGCGCTGACCCGAAGCCGCAGACAGAAAAACCGTATCCCGGTAGCGGCGCTTGTCGGCTATACGAACGCAGGCAAAACAAGCTTGCTGAATCTACTGACCGACGCCGGTGCGGATGCGGAGGATAAGCTTTTTGCCACACTGGATCCGATTACGCGCAAGCTGAAGCTTGGACAGACCGGGATCCTGCTGACCGATACGGTTGGCTTCATCCAACGGCTGCCCCATTCGCTGGTCAACGCCTTTCGGGCGACGATGGAAGAAGCGGTTTTTGCGGATTTTCTGATTCATGTGGTCGATTGTTCCCATAGTGAACCGGAAATGCAGATCCGAACCGTACAGCAGGTTTTGCATGAGGTGGGATGTCACGAGAAGCCCATGCTGCATGTATTTAATAAAGCCGACCTGTTACCGGATCCCTTGGATATGCAGCGTTACCTGACGGATTATCAGCCGGCGCTCCTGTTCTCCGCAAAGACCGGAGAGGGTTTGGTGCAACTGAAACAAATGCTGAGCGGATTGATCAACAGCCGCGGCGAAGACGGGCTGTATGAAGCGGGGAATGACGGCGGGATGAACAGAGGATGGAATACGGGAGAATGAACAAGGACCGGATGAATCAAACAGAACCGGACAGGCTGCGGCGACAGTTTCTGCAAGAGGTATACCGGATCCCGCCTGCGTATATTGCCTTACTGGACGAGGCGGAATATGAGCTGAGGGAAGCCTTTGCGTCTGTCGATGAACGGGCGGACTATAATCAATTGCGCTTGTTGCATTGCTTTCAGCGAAACGGGGTTACGGATTTTCATCTGAACGGATCCACAGGCTATGGCTATGGCGATACGGGAAGAGAAGCGCTGGAAGCGGTATTTGCCGCTTATTTTTGCGGCGAACAAGCTCTCGTCAGGAACCAAATTGTCTCGGGTACCCATGCCTTAGCTTTGGGATTGTATGGGAATCTGAAATCGGGAGACGCGCTGATCAGCGCCGCCGGCCAGCCTTACGATACGCTGCAAAGTATCATCGGTTTACACGGAGAAGCGGATTCTTTATTGGCTTCAGGCGTTACGTATCGGGAGATACCGCTCAAAGAAGAGGGGGCGGAGGGGATCATCGACCTTCCCCGGCTTTTGGATGCTGTCAATGAAAAGACGAAACTGATCCTGCTGCAGAGATCAAAGGGCTACCAATGGCGGCCATCCCTTTCGCTGCAGGAGCTGGAAAACGTCATTTCCGCGCTGAAGGCAAAGAAAGGGGATTTACTCTGTCTGGTGGATAATTGTTATTGCGAGATGACAGAAACCCGGGAACCCGGCGACGCCGGCGCGGATCTGACCATTGGCTCGCTGATTAAGAATCCCGGCGGCACGCTGGCGCCCTGCGGCGGATATATTGTGGGAACGCGTTCCTGTGTAGAGGCTTGCGTCAGACGGCTTTATGCGCCCGGCTTGCGTTCTGATATGGGCGCCACGCTGGAGTTCAACAGGCTGGCCTTCCAGGGGCTGTCGCAAGCCCCGCAGACAGTAGGACAATCCATGAAAGGCGCCATGCTGGCAGGGGCCTTTTTCCACAGACTGGGCTACGCGGTTATGCCGCCGGCGGTACAGACGGGGAGTGACGAAACGATCCTGGGAAACCGCGCGGATATTGTACAAGCTGTCCGCTTGGAGGAGGAAGCCAAGCTGATCCGCTTCTGTCAGGGGATTCAGCAAGCCTGCCCCGTCAACGCCGCGTTCCTGCCGGAGCCGGATAGGCTCCCCGGCTATGACTGTCCCATCGTTATGGCCGGCGGCGGCTTTATCCAGGGTTCCTCCAGCGAACTGTCTGCGGACGGGCCGCTTCGGCCGCCCTATATCGCCTATCTCCAAGGCGGCTTCTCCCTGGCGCAGATCCGTCTGGGGCTGCTGCTTGCGGCGAAAGCCCTCCAAGATACGCTTCGCCCATAATCTAAATAGCGAAGCCTTGGGTGAATGTTTGATGGGACGCTGTCCCATACCCTGTCGGGATTCGCGCGCATGTCGCTCATCCCTTCCGCTTCGCGGCGCTGCGATTCCGCAGCGTTAGCAACATACTCTTTAAAACTTTGATTAGCCTTGATCTTGTTGGGGAGTATGTCACTCAGTCACTCAGATACGCTTCGCCCATAACGAAAAAAACATTGTCACGGCTATGAACAAATGATACTATTACTGATATGTATGCTTTCGCGTGAAAGGGGCGGAAAATAGATGAGATTTCATGGCACAATGACCGTGAACGGACAAGACCACTTGTCGATCGGCGGCTGCGACACGGTGGACTTGATCCGGGAATTCGGCAGTCCGCTTCATATAATGGATGAGGATCTCTTTCGTCAGAACTGCAGAGAATACCATAAAGCCTTTATCGAAGAAATCCCGGGCGGCGAAGTCGCCTATGCCTGCAAAGCCTTTTGTTGTCAGGCAATCCTTCGCATCGTCTGCCAGGAGGATCTGGGCATCGACGTCGTATCCGGGGGGGAACTCTATACCGCTTTGCGCGCGGGCGCCGATCCTTCCCGTATTGATTTTAACGGCAACAACAAAACGGTGGAAGAAATCCGCTATGCCCTGGAGAATGCCGTAGGCCGTATCATTGTGGATAACTTTACAGAAATCGAAACACTGGATCAAATTGCCGGCAGCCTGGGCGTCCGGCCCAAGGTCCTGCTTCGCATCCAACCCGGCGTGGCAGCCCATACGCATCAGTATACCCAAACCGGGATCCTTGATTCCAAATTTGGTCTCGGCATTTCCTCCGGTCAGGCCGGGGACGCCCTCCGTATCATGGCAGGCAAACAAAATATGGAATTAACAGGGATTCACTGTCATATTGGTTCGCAGATCCATGAGAAAGAAACCTTTGCGCAGACGGCGCAAATCATGGCCGCTTTTATGGCCGGCGTCAGCAAAGATGGCGGCTTTCAGCTGACCGAGCTGAATCTTGGCGGCGGTTTCGGGATACAGTATACGGACGCCGATCATCCCGATACACCGGAGGGATATGCGCAAACGATTCTACAAGCGTTGAAAGAAGTATTTGAACAATATGCATTCCCCATGCCGCGCCGCATATCCGTCGAACCGGGACGGGCTATCGTTGGCAGCACGGGTACGACGCTCTATACGGTGGGCTCGGTAAAGGGCGCGCCGCAGACGCGCAGATATGTTACGATAGACGGCGGTATGACGGATAATCCCCGTCCGGCGCTTTACCAGGCAAAGTATGAAATGTGTCTGGCGAACAAAATGTCCGCTCCTGACGAAATGACGGCTTCTCTCGCGGGCAGATGCTGCGAAGAGTCCAGCGACGTTCTGATTTGGGACGTACCCATGCCTTTGGCGGAACCCGGCGACATCGTGGCTGTGCCTTCTACCGGCGCGTATCACTACGCTATGTCCAGCAACTATAACCGTGTTGGCCGACCGGCAATCGTTCTGGTTTCTAAAGGAAAGGCGCATGTGATAGTCAAGCGAGAAGACTATGCGGATATCACGCGAAACGATCTCATCCCAGCGCATCTACTGGCCTGAGCCGCTGCCTATACCTGTACATATCGAAAGGACAGATAAGCTTTGTTTAATTTTGATCTTGTTGAGATTCTCAGCCGCCTATTGTTTCGTATACCGGCTATCGTCCTGTCGCTGTCGGTACATGAATTCTCCCATGCGTTTTCCGCTTATAAACTGGGGGACAATACGGCAAAAAATATGGGCCGGCTTACGCTGAATCCGATACGGCATCTTGATCCGATTGGCTTTCTCTGTCTGTGCTTTGTGAATTTCGGCTGGGCAAAGCCGGTACCGGTGAATTCCTATGCGTTTCGTTCTGTCGACGAAAAGACAGGCATGCTCCTCACAGCTTTAGCCGGGCCTATGTCCAATATCGTATTGTGCTTCCTCAGCGTCGGCTTTCTGGTGCTCCGGCCCTCGAGGCTGCTGTACGCTTCGTATTGGTTTCGCACCTTCTTAAATTACATGGTCTGGATCAACGCCAGCCTCGCTTTTTTTAACCTGATCCCTGTTCCTCCGCTGGACGGGTCAAAAATTCTCTTCGGCATGCTGCCGGACAGATTGTACGCATACTCACATATTCTGGAACAGTACGGTTTTATCTTTTTGACGATTCTGCTAGTGGGCAGAATTCCCGAAATGATCCTGGGCCCGCTTTCCAGCGGTCTGGTTAGCGGTTTCGCCTGGTTTTTTGAGCTTTTTGTTTAATTACGAATGGATTCGGAGGACGGGAATATGGCAGAACAAAAGAGCATTATCCTGAGCGGCATGCGGCCTACCGGCCAATTGCACATCGGGCATCTGAGCGTCCTGGAGAACTGGGCTGCCCTGCAGAACGATTTCACGTGTTTCTACATGATCGCCGACTGGCATGCCTTAACCAGCGATTATGACGACACGCGGCGTCTGGCCGATTATCGCCGGACCATGCTGTTGGATTGGCTGGCGGCGGGGCTGGATCCGGGAAAGGCGTCGCTGTTTGTCCAATCTCACGTCAAAGCCCATGCGGAGTTAACCCTGCTTTTGGGTATGAATGTCCCCCTGTCCTGGTTGGAGCGCGTTCCCACGTATAAAGACCAAATTCAACAATTTGCCAAACAAGGGAAAGACTTAAATACCTATGGCTTTCTTGGATACCCTCTCTTAATGGCGGCGGATATCCTGCTCTACCGGGCAAATCTTGTACCGGTGGGAGAGGATCAAGGGGCGCATCTGGAGTTCTCCCGGGAACTGGTTCGTCGTTTTCATCATTTATATCAAACGGACGTCTTTCCGGAACCCCTGCCGAAATACGCGAAAGTTGCCTCGCTGCCCGGCACGGACGGCAGAAAGATGAGCAAGAGTTACCACAATGATATTTCCCTCTGCGCAGGAACAAAAGAGATCGCCGAGAAGGTGCACAGTATGATAACGGATCCTGCCAGGATCAAGAAGACGGATCCCGGTCATCCCGACGTCTGTATTGTCTATCAATATCAAATTATATATAATGAAACAGAAGAGGCGGAAATTAGGGAAGCCTGCTCTGCGGGGCAAATCGGCTGTGTGGAGTGTAAGAAAAAGTTGAGCGCCATTCTGGACGCAAAGCTCGCCCCCATTCGGGAGCGACGGGAGAACTATGCGCAGGAACCGGAACGCCTGGAAGAAATTCTGCGTGAAGGCGACGATAACGCGAATCGCGCGGCGGAGGAAACGATGGTTCTTGTCCGGCGGGCCATGCAGATTTAATACGCCATACCATCCAACCACTAGTGGTGAATACATGAGCTATCAAGTTGTTTTGCCGATATTTGAAGGACCTCTGGATCTTCTTCTGAACCTGATTGACGTTCATGAGTTGGATATCTATGATATTCCCATTGCCTTTATCACCGGCCAGTATATGGATTACCTGAGAAAAGCGGAGGAAATCGATCTGAACCTTTCCGGGGAATTCCTGGTAATGGCCGGTACTTTGTTGGTCATTAAAGCGAAAATGCTCTTGCCTCAGCGGGCGCCGGAGGAGGAATCCGACGACAATGCGGAAGATCCGAGAGATGAGTTGGTAGAAAAACTCCTGGCGTATCGGCTCTATAAAGAAAATGCGCAGGAACTGCAAAAAATGGAAAGCAGCAGAACGAAAATCTATTTTAGGGAAGTAAACGAGGGCCATCTGTTTTCTTTATTCCCTCAGCCCAATCCGGTGGGCAGTCTGAAAGCAGAGGATTTGTGCCGTTCTTTCCAGGAAGTGATGCGTCTGATGTCTGCGCGGGGGCAGGTGATCACCGTTCGAAGAGACGTTATGAGCGTGAACAGTAAAATGGCCTATTTGATGCAAAACCTTTCCCGGCAGCCAGGCGGGATTCGCTTTATGCAGCTATTCGACGCGTGTGCGGATACGATGGAAGCCGTTACGACCTTTCTCGCGCTTCTTGAGCTGCTATCGAAAGGGCTTGTTTGGGTTCGCCAGAAGAAATTATTCGGCGATATTTTTGTCAGTGCAATCCATGCGCCGGAAAAGGAGGGGGCCGGGATTTGATTTTGTACCAACAGGAAATTAAGGAACTACTGGAAGCCTTATTTCTTTGTTCCAGCGAGCCGCTTACTTTGGCGGCCCTGGTCGAAATCACCGGATATGAGTCTGAGGATATCCTGGAAACGCTGGATCAGCTGCAGCAAGATTATCTTCAGCAAGGCCGGGGTTTTGAAATCTGCGAAATCGCCGGTGGATGGATGTTTTCAACTTTTCCCAGACACGCGCCCTATATCGAGAAACTGGTAAAACCGAAACTCTCCAGCCTTTCGCAGGCGTCTTTGGAAGTATTATCCATCATCGCCTACAGACAGCCGATCACGAGAGGGGAGATGGAAGAAATCCGGGGCGTGAATTGTGATTCCTCCGTCAATACCCTATTGGATAGAGGGCTTATTCGGGAAGCGGGGCGCAAGAATGTACCGGGAAAGCCGATCCTGTTTGAAACAACAACCGATTTTCTGAAGTATTTTGGCCTGACGTCGTTGAAGGATTTACCGCAGCTTCCAGATAGGAACGAAGCGGATACCGGTGAAGCGGATATCGGCGAGGCGGATACCAGCGAAGCGGATACTAGCGAAGCAGAAAACTAGCCCGCCCTATAGCTGTTCAAATGCAAGAGAAAAAGAGGTCAGGCGTTTTGGAACGATTGCATAAATATATTGCCCGCTGCGGTATAGCTTCCCGGCGGCGAGCGGAGGAACTGATCCGGGAAGGCAAAGTGACGGTCAATCACAAGCCGGTTACGCGAATGGGCGTCTTACTTGATCCGGATAAGGATCTGGTTCATGTGAAGGGCAAGCGTGTAATAGCAAAGCGAGAGTTATGTTATTTTTTGCTTTATAAACCCGCCGGTGTTGTGTCTACCTGTGACGACCCGCAAGGCAGAAAGACTGTGCTGGATTGTCTGCCGGGCAAAGAAAGGCTTTTTCCTGTCGGGCGCCTGGACTACTTAACAGAAGGATTGTTGCTGCTAACCAACGACGGAGGGTTGGCAAACAGGCTGACACATCCGGGCTATGCCGTTCCCAAAACGTATCTTGTGGAAGCCGGCGGTTTTCTCAGCGGGGAAAAAATCGAACGCTTCCGGAAAGGGATTCGGTTGGAAGACGGCATGACCAAGCCGGCGAAAGTAAAGACAGTGCATGCCGGCGCGGAAGCCAGCCGCTTTTTTCTCACGATTACCGAAGGCAGGAACCGCCAGGTAAGGCGAATGTGCGAAGCCCTCGGATTACCGGTGATCTATCTGTGCCGGACCCGGATGGGTTTTCTCACGTTGAAAGGCTTATCCCCCGGCGAATACAGGCGGCTGGAACCGGCGGAAGTTGCGCGGCTTAAGCGCTCTACGCAAGAGTACCATTCAGTGCCGACGCAGTAGGTGTGCCTATTCAGGACCTATGATATGGGCAGAGGGATAGCGCCGTGCCTGCTGGATGCTATCCCTCTGGCTTAAGGTCATGACTAGACGCACTCAGTAGGTGGCGGGCGGCGTGCTTGCCTGTGTAATCCTTGCATTTTATGATTAAAAATGGTAATATAAGCAAACAAAAGGCACTAAGGCAGGCGCGCGAATGGAATATGGTTCGAAGAAGATCGCATCGGCAGCAATCCAACTAGCCTTGACGGACACAAGAGAAGAAGAGCAAGCGCAAAAGAAGGAACTGGCGTCTATCGGTATCCGGGCAGTCGCGGTGGATTACGGCGGTGATTTTGCCATGTCCGCGAAGAAAATTATCGAACGGGCGATTGTCGCAGCAAAGCGGGAAGGCGTGATCAAAGAGAATCATTACGACGAAGGCGCCGTAGCCGGAGCGACGAAGGAAGCGTTAGGACAGCTTCTGAGCAAAGCTTTTGGCTTGAATGTAGGCGGCAAACTTGCCATTGCCCGGGGCGGAGACCATATCGCGGTTTGCCTGTTTCTCGGCATCGGCCTTCTTCATCTGAATGAAGTAGGCATCGGGCTGGGCCATCGTGTTGCGCCGGATTTCCTGGCTAAGGAGGGATCCGTATCCAGGTAAGCATCGACGGACCGGCAGGCGCGGGCAAAAGCACAGTCGCAAAAGCCATCGCGGAGAAGCTGGGCTACATTCATATTGATACCGGCGCGATGTATAGGGCAGTAACCTGGCTTGCCTTGCACGAAGCGATTCGCCTTGAAGACGAAGAAGCGCTGACCCGATTAGCAAGAAACGCGGATATCCGCTTTGTCCATGACGAATCCGGGCCCATACAGATGGTATACTGTCAAGGAGAAAACCTAACGGAAGAAATTCGAAGCCGGCAAGTAAATGCCGCGGTTTCACAGGTATCGGCCGTAGCCGGCGTCAGAGAAGCCTTGGTTGATATCCAGCGAAAGATGGCGGAAAGTCAAAATGTGGTCATGGACGGCAGAGATATCGGTACGGTTGTATTGCCTGATGCAGAGTGCAAAATCTATTTGACGGCATCCGTGGAGGAGAGGGCAAAGCGGCGAAAAAAAGAAAGGGAAGGTAAGGATACAGAACGATCCCTGGAAGATATTGCCATTGATATCCAAAAACGCGACGAAGAAGATATGCGCCGGATACACAGCCCGTTGCGAAAGGCGGAGGACAGCGTCGTTTTGGATACGACGACGCTCAGCTTTTGTGAAGCGGTAGAAGCCGCAGTGGAGATGGTTCTGGCCGCCAAGGGAGTATAGCGCTCGCGGCAAAGAGGCACACAAAATACAAACCCGAGGTAATCTGGCATGTTTTATCAGTTTTTTTCCCGTATCTTTGCGCCCTATATCGTTTTGTCCTTTCTCAGATTATTTAATAGGGTTAAGATTTATGGGAGGGAGCATATCCCGGCAAACGGGCCGGTGGTCATTATTGCCAATCATATCAGCAGTTGGGATCCGGTGTTTCTCTATTGCCTGATCCGAAGGCGCGCTTATTTTATGGCAAAGGCTGAACTGTTTCAGATTCCGCCGCTCAGATTGCTGTTTAAGCATATATGCGTTTTCCCTGTTGCGCGCGATACTGTGGACCGCAAAGCCATACGGACAGCCTTGAAAGTGTTGGAGGAAGGGCATATTCTGACGATATTTCCCGAAGGCAGCCGGAGCAAAACCGGCGAACTAATGCCCTTCAAGGCAGGCGCTTCCCTTTTTGCCCACCATACAAAAGCAACGGTAGTCCCTGTGTTGTTCGAGAATACGCAGAAGACATTCCCCAGTTCGATCTGGCAGAAGATCCGGATCACCTTCGGAAAACCGCTGGATCTTTCCATGTATCATGACAAGAAGGCAAATTCGGCTTTATTTCAGACGATGTCGGAGACATTCAGGCAAAGCCTTGAGAATTTGAAAGCAGATAAAGAGTTCCGCTGAGAACAAAACAGGAGGAAAGCTTGATCAGCGAAAAAAAAACAAGACGAGATCCGTTGCAGGTTTTTCTTGCAGAGAACGCGGGAATGTGCTACGGCGTGAAGCGTGCCTTGGATATGGCGCGAAAAGCGGCGGAAGAAGAAAAAAACAAGAATATCTATGTGTCCGGGCAGTTGGTGCACAACCGGCAGGTATCCGCCTATTTGTCCGCCTTGGGAATCACGGAAATAGAGGATCGGGAGGTAGATCGTTTAGTAGATAACAATAGTATATTTATTTTTCCCAGTCATGGAAAAGGACCGTTGATTTATGATATAGTAAGAGAGAAAAACAGTACCATCCTTGACGCGGTATGCCCCTTTGTACAGCAGTCGCTGCAAAGGGCTATCGAAGCCCGTGATAAAGGCTATTATCTTCTTATTTATGGTGATAAGGGACATACAGAAGTGACCGGCTACAGCGAATGGCTTGGCGAAGATTGTCTGGTTGTAAGGGAGTATACCACCGAGCTGGAAAACCGGGTTTTACCGGAGAAATTGGCTGTCATGGCACAAACGACTGCGGATCCGGATGCTTTCAAAGGGTTAACGGATTGGCTTATAGATAAGGGTTACCGGCCTCAGGTGATCGACTCCTTGTGTAAGGTGACAAGAGAACGCAGGGATGTAGCGGGAAAATTGGCGGCCCATGTTGACGTAATGTTGGTGATTGGAGGGAAGAATAGCGCAAATACGGATAATCTAACCGAATATTGCAAAAGGATCACAGAGAGGACCTATTGGATCGAGACAGTCAACGATATGGATGTCAAATGGCTTGAGGGGGCCGGATCAGTTGGTATCACAGCGGGGGCTTCTACTCCCGAGTGGATAATCAAGGAGGTTGTTGACATGATGGAAGAGTTCAAAGATGTGGATCAAGAAATGGAACAAGAGGTGTTCCAGGAACTGGAAGCTGTAGTGCAAATGGATTGTCAGCCGGAATCTGCATTACAGGATGAGGCTTTGCAGGAAACTGCGTTGCAGGAGGAAACCGAGGCGGAAGTTTTGCATCAGGATGCGTCTGAGCAGGAATCTGTACAAGAGGATGAGGCTGAGCCGGAGGTAGCGGCGGCAGAAGAGGCTGAACCGGAAACAGTGGCCGAGCTGCAGGATGAAACCGAGGCAAAGGATGCCCTGGAGGAGGAAGCCGAAGCGGAAACTGCGTTGCAGGAGGAAAGCGAGCCGGAAGCGGAGGAGGAGATCGAGTCGGATGAAGATGCCGAATCGCGCTTTTCTGAAGCGGAAATCACTTTTCTTGAGTTCCATCCCGGTGATTTGATTAAGGGAACCGTAGTGAAAATTTCTTCCGACGAAGTGTTGGTCGATATCGGCTATAAATCGGAAGGCATTATCCCTGTCTTTGAACTGGCTTTTACCAAGGTGGATCCTTTTTCCGTTGTCAGCGTAGGCGACGAGATCCAAGTGGAGATCGTGAAGACGGATCGGGATGGGAACTTTATTCTTTCCCGCAAAAATGCCTTGTTTGAAGAGAAAATCAATCTCCTGGAAGAGTTGTTTAAGACAGGGGAACCGATTGAAGCGATGGTTATCGACGTTGTCAAAGGCGGCTTGCTGGTAGACGTCGGTATGCGTGGCTTTGTACCCGCTTCCCATGTTGAACGGGGATTTGTGAAAGATCTGAACGAGTATCTGAACAAGACCCTGAACTTCAAAGTATTGGAACTGAACCGTTCCAGTCGAAAAGTGATACTCTCCCGCAAAGTACTGCTGGAAGAAGAATACCAAAAGATGAAAGAAAGCTTTTGGAGCAGTGTAGAAGAGGGACAGACCCGAAAAGGCGTCGTCAAACGACTGACTGATTTTGGCGCCTTCGTGGATATTGGCGGCTGTGATGGTCTTCTGCATGTTTCGGAAATGGGATGGGGTAAGGTTGGCAAACCTTCTGACGTGGTATCCATCAATGACGAAATAGAAGTCTACGTTCTGAAGGTGGATAAAGACAAAGAAAAAGTTTCCCTCAGTTTGAAGAAACTGATCCCCAATCCATGGGATCTGGCTTCAGATAAGTACCAGGTCGGTAGTATTTATACAGGGAAAGTGATGCGTGGCGCTTCTTTTGGCGCGTTCATTCAATTGGAACCAAGCCTGGAAGGCTTGGCGCACATCTCTCAATTGGCGAGATTTCGCGTCAATAAGGTAGAAGACGTATTGGTTGAAGGCATGGAGGTTCCCGTAAAGATATTGGAAATCGATCTGGAGAGAAGACGCATCAGCTTAAGCGTTAAGGAAGCGATCGATTTACCCAAACTGATAAAGGATGAGCCTGCGGATGCTATGGAAGGAAGCGCGGAGGCGATGATTGCAGCGGATGAGGCTGCCGTTGAAGCCTTTATCGAAGCCGCGGAAGAGAGCGGATCCGGGACAGTCGGAGAGGCGCTTGGGATAGCGATGGCGGAAAAAGTCGCGGTGGCGGTCGCCGAAGCGG